>JAGYID010000178.1 GCA_018606725.1 Acidobacteriota bacterium
CCGATCACCCGGCAGACGGTGCAGCAGATCGCCGACCAGGTCCTGGAGCTGCCCGAGGGGACCCGGCTGCAAGTGCTGGCGCCGATCGTGCGCGGCCGCAAGGGCGAATACCGCAAGCCGCTGATGGAGGCGGTCCGCAAGGGGTTCGTGCGGGCCCGGGTCGACGGCCACGTGCAGGAGATCTCCGACGGCATCGCCCTCGACAAGAAGAAGAAGCACACCATCGAGATCGTCGTCGACCGGCTGGTGATGAAGCCGGACATCCGGGGCCGCCTGACCGACTCGCTCGAGACCGCCCTGAAGCTGGCCGAGGGGCTGACGACGATCAACGTGCTGGGCGAGAAGGGCGGGCGCGACATCCTGTTCTCCGACCAGCTCGCCTGTCCAAAATGCGGCTCCTCGGTGCAGGACATGGCGCCGCGGATGTTCTCGTTCAACTCGCCGTACGGCGCCTGCCCGTCGTGCGACGGCATCGGCGCGCATCTCGAGGTCGACCCGACCAAGGTGGTCACCAACCCGACGGTCTCGGTGCGCGAGGGGGCGATCAGCGGCGTCTGGGGATACGGCCAGTCGATGCTGCGGATGGCGGTGGCGTCGCTGGCCCGCGCCATGAAGTTCGACATCGCCGCGCCGTTCGCCGACCTGCCGAAGGAGGCGCAGCGCATCCTTCTTTATGGCAGCGGCGAGCGCGAGTTCGACTACGAGTATCTCGAGGGCCGCAACCGCTACTACTTCCGCAAGCCGTTCGAGGGCGTCATTCCGGCGATGATGCGCCGCTACCGCTCCACCGAATCCTCCGGCCTGCGGGAGGAGATCGAGCGCTTCATGTCGCTCGAGCCGTGCGGCGCCTGCGAAGGGGCGCGCCTGAAGCCCGAATCGCTGGCGGTGAAGATCCAGGGGCACAACATCGCCTGGTACACCGGGCTGCCGATCAAGGAGGCGCTGCGCACCTTCGACGCCCTCGACCTGAGCGAGCGCGAGCTGCAGATCGCCCACCAGGTCCTGAAGGAGATCCGCGAGCGGCTCGGGTTCCTGCTCAACGTCGGGCTCGGCTACCTGACGCTGTCGCGCACCGCCGCGACGTTGTCGGGCGGCGAGGGCCAGCGCATCAGGCTGGCGACGCAGATCGGCTCGCGGCTGACCGGCGTGCTGTACGTCCTCGACGAGCCGTCGATCGGGCTGCACCAGCGCGACAACCGCAAGCTGCTCGACACGCTGTGCGCCATGCGCGACCTGGGCAACACCGTCATCGTCGTCGAGCACGACGAGGAGACCATCCGGGCCGCCGACCACGTCGTCGATCTCGGTCCCGGCGCCGGCGAGGAGGGCGGTCGCGTCGTCGCGCAGGGCACGCCGGCGGAGATCGCCGCGCACCCGGCCTCGCTGACCGGCCGCTATCTCAGCGGCCGCATGGCCATCCCGGTGCCGGCCCGCCGCCGCCCGGCCCCGGCCGCCGACGCGAAGCGCGGCTGGCTGACGGTGCTGGGCGCCGAGGAGAACAATCTCAAGTCGCTCGACGTCCGCTTCCCGCTCGGCCTGCTGACAGCGGTCTGCGGCGTGTCGGGCTCGGGCAAGAGCACGCTGGTGAACGAGACGCTCTACAAGGCGCTGGCGCGCGCCCTGTACCGCACGCCGATCCGCCCCGGCCGGCACAGGACGATCAAGGGCGTCGACCTGGTCGACAAGGTCATCGACATCGACCAATCCCCCATCGGCCGCACGCCGCGCAGCAACCCGGCCACCTACACCGGATTGTTCACGCCGATCCGCGACCTGTTCGCGGCGGTCCCCGACGCCCGGACGCGGGGCTACCAGGCGGGCCGCTTCTCGTTCAACGTCAAGGGCGGCCGCTGCGAGGCCTGCGAAGGGGACGGCATCATCAAGATCGAGATGCACTTCCTGCCCGACGTCTACGTCACTTGCGACGTCTGCAAGGGGCGGCGCTACAACCGCGAGACGCTCGAGGTGTCGTACAAGGGGAAGAACGTCGCCGACGTGCTGGAGATGTCGGTCAAGGAGGCGCTGCCGTTCTTCGAGCACCACCTGGTCATCCGCCGCAAGCTGGAGACGCTCGACGCCGTCGGGCTGTCGTACATCAAGCTGGGCCAGTCGGCGACGACGCTGTCGGGGGGCGAGGCCCAGCGCATCAAGCTGTCGAAGGAGCTCAGCCGCCGCGCCACCGGCCGGACGGTGTACATCCTCGACGAGCCGACGACCGGGCTGCACTTCGCCGACATCCAGAAGCTGCTCGAGGTGCTGAACGCGCTGGTCGAAGCCGGCAACACGGTGATCGTCATCGAGCACAACCTCGACGTCATCAAGACCGCCGATTGGATCATCGACCTGGGGCCGGAGGGGGGCGAGGAGGGCGGCCGCCTCGTGGCCGAGGGCACGCCCGAGGAGGTCGCCCGCATCGGCGCCTCGCACACCGGGGAGTTCCTCGCCCGCATCCTCGGCCGAAAGCACCGCCCCGCCACCGCCACTCCGCGGGCGCAGGCGACCGCCTGATCGCCCGGAGGAACCGCTGATGTCTCTCCGCTTCATGCCGGCCCTGCTGCTCGCGGCATTCGCCCCGACGCTGCTGCTCGCGGCGGACGGTTCCGCTCCGGCCGCGCCGGGTCCCGCGCTGCTTCGCCTCCTGGCGCTCGGCGATTCCTACACCATCGGCGAAGGGGTCGCGCCCGCCGAGCGCTGGCCGATGCAGCTGGCGGCGCTGCTGCGCGGGCGCGGGCTGCCGGTGCAGGATCCGGTCATCATCGCCAGGACCGGCTGGACGACCGACGAGCTGTCGGCCGGCATCGACGCCGCCGCTCCCGCCGGCCGTTTCGACCTCGTCACCCTGCTCATCGGCGTCAACAACCAGTACCGCGGCCGCGGCGCCGAAGAGTACCGGAAGCAGTTCCGTGCCCTCCTGGCGCGCGCCGTCGGCTTCGCCGGCGGCCGCCCGGCGCGCGTCGTCGTCCTGTCGATCCCCGACTGGGGCGTCACCCCCTTCGCCAAGGGGCGCGACCGGACGAAGATCGCCATGGAGATCGATCGGTTCAACGTCGTCAACCGCGAGGAGAGCGAGCGCGCCGGCGCGCATTATGTGAACGTCACGACCGACAGCCGCTGGATGGCGACCGATGCCACGCTGGTGGTCGCCGACGGCCTGCACCCTTCCGGCGCGATGTACTCGACCTGGACCGACCTCACCCTGTCGGTGGCCCTCGCCGCCCTCGGCCGCGGCGTCGACGACCCCGGCCCGCCTCCCGCGAAGCCGGCCGGCGGCGAAGCCGCGGCGCGCGCCGGGGACGCGACCGGCGCGGCCGTCCCCGACGAGGGGGCCGGGCGCGAGGCGTTGCTGCGGGTCGACCGGGAGTTCTCAGCCCTGTCGGTGGAGCGGGGCGCGGCCGAGGCGTTCTTCACCTACATGACCGACGACGCGGTGCAGCTGCCGATGGGCGACCGGCCGGTGATCGGCCGGACGGAGATCCGCCGGCGGCTGGCGGAGGGAGGGAGCTTCACCCTGACGTGGGAGCCGCACGCCGCCGACGTGTCGCGCTCCGGCGATCTCGGTTACACCTGGGGCACCTACGAGCTGCACGGCGCCGGCCCCGACGGCCAGCCGCGCGCCTCGTACGGCAAGTACGTCACCATCTGGCGCAGGCAGCCGGACGGCGCCTGGCGGGCGGTGCTCGACACCGGCAACCCGGGCCCGCCGCCCGACGCGCCGGCGCCCGGCCCGGCCGCCCCGCAGCCCCCGGTCGCACCCGCACCGGCGCCCGCGCCATGAGCCGCCGCATGACGATGCCGCGCGCGCCGCGGCTGATCGACGTCAGCCACGCGGTCGAGGCGGGAATGCTCACCTATCCCGGCCTGCCGGGGCCGGAGATCCACGATTACCTGAGCCGCGAGGAGTCGAGGCGTCGCTATGCCGTCGGCACCGAGTTCCACATCGGCCGGATCGACATGGTCGCCAATACCGGCACCTACGTCGACACGCCGTTTCACCGATTCGCGGAGGGGAGCGATGTCGCGGCGCTGCCGCTGGAGGCGGTCGCCAATCTCGAGGGGATCGTCGTGCGGGCCCGCCACCGTTCCGGGCGCGCCGTCGGCACCGCCGCCTTCGGCGACCTCGAGTTGCGCGGCCGCGCCGTGCTGGTCGAGACCGGCTGGGACGCGCATTGGCGGACCAAGCGATACTTTGACGGCCATCCCTATCTCACCGCCGAGGCCGCCGAGCTGCTGATCCGCGCCGGCGCCGCCCTGGTGGGCATCGACTCGCTGAACATCGACGACACCGCCGACGGGGCGCGGCCGGCGCACACCCTGCTGCTGGGCGCCGGCATCCCGATCGTCGAGCACCTGTGC
>JAGYID010000235.1 GCA_018606725.1 Acidobacteriota bacterium
CCGAAGCAGGCGGTCGAGCGGCAGATCGGCCGGTTGCGCAGCGGCCGTTACGAGATCTTCCGGCGGACCGATTTCGCCCCGCAGGCGCTCGGCGAGGTGGCCCGCACTCTCGACGCCATGCGCGTCGAGTTTCTGGAGATCCCGCCCGGCTCCGGCCTCGCCGGCAGGAGCCTGAAGGACGCCGGCATCCGCGAGGCGACCGGCGCCCTGGTGCTGGCGGTGGTGCGCGACGGCCACTCGTATCCGTCGCCCGACGCCTGGTTCGTCCTGCAGGAGAAGGACACCATCCTGGTCGCCGGCGCCTCCGAGCAGGTCGCGGCGGTCGAGGGCCTGCTCGGCGGCCCGGAGAACGGCGCGGTCAGAACGTGACGTGGATCATCGCCCCGCCGGGCGCCGGCAGCATCTGCCATTCCGCCCGCCGCGCCCGAGCCGGGGCCGGGTGACGCGCGACAATCCCCTTGCCGATCGCCAGTCCGAGTCCGGCCCCGGCCAGCACATCGGACGCCCAGTGCAGATCCTCCTCGACGGTCGACAGGCCGACGAGCGCCGCGACCGGGTAGGCGATCCAGGCGCCCGGCTTGCCGTAGCGATCGGCGAACACCGCGGCGATGGCGAACGAGCGGGTCGTGTGCCCGCTCGGAAAGATGGTCGCGCCGGCGAAGAACCGCCCCTCTCCCGAACCCTCGTCCGGCGCCTCGCGCCCGAACGCCGCCTTGCTGGCCGCGACGATGACGGCGCTCCAGAGATAGGCTTCGAAGGCCCTGGCTGAAGCCTCGGTCAGCCGCGGGCTGTCGGCGAGTCGCCCGCCCAGGTAGGCGAGCCCGAGCGCCGCCGCCTCGGTCTGATGCCGCCCGAGCGGCTCGAACTTGGTGGCGATCCGTCGCGCCGTCGGCCCGTCCTGCTCCAGCACCCAGCCGCGGATTTCCTCATCGCGGTTGATCAGGAGCGCCGTGCCGGCGACGAATCCAGAGGTCCACCAGGCGCCGCGCGCCGTCGTCCGCTTCGGAAAGGTGACCAGATAGCCGCCGTCATCGAAGAAGGTGCGCGTCGCCTGCTTGAATGTCGCGCGCGAAGCGGGGGTTCCGGTCTCCGCCGGAGCCGGCGCGGGCGCAGGCGTCCCGGCCGGCGCGGGCTCCTCGGGCGGCGCCGGGTCCACGGCGGGCGTCTCGCCTCCCAAGCAGGCGGACGGCGCGGCGTCCGCGAGGATCGCCGCGATGACGAGCGGGAAAACGGCGCGGCGCAGCACGGGAGCGCCTCGGGGATGACGACGCTGCCGTCCTTGCGCTGACCGTTCTCGAGGATGGCGACCAGCGTCCGGCCGACCGCCAGGCCGGAGCCGTTGAGGGTGTGGCAGAACTCGACCTTGGCGGTCGGCTCGCGGCGGAAGCGGATGGAGGCCCGCCGCGCCTGGAAGTCGCCGCAGTTGGAGCACGAGGAGATCTCGCGGTAGGTCCCGAACGACGGCAGCCAGACCTCGATATCGTAGGTTTTCATCGACGCGAAGCCGATGTCGCCGGTGCACAGGGCGACGACCCGGTGCGGCAGTCCCAGCGCCTGCAAGATGCCCTCGGCGTCCGCGGTCAACCGCTCGAGCGCCTGCAGCGAGTCCTCCGGCCGGGTGATCTTCACCAGCTCGACCTTGTTGAACTGGTGCTGCCGGATCAACCCCTTGACATCCTTGCCGTACGAGCCCGCCTCGCTGCGGAAGCACGGCGTGTAGGCGGTGTACGACAGCGGCAGCCGGGCGCCGTCGAGGATCTCCTCGGCGTGCAGGTTGGTCAGCGGCACTTCCGCGGTCGGGATCAGGTACAGCCCGGTCTTCTCGATCTTGAACAGGTCGTCCTCGAACTTCGGCAGGTTGCCGGTGCCGGTCATCGTCTTGGCGTTGACCATGAGCGGCGGCAGGATCTCCGTGTAGCCGTTCGTGCGCGTGTGACGGTCGAGCATGAAGTTGATCAGCGCCCGCTCGAGGCGCGCGCCGGCGCCGAGGTACACCGCGAAGCGCGCCCCCGACAGCTTGGCGGCGCGCTCGAAGTCGAGGATGCCGAGCCGCGTTCCGATGTCCCAGTGCGGCTGCGGCTGAAAGTCGAACTGCGGCTGCGTCCCCCAGCGGCGCACTTCGACGTTGTCGTCGGCCGATCGCCCCACGGGGACGCTGGCGTGCGGCACATTGGGGACGTTGAGCAGGAACGTCTGCAGGCCGGCCTCGGCGTCGGCGGTCTTCGCGTCGAGCCCCTTGATCCGCTCGCCGGCGGTGCGCATTTCGTCGATCAGTGTGGCGGCGTCCTGCTTCGCCTTCTTCAGCGTGGCGATTTCGTCGGACACCTTGTTGCGCCGGGCTTTCAGGGCTTCCACCTCGCGCAGCGCGGCGCGACGCGCGTCATCGAGGCGGGTGAATTCCGCCAGGTCGATCTGCGCCCCGCGGTTGCGCAGCGCGGTTTCCATCTCCGTCAAATGATCGCGAACCCAGGACATGTCGAGCATCGGCGCGGAGTCTAATGCAGCGCTTTC
>JAGYID010000179.1 GCA_018606725.1 Acidobacteriota bacterium
CGCCTCACCGATCTGGTGATCCACGTCCCGGGCGAGCGGGTCCTGTTTCTACCGGAGCAGGACCGGCTCACCGCCCGGCTGACGGTCGGCCTGGTCGCCATCGACGAGGGGCTGCACGAGACCTTCCGTTCTGCCCGCGCGGTGCGCATTGCCCTGTCCGGCGGCCTCGACGCGAAGCGACCGTCGGGGATCAATCTCTATTGCCGGGTCCGGCTGCCGGCCGCCGCCCAGTCGGTCACGGCAGTCGTCTCCGACGACGCGGCCGCGGCGGTCGGCGGCGCGCATTTGAGAATGTCCGCCGCCCCGGCGATGGGATCGGACATTCTCGGCCTGTCGCTTTACTCCCTCAGCGAGGACAGCGTCTGGGTCGAGGTGCCGGTGGGGGTCGCCGCGGGCGCCGGTGACGACCAACCCGCCAGCACGACCATCGGCCCGGCGATGAAGAGTCTGTTCGAGCCGGGCGAGAAGGTGGCCTGCGGCTTCCGGATGAGCGGCGGAGCGCCGTCGGGGGCCGCGACCGGGTCCGTGCCCGGCGCGCCGGCCGGCCCACGCTTACTGCAACTGATCGTCCTCCGCGAAGACGCCCCGGTCCGCGAGAAACGCATCGACATCGAAGGCCCTACGGCTGATCTCGTGAAGACTCTGCTGCCAGTGGAGGGCCTCGCCTCCGGGGACTACGTCCTGGCGGTCCGGGAGATCCTGCCGGACCAGGTCATCGATCGGGGCACGACATCGTTCAGGATTCGCTGACCCGGCCGGACCGTCGACTCGCTGCGGTAAACTGTCGCGAGCATCGCCTGGCGAAAGTGGCGGAACTGGCAGACGCGCCGGACTTAGGATCCGGTGGGGCAACCCATGAGGGTTCGAATCCCTCCTTTCGCACCACCCCTCCATCCGTCAATTCGTCGACCTGCACTTCTCCTCCGCTGTTCGCCCGGCAGAGCGAACGGGGCCGGCGGTGCCGCCGGCCCCCGGAAAGCTACCCGCAGGAAACCGAACCCGTGCAGATCGTGCCCTTCTTGGGCACGATACAGGTGGCGGCGACCGCCGGGAAACACGTGTTGTAGAGGGGATTGCACCGGGTGTGGCGACAGGGCGCGGCCTGCACCTGCGTGCCAAGGGTCACGTCCGACAACGCCGACATGTAGGGCGAGTTCGATCCCGATGCCGGCGCGTAGAGCATCGTCACGGCGGTGGCGACGGCCACCAGGAAAAGAAGCCTGAGAGCGAGCCGGGAAACACGCTTCATGGAGTGTCCTCAGCTTCTGCCGACCCGTGCGGCCTGGCGCCGGACGGGTGCGGCGGAAAATCGCCAGCGGCACCACTGGCGGTTGGTTGAGAGTGCGACACGACCTTGCGGTGATGGTTACGTCGATCGCGACGACTCGTCAACCATTATTCCTTGCACCCTTCGGGACGGTTCTGGACGAACTGCCAGCCGAAGCGGCCCTTGATGCACAGGTGGCCGCTGGTGACGCTGTGGTCGAGGGGTGAGGTCACCTTGACGATGCGGTTGTCCTGGACGTGCAGCTGCAGGGTGCAGCCGACGCCGCAGTAGGGGCAGATGGTGTCGGTGACCGTCTGCTTGCGCTCGTTCCAGCGGCCGGCCCGGCGCAGGTCGAACTCGCTCTTGAACATCAGGGCCCCGGTCGGGCAGACGCCGATGCAGTTGCCGCAGTAGACGCAGGCGCTGTCGGGGAGCGGGTTGGCGAACTCGGTCGAGATGCGTGCGTCGAAGCCGCGGCCGGCGACGGCGATGGCGAAGGTGTTCTGCGCGTCGGTGCCGCACGCCTCGACGCACTTGTAGCAGAGGATGCACTTCGAGTAGTCGCGCACGTACAGGTCGTTGTCGAGCTTGACCAGCTGCGCCACGGTTGACGCCGCGCCGGGATGTGACGGCTCGTGGTGGCCGGGATGCGCCGCGTCGCGCTCGCCGGCCGCCGCGGGTGCCTTCGGCGGGCCGTAGCGCTCGGGGCGGGCGCGGTAGCGCTCCATCCAACCCTTCACCTGCGCCCCAGCGCACGACAGGTCGACCGACGAGGCGAGGAACTCCAGCACCATCTTGCGACTGAGACGGACCCGCTCGCTGTCGGTCTTGACGACCATCTTCGGCTCGACCTTGCGCGAGCAGGCGGGGACCAGAACGCGCGAGCCCTCGACTTCGACGACGCAGACGCGGCAGACGTTCACCGGCGTCAGGGCCACGACGCCGCGCGCGCGGCAGGCAGGCTGCGTCCCGGCCGGCTCGGACGCCCTCGCCCCGCTCGTCGCCTGGGGGTCGCTCATCGTCCACCCCCGAACAGGCCGAGCTTCTTGATCGCCGACTGGGCGGCGCCGGCCGCCGTCTGGCCGAGGCCGCAGATCGACGCGTCGCGCATCGCCTGGCCGATCTCATCGAGCAGCGCGACCTCGGTGGCCGCGGCCGGGACGCGCCGCCCGTCACGGGCTGCCGCGGCGTCCGCCAGTCGGTGCAGGACCTCCTCCTGCCGCTCGGTGCCGACGCGGCAGGGGACGCACTGGCCGCACGACTCGTCCCGGAAGAACGCCGCGATCCGCAGCACGGTGTCCTGCAGGTCGACGGTGTCGTCGAAGACCATGATGACGCCGCTGCCGAGCGAGGCGCCGATGGCGCGGGTCCCCTCGAAGGTGAGCGGGACGTCCATCTCGTCGGGGGTGACGAAGCTGCCGGCGGCGCCGCCGAGCAGGACGGCGCGCAGCGTCCGGCCGGCGCCGACGCCGCCGGCGAGCTTGACGATATCCGCCAGCGTCGCCCCGAACGGCGCCTCGTAGACGCCGGGCGCCGCTACGCAGCCGGAGACGCAGAACAGCTTCGTGCCGCTCGACTGGGCGGTGCCGATGGCGGCGAACGCCGGGCCGCCCTCGACGACGATGTCGAGGACGTTGACCAGCGTCTCGACGTTGTTGATCAGCGTCGGCTTGCCGAACAAACCGACCTGGACCGGGAACGGCGGCTTGTTGCGCGGCTCGCCACGCAGCCCCTCGATGGAATTGAACAGGGCGGTCTCCTCGCCGCAGATATAGGCGCCGGCGCCGCGCCGGATCTCGATGTCGAAGCGGAACCCCGACCCGAGGATGTCGTCGCCGAGCAGGCCGCGGGTCCGGGCCGCCTCGATGGCGTTCGCCAGGCGGGCGAGGGCGAGGGGGTATTCGCCGCGTATATAGATGTAGCCGCGCGCGCAGTCGGCGGCGTAGCCGGCGATGGTCATCGCCTCGACCAGGGCGAACGGGTCTTCCTCCATCAATACCCGGTCCTTGAAGGTGCCCGGCTCCGACTCGTCGGCGTTGCAGACGAGGTAGTGCGGGTGCGCCGGCTGCTTCGCGACCGCGTCCCACTTGCGGCCGGTCGGGAAGGCGGCGCCGCCGCGCCCCATCAGCTTCGAGTCGGTGACCTCGCGGATGACTCCCTCCGGCCCGAGGGCCAGCGCCCGGCGCAGCGCCGCGTAGCCGCCGTGGGCGCGGTAGTCGTCGAGGCTCTCCGGGTCGACGCGCCCGACGCGGCGGAGCAGCCGCAGCGGCGCGGCGCCGGCGGAGGCGCGATCGGCTCCCCCAGCGCCGGTGCGCGTCTGCGGCGTCGAGGCGCCCCGCGGGCGGCCAAGGGCGCGTCGCCCCGTGATGCCGGCGAGCACGTCGGCGGTGCGCGCCGGCGCCAGCGTCCAGTCGCCGGTGGCGTCACCCGCCCGTGGTCCGGAGGCCGCCGGCTTTCCGCCGGCGACCTGGAACATGACCGCCGGGGCGTGCTCGCAGAGACCGAGGCAGGGGCTCTTCAGCCACATGGCGCCGCCGGTCTTGCCGTGCGCGCTCCCGCTTTTCCCCGGCGCGTTTCCTCGGTGCGCCTGCGAGCCGGCGGGGCCCAGCGATTTCTCCATCTCGGCGCCGAGCTCCTTCGCCCCCTTGATTCGGCAGGCTATGTCGTCGCAGACGTGCACGACCGTGGCGGGGCGCGGCTCGATCGAGAACATGGAGTAGAAGGTCGCGACGCCGTAAGCCTCGGCCGGTGGCACCGTCAGGCGCTGGCAGATGTAGTTGAGCGCGCCCGGGCTGATCCAGCCGGCGCGGCCCTGCAGCGCGTGCAGCGCTGGCAGCAGGAGGTGGCGCCGGGCGCGGGCGTCGCGGCCGCCGTGGGCGATGTGGCCGTCAAGCTTGGGCCTACGCTCGCCGCCGTCCCAGCCGGAGTCCGGGGGGCCGAGGGCGCCATCGACGGCGGCGCGCTCCAGGTCGGTCGGGGCCGCCCCGGGGATGAGGTGCAGATCCACTCACGCCTCCCGGGCGGCGGCGCCGACCGCGGTGCGCCGCCGGTGGGGAAGCCCGCCGCCGGCCGCGAGCTTTTCGATCCTAATTGCCGTCGCCTTGAACTCGGCGGTGCCGGACTTCGGGTCGGTGGCGTCGATGGTCAGGACGTTGGTCGCGACGTCGTCCTGGAAGTGCAGCGTCATGAAGGCGAGGCCGGGCCGAAGCCCAGTGTCGTAGCGCACCGGCGCTTCGATGGCGCCGCGCCGCGACACCACCCGGACCCGCTCGCCATCGGCGACCCTGAGGCGGGCGCCGTCCTCCGGCGCCAGGTCGAGGCTCTCGCCGCGCCGCAGCGGCGAGGTGTAGCCACCGGTCTGCACGCCGGTGTTGTACGAGTCGAGCCGGCGGCCGGTGGTCAGCCGGATGGGGAATTCCTTGGTCAGCTTGTCGACCGGCGGGTCGTGCTCGACCGGCACGAACGGCGCCGGGGGCCCTTCGACCGGCTCCTTCCAGAGGCGGTCGTGCAGGAACGGGCTGCCGGGGTGATCCTCGGACGGGCAGGGCCAGTGCAGCCCGCCGAGATCCTCGAGGCGCCGGTAGCTCATGCCGCGGTGCCAGGACGACAGGCCGCGCAGCTCGTCCCACGCCTGCTCCGCCGTCGGCTGTCCCCAGTCGTGCCCCAGCCGGCGCGCCAGCTCGCACAGGATGACGATGTCGTCCTTCGCCTGTCCGGGTGGTTCCAGCGCCTTGCGCACCCGCTGCACGCGCCGCTCGCTGCTGGTCACGGTCCCCTCCGCCTCGCACCACGAGGCGGAGGCCGGCAGGACGACGTGCGCCATCTCGGCGGTCTTGGTCAGAAAGATATCCTGCACGACGATGTGCTCCAGCCGCATCATCAGGCCGATGGCGCGCGTCATGTCGGCCTCCGACTGCACCGGGTTCTCGCCGATGATGTAGGCCGTCGCCATCGTGCCGTGCTCCATCGCCTCGAACATCTGCGACAGGTGCAACCCCTTCTTCGGGGGGATGGGGCGGCCGTAGACCTTCTCGAAGCGGGCGCGCTCGGCGGCATTCTCGACGTCGACGCCGCCCGGCAGCTTGTTGGGCAGCGCCCCCATGTCGCCGCCCCCCTGCACGTTGTTCTGCCCGCGCAGCGGGTTCAGCCCGGAGCCGTAGCGGCCGACGTGGCCGGTCAAGAGCGCCAGGTTGATCAACGCGAAGACGTTGTCGGCCGCGTTGTGGTGCTCGGTGATGCCGAGGGTCCAGCACAACTGCGCCCGGTCGGCGCGCGCGTAAGCGTGCGCCAGCTCCCGGATGGCCGCCGCCGGGACGCCGGTTTCCTTCTCGGCGTACGCCAAGGTGTACTTTTCGACCCCCGCCTTGTAGGCCTCGAAGTCCTTCGTCGCCCGCTCGACGAAGGCGCGGTTGTGAAGCCCGGCGGCGATGATCTCCCGGCCGATGGCGTTGGCCAGCGCGATGTCCGAGCCGACGTCGAGCCCCAGCCACACGTCGGCCCATTGGGCCGAGGTCGTCCGGCGGGGGTCGACCGCGTACAGGCGCGCGCCGCGCCGCACCCCCTTCAATAGATGATGGAAGAAGATCGGGTGCGTCTCGCGGGCGTTCGACCCCCACAGGAGGATGAGGTCAGTCTCCTCGATCTCCCTGTAGGAACTGGTGCCGCCACCGGCGCCGAAGACCGTCGTCAGACCGACGACGGATGGCGCGTGTCACGTCCGGTTGCAGCTGTCGAGGTTGTTGCTGCCGATGACCGTGCGGGCGAACTTCTGCGCCAGGTAGTTGACCTCGTTGGTCGCCTTGGAGCAGGAGAACAGCCCGAACGACGTCGGCCCGTGGCGATCGATGGCGGCGCGGAATCCCTGCGCCGCCCGATCGAGCGCCTCGTCCCAGGTCGCCGGCCGCAGCCGTCCGCCATCGCGGACCAGCGGCTCGGTGAGCCTGACGTAGCGTCCCTTCATCAGCCTTCCTCCACGCGTCTTCCACGTGCGTGTGCGAACAC
>JAGYID010000024.1 GCA_018606725.1 Acidobacteriota bacterium
ACGAGGGCGAATATCGGGCATATTCAACCGAGGAGCAACGCAGCGGGCCGGGATGCAGCGACCGCCGAACGTAACAAGACTTCGGGGACGCGACACTAGTCCCGCTACGAGCCTGTCCGAGTATTGGGCTGGGCCGCGCCCGGACGCGGAGCGACGAGCAGCGCGTAGATCAGCACCGCCAGCCCGATGAACAACGGGATGAGGCCGACGGTCCAGACCGGCCTATCCTCGTGAACCATCGCCCCGAGGAACACCGCCACGCCCAGCCCGACCGCCGTCGTGATCAGTCCGCCGAGCTTCAGTCCCTCGCGGCGACGGCGCAGCCGGGCGGCCTCCTCCTCGTGCAGCATCGCCAGCACCGCCTGGCCACTGGCCCCCGACGCCTCGGCCACCTTCTTGAGAACCTCGGCACGGTAGTAGGCCTCCCGCTCCCGGCGCCGTTGCTCCCCCCAGGAGGCGATCGCCAGGAAGGTGAACAGCGCCACGGCACCCACGATCGGGATCATCATTCCGAAAATCGCGTTAAAGTCGATCATCGATCTCGACCTCCATGTCGAATCGGGAGCGATCTCCCGGTCGGGCGCTATCAACGGCCGCGCATGGCCGCCGGAGCGTCCCCCCTGTCCGACCGGTCTGACGCCGGCGCGGCCCGGCCGGTTGCATCGTTTGTAGAATGCAACCTGGGGCGCCGCGACCGCGTCCAACCGTGGGGACAGGAGCCGGGTGAAGGCGGAACAGGATGCGCTCGACGTACGACGGGTGCTCGCGGGGGAGACTGCCGCCTTCGAGGCGATCGTCCGTCGCTGGCAGGGGCCGCTGGTCAACCTGGCGTACCGCTTCTGCCGCGACCGCGGGCGGGCGGAGGAGATGGCCCAGGACGCGTTCCTCAAGATCTTCAACGCCCTGCCGACGTGGCGCGGCGATGCCGCCTTCTCGACCTGGATGTTCGCCACCGTCATGAACCTGTATCGTTCCAGCCTGAGACGAATGGCGCCGCCTACGGTGCCGCTGGATGCCGCGGCCGGGCTCGCCGACCCCCGCACCGGTCACGGCCTGTTCGAGGACGAGGATCGGCGTGAGGCGATCCGCCGGGCGGTCGGGGCGCTCCCGTACCGCTACCGCGACGCCATCACCCTGTTCTATTTCTTCGAAATGGACGTGCAGGCCGCAGCCCGGGCCCTGAGCCTTCCGGAGGGGACCGTCAAGGCCCGGCTGCACCGGGGCCGCGCGCTGTTGCGGCGCCGCCTGGCCGGTCTGTGGGCGGCGCCGGCGGTCGAGGAGGCATGACGATGGACGACCTGGATCGGATCCTCTCGACCGAGATCCGCCTGACGCCCTCTCCGGAGTTCACCATCACGGTCATGGCGGCGGTCCATCGCCGGGCCGACGCGCCGCCGCCCCTGCCGTTCCCCTGGCGCCGGGGGGCGCTCGGCGGCGGACTCTGCCTGGCCCTCACCCTCGGGACCCTGCTGCTCGCGGCGCTGCTCCCGGTCGTTTCCGGCGTCGCACCGTCGGGAGGGGCCACCGGCTGGACCGCCGGCGGCGCCGGGGCCGCCGCGGCGCTCCTGCGCGCCCGGTTCGTCGCCTGGCCGCCGACCGCCCCGGCCCTGCTCCTGCTGTCGCTCGCCGGCAGCTACCTCGCGATCCGCCTGTCGCTGCGACCCGCCCGGGAGTAATCTGGGCCGGTGCGGGCCGGCTCCGATCGCGTCATTCTCCATCTCGATATGGACGCGTTCTACGCGGCGGTCGAGGTCCGCGCCTGCCCGTCCCTGGCCGGCAGGCCGCTGATCATCGGCCACCCGGGCCGGCGGGGCGTCGTGTCCACCTGTTCGTACGAAGCGCGGACCTACGGGGTGCGCTCCGCCATGCCGTCGGTGACCGCCATGCGTCTCTGCCCGCAGGCCGTCTGGATGCCGGTGCGGATGGGCCTCTACGTCGAGGAGTCGCGGGCGATCGCGGCGATTCTCGCGGAGGTCACGCCGGCTCTCGAGCCGTTGTCGATCGACGAGGCGTTTCTCGACCTGATCGGCGTGGCCACGGCGCTCAACGACGGCCGCGTGGTCGAGTCACTCGCCGACGGCCGGCGGGTCGCCGCCCGCCTCAAGGAGCGCATCAGGAACGAGCGCCAGCTGACCGCTTCGATCGGCGTCGCCCCGAACAAGTTCCTGGCCAAGATCGCCTCCGACCTGGAGAAGCCCGACGGCCTGGTGGTCCTGCCGGCCGCGGATATCCCGACGCGTCTCTGGCCGTTGCCGGTGGCGCGGTTGTGGGGGGTCGGCCCGCGCACGGCGCCCCGGCTGCAGGGCGCCGGGATCCGGACCATCGGCGATCTGGCGCGCGCCGATCGGCGGACCCTGGCGCGGCTGGTCGGCGCCGACGCGGCCGTCCATCTTCAAGAGTTGGCGCGCGGCGAGGACGACCGGCCGGTCGAGCCGCGCCGCGACGCCAGGTCGGTCTCGGAGGAGCGGACCTATGGCGATGATCTGCGCGATCCCGATGCGATCGACCGGGCCCTGCTGGCGCGCGCCGAGGGGGTGGCCCGCCAGCTGCGCCGCGACCGGCTGGCCGGACGCACGATCAGGATCAAGGTCCGCACCGGCGACTTCACAACCTGGACGCGGGCCGCGACGCTGCCGGCCCCGACCGATCTCGCCGAGGTGATCGTGCGCGCCGCCCGCGCGCTGCTCCGCGATCGGATCCGGCTCGGCAGCGCGGGGGTCCGGCTGCTCGGCGTCGGCGTCAGCGGGCTCGCCGCGGCCGGCGCCGGGCAGGGCGCGCTGTTCCCCGAACCCGGCGAGGAGCGCGCCCGCCGGGTCGCCCTCGCCGCCGACGCGGTGCGCGACAGGCTCGGCGACGGCGCCATCACCCGCGCCCGGCTGCTGCGGCGCCCGGCAGGGCGTCGGCCAGCAGGTCGATGATGTGCCGGCCGATGACGATCGAGGCGGTGGCCGCGGGCGATGGGACGTTGAGCACGTGGACCATACCGGCCGCGCGGACGATCCGGAAATCGGCGAGCAGCCGGCCGCCGCGGTCGACCGCCTGGGCCCGCACGCCCGTGCCGCCCCGGACCAGGTCGGCGGGGACGAGATCGGGAAGGAACCGCTGCACCGAGCGGGCGAACGCCGCCCGGCTCAGGGAGCGTCGCGCCTCCGCCAGTCCGGTCCGCCAGAAGCGCGCGGCCATTCCCCAGAAGCCGGGGTCGAGGAGCATCCGCGCCGCCTCGGCGAGGCTCACGTCGCCGCGGCGATACCCCTCCCGCTTCCACGCCAGGACGGCGTTCGGACCGGCTTCCACGAGGCCGTGGACCGTGCGCGTCAGGTGGATGCCGAGGAACGGGAAGCGGGGATCCGGCACCGGGTAGATCAGCGCCCTGACCAGGTGCCGCCGCCCGGGAACGACTTCGAAGTATTCGCCGCGGAACGGCACGATGGCGCAGTCGATGTCGGCTCCGGCCATCCGGGCGACCGTGTCACTGTGCAATCCGGCGCAGTTGACGATCAGGCGGGCGGCGAAGGCGCCGGACGTGGTTTCGACGACGGTGTCACGATCGCCGCCGCCGCCGCCGCCCGCCGCGCCGCGGCCGGTGCCGGCCCCCCGGATACCGATGACCGCCGCCCCGGTCCGGATCACGCCACCGGACGCGGTCACGATTTCGGCAAAGGCCCGGCTGACCGCCTGAAAGTCGGTGACCGCCGTCCCGGGGACGTGTAACGCCCGCAGGCCCCGACAGCAGGGCTCGATCTCCCGCAGCAGCTCCGGGCCGATCAGCGCCAGGCCCGGCACGCCGTTGGCGGCGCCGCGGCGCATCAATTCCTCGAGGCCCGGCAGCTCGCGCTCGGCGGTCGCCACCACGACCTTGCCGCAGACCGCGTGCGGCAGGCCGCGCTCGCGGCAGAAGGCCAGCAGCGCGGCCGCCCCTTCCACGGCGAGCCGCGCCTTCAGCGATCCGGGGCGGTAGTACAGGCCGGAGTGAACCACCCCGCTGTTGTGGCCGGTCTGGTGCGTCCCGACGCGGTCTTCCTTCTCGACCACCAGCAGCCGCGCACCGGGGGCGCGGCGCGCCGCCTCCATCGCCGTCGCCAGCCCGACGATGCCGGCGCCAATGACGACCAGGTCGAAGCGCGGCGTGGTCATCGCCGCGAATCACCAGTCGGCGATTGAGGTTGACGCCGCCGCCAGAGCGTCGTAAGAGATCCCCAAACGGCTCGCCGCGCCGTCCAAGCGTTCATCCCATTGGAGGTGCGCATGAAGACCCTCTCAGGCCCGTCCGTCCCATTCGCGGCGCGGGCTCTTTCCGCCGCCGCCGTCCTGTTCGTCGCGGTCGTCCTGTTCGTGCCGGCGATTCTGCCCATCATGGTTGACGGGGTCGACGCCGCCCCGCGCAAGTATCGCAGCGTGCGCTTCGGCGTCGACCTCCGATTGGGTGGCGACGCCGGGGCGTACCAGAGCGAGCCGGCGATCGCCGTCAACCCGGCGAGCCCCGCGAACATGGTCGCCGCCTTCATCGACTACGCCGACAGGCCCCGCCAGGATCGGGTCCGCACCGTGGCCACGAACGATGGCGGCGCCACCTGGACCGCCAGCGCCGCCGCTCCCCAACTGGACACGCGGAACGCCACCGCCGACCCGTCGGTCGCCGGTGACAGCGTCGGGACCTTGTACCACGCCTACCTCGAGTTCGGGGTGAACGCCAGCACGGCGAACGACGTCGACGTCGTGGTGGCCAGGTCCACCGACGGCGGCCGCACCTTCCCGACCTTCACCGTGGCGGCGGCCCACAGCGACACCGTGTCGTTCGACAAGCCGTACATGACGGTGGACACCCAGCCCAAGAGCCCCTTCAAGGGGACGATCTACGTCGCCACCATGGACTTCTTCAGCGGCGTGAACGTGATCGTCTCGCGGGACGGCGCCGCGACCTGGTCGGCGCCGCTGCTCGTCGCCCCGTTTCCCTCAAACCCGACCGGCTTCAGCCAGTCGCCCCTGCCGGTGGTCGCTCCCGATGGCACGGCCTACGTCTTCTACGCCGAGTACGACTCGTTCCGCGAGCCGCGCGTGACCAGCATCCTCTACACCCGCTCCAGGGACGGCGGCTCGACCTGGAGCCCGGTCGCCGCGGTCGCCGCCAACTTGCCGAGCCCGGGGGAATTCACCCTGAAGAATGCCGACCCGGAATTCGGATCGACGCTTGGCCGCGGCGTGGAGGCCTTCTCTTTCCCGGCCGCCGCCATCGCCCCGAACGGCACGATCTTCGTCGTCTGGGTCGATTTCCCCCGCGGCTCCTGCCAGTTCCTCGGCGGCTCCCCCTCGCCCTGCACTGACGCCGACGTCCGGATGTCGGTGTCGAGGGACGGCGGCAGGAGCTGGAGCGCGCCGGTCAAGCTGAGCGACGACACCGGCGCGACCGACCAGTTCTTCCCCTGGATTGCCACGCACCCCGACGGCCTCGCCAGCATCATGTGGCTCGATCGGCGGCTCGACTCGCGCAACATCGACTACGACGTCTTCTATACCAATACCTACGACGGAAAGACTTTCCTGCCCAATGTCCGGGTCAACATGCTGCCGTCGCTTCTCGGAGCGCTGCACTGGATCGGCGACTACCAGGGGATGGCGGCCACCGCCGACGGCGTCTTCCCGATCTGGAACGACGCCCGCAGCGGCAGCCCGGCGGTGTTCTTCGCCCGCGGCACGCTCGGGCCGTAGCAGCGGGTCCGAGTATTCGGCCGGGCCGCGCGGACGCGGGGGGGGTTCAGCCCCGCACCGCCTCCGTGGCGAGATCGCGCAGCAGCAGGGCGAAGCGGGGGTCGTCGCCGATCGTCGGCAGGACTTCGACGACCAGCTCCGGAAACCGCGCCCGCACGGCGGCGGCCTGCGCCGGGATGTCGCGGTCGACGTGGGCGCCGCCGGCCATGAACAGGGGGAGGAGCCGGAGCCGCCTGACGCCGTCGCGCGCCGCCTCCCCGGCGGCTTCCATGAGCGTCGGCGGGATGAGCTCCAGGCAGGCGAGTCGCACCGCCCCCGCCCCCAGCTCGCCGATCAGGGCCGCGGTCAGGCGGTCGAACGGCTCGCGCCAGCGCGGGTCGCGGCTGCCGTGCACGACCAGGATCAGCCGGGTGGCCCCGGCGGGCGGGGTCTGTCGCGACGGGCGCATGGTGCGGATATACTACGCGCTCCATGCGCCCCGTCGAACAGTCCTGTTACTGGATGGCGACCCGCGCCCGCCAGGCCGGCCCGCCCTGGAGCGGCCGGCGCGAGGCCGACATCGCCATCATCGGGGCCGGCTTCACCGGGCTGTGGACGGCGAACACCCTCAAGCGGCTCGAGCCGAAGACCGACGTCGTCGTGCTCGAGCAGGGGCTCGCCGCCTACGGCGCCTCCGGGCGCAACGCCGGCATGCTGGTCGAGTCGGTCGATCACTCCCATTCGCTGGCGGTGCAGCATTTCGGCTGGGATGAGGCGAAACGCCTGGCGCGGCTCGGGGCGGAGAACCTCGATGCGCTGGTCGGCTTTCTCGACGAGCGCGGCATCGACTGCGACCTGGAGCGGACCGGGCAGCTGCACGTGGCGCTGACGCCGGCGCACCTCGAGGAGATGCGCGCCGCCATGGACACCGCGCGGCGGCTGGGCATCGATGACGGCCGGCTGCTGAGCGCCGCGGAGACGCGCGCCGAGGTGCACTGCGATCGCTATCTGGGCGGCACGTTCAACCCCCGCTGCGGCATCCTCAATCCGGTGAAGCTGGTCGAGGGGCTCAGGCGGGAGGCGGAGCGCGCCGGCGTGGCCGTCTTCGAACGGACCAGGGTCGAGAGCATCCGCGCCGACGGCGCCGGCGTCAGTGTGAAGACGCGGGCGGAGGGCGACGGCGGGGCGCCCGGGGAAGTGCGCGCCCGCAAGGTCATCCTGGCGACCAATGCCTACACGCACCACCTCGTCCCGCGCCTGCGGCACCGCTTCCTGCCGCTGTACGACTACATCCTGGTGAGCGAGCCGTTGACGGCCGGACAGATGGCGGCGATCGGCTGGCAGCGCCGGCAGGGGGTCGCCGACGTCCGCACCTTCTTCAAGTATTACAGACTGACGGCCGACAATCGGATCCTGTGGGGCACCAGCGAAGCGGCCTACTACCGCGGCAACCGGGTCGACCGGTCGTGCGACCACTCCGAGAAGCACTACGCCGAGCTGCGCGACAGCTTCGTCCGGCATTTCCCGGCGCTGCGCGATCTGCAGTTCCCCTCATGGGCGGATGACGACGTTCCGTCCCCACGGAACGCTGGCCCTCGCCGGTCAGGACGTCACGCAGTGACCAGGGTCGTCCTGGTCATCGAGGTGGGGGGCTGGTCTGGTCGTCGCGGCGCGCGTCCGAACGAGGGTACTCCTGGGGACTGCCGTCCTCACCGCGGTGGTGAGCGCCGGCGTGACCGCCGGCGTGGCCGCCCCGCCCGACCGCGCCGCCGAGCCGGCCTGGTCCCCCGCCCTCGAGCACCAGGTGAAGATCGGGTTCCTGTACAACTTCGCCAAGTTCGTCGAATGGCCGATCGACGCGTTTCCCGAACCCGGCGCGCCGCTGACCATCTCCATCCTCGGCGGCGATCCGTTCTGCGACAGCCTCGAGCGCTCGCTGCAGGGAAAGACCGTCAACGGCCGCGTCATCGCCGTCCGGCGCCTGCGCCGGGTCGATCCGCAGGACCCCGGGCAGATCCTGTTCATCGGTCCCTCGGTCGGCAAGGAGGCCGGCCCGGTGCTGGCCAGCCTGCGCACCGTGCCGGTTCTGACCGTCGGCGACATGGCGGAGTTCGCCGCTCTGGGCGGCGTGATCAACTTCACCATCGAGGATCACAAGGTCCGCTTCGAGATCAACCTCGACGCGGCCGAGCGCGCCCATCTCCGGGTCAGCTCGCAGCTCCTGACGGTCGCGAAGATCGTGCGGGAGCCGTCCCGGGCGGGGGGGCGCTGACATGCTGCGGCTGCGACAGCTGCCGTTCCGTCACAAGGTCACCCTGGCCCTCGCCCTGATCAGCGTCCTCGCCCTGCTGCTGGCGAGCGGCGCGTTCATGACCTATGACGTCCTGTCGTTCCGCGCCCGGATGGTCGACGACCTGAGCACGCTGGCGGAGATCATCGGCAACAACAGCACCGCGGCGCTCGCCTTCAACGATCCGCAGGCCGCCGCTCTGGTGCTCGGCGCGCTGCAGGCCAAGCCGAACATCGTCGCGGCCTACCTGTACACCCCCGACGGCCGGCAGTTCGCCTCCTACCGCGGCGACGGCGCGGCGGCGCCCCCCGCCGAGCGGAGCGGCTACCGGTTCGAGCCGGGAGCGCTGCTCCTGTTCCGGACCACGATGCTCAAGGGCGACCCGGCGGGCATCGTCTGCCTGCGCTCGGACCTCGGCGAGTTGCGCGCGCGGATCGAGCGCTATGCTTCGGCCGTCGGCCTGGTGCTGCTCGTCTGCATCGTCGTCGTGCTGGCGCTCTCCTCCCGCCTGCAGACCGTCCTGACGCGGCCGATTGTCGAGCTGGCGGAGACCGCCAGGATCGTGTCGCAGAACCGGGACTACTCGGTGCGCGCCCTCGCGGGGGGAGCCGACGAGGTCGGAGCGTTGACCCGCGCCTTCAACGACATGCTGGCGCAGATCCAGGAGCGGGACGCGGCGCTGCAGATGGCCCACGATCTGCTCGAAGCCCGGGTCGACGAGCGCACCGTGCAGCTGCGGGCCGAGATCGCCGAGCGCCGGCAGGCCGAGGAGGCGCTGCGGCAGAGCGAGGAGCAGCTGCGGCAGTCGCAGAAGATGGAGGCGGTCGGGCGGCTGGCCGGCGGCATCGCCCACGACTTCAACAATCTCCTGACCGGCATCACCGGCTACGGCCAGCTGCTGGGGCAGCAACTGGGGCCGGACAGCCCCCATCGCCGCTACGTCGAGGAGATCAGGAAGGCGAGCGACCGGGCCACCGCCCTGACCCGGCAGCTCCTCGCCTTCAGCCGCAAGCAGCTCCTCGAGCCGAAGACCATCGACCTGAACAACCTGGTGCTGAACATGAACGCCATGCTGCGCCGCGTCATCGGCGAAGACATCCAGCTGGGAAGCTCGCTGCACCCGGGTCTCGGGGTGGTCAAGGCCGACCCCGGGCAGATCGAGCAGGTGATCCTCAACCTGTCGGTCAACGCCCGCGATGCCATGCCGCAGGGAGGGAGGCTGACGATCCGCACCGCCAACGTCATCGCGCGGGCCGGCGAGTCCGGCGGCTGCGTGCCCGACGAGGCCGGCCCTCTGGTCCTGCTCGAGGTGAGCGACACCGGCTGCGGCATGGACACCGAGACGCGCTCGCGCATCTTCGAGCCGTTCTTCACGACCAAGGCGAAGGGCAAGGGGACCGGGCTGGGGTTGTCGATGGTGTACGGCATCGTCAAGCAGAGCGGCGGGCAAATCGAGGTGCGCAGCACTCCGGGCCAGGGCGCGAGCTTCTCCATCCTGCTGCCGCGGGTGGAGGGGGCCGTCGAGCCGGACCAGCCCCGTCCGGCATCGGCCAAGGTGGCCGGCGGGAGCGAGACGATCCTCCTGGTCGAGGACGAGTCGATGGTCCGGGCGCTGGCCCGCGACGTGCTGAAGATGAACGGCTACCGCGTCATCGAGGCGGCGCACGGCCTCGAGGCGCTGGCCATCAGCCAGAAGCACCGCGGCACCATCCATCTCATGCTGACCGACGTCGTCATGCCGCACATGAACGGCCGCGAGCTGCACGAGAAGCTGGCCCCGCTGCGTCCGGGACTGAGGGTCCTCTACATGTCCGGCTACGCCGAGGCCGGGATCGTGCACGACGGGGTGATCGACCCTGGCACCTCGTTCATCCCGAAACCGTTCACGCCGGAATCCCTGGCCGCCAAGGTCCGCGAAGTGCTCGATGCGGCCGCGAGGAACTGATGCGCATCACCATGCGTTCGGACCCGTTCACACGATGGAGACCACGATGACCCCTGCCGCATCCAGGGCGTTCGCAGCGAGGGCAACGGGCCTTCTCCTGTCGATCGCTATCGCCGGCACCGTCTTCGCCGCCGCCGGCGGCGCCGGTGACGCCCAGGCTCCCGATCTGACCGACCTCAGCCTCGAGGAGCTGATGAACATCGACCTCGTGGTCGGCGCGTCGAAGTACGAGCAGCGGGTGACCGAGGCGCCCGCCTACGTGACAATCGTGACCGCGGCCGACATCCAGGCCTTCGGGTACCGGACCTTGGCGGACATCCTCGCCAGCGTCCCGGGGTTCTACTCGCGCAACGACCGCAACTACTCCTACGTCGGGGTGCGCGGCTTCCAGCGTCCGAACGACTACAACCTGCGCACACTGCTGTTGATCGACGGCCATCGCGCCAACGACAATGTCTACAATTCGGCGCTGATCGGCACGGAGGGGGTCCTGAACGTCGACGACATCGATCGCGTCGAGGTCATCCGTGGCCCGTCGTCGTCGATCTACGGCGCCGGCGCCTTCTTCGCGGTCATCAACATCCTGACGCGCAAGGGCCGCGATCTGAACGGCTTCGAGGTGGCGGGTGCGGCGGGCAGCTGGGACACGCAAACCGCCCGGGTGAACTGGGGAACGAGGACCGCCGGCGGCGCCGAGGCGTACCTGGGCGGGTCGGGGCTCTGGAGCGGCGGGCAGGACTTCCACTATCCGGAGTTCAACGACCCCCTCAACAACCCCCTGTCGGCCAACGGCGGCGATGCGGAGGGCGTCGACCAGGACCAGTCCTGGAAGGCGATCGGCAAGTTCGCCTGGCGGGGGTTCAGGGCGGAAGTGGCGCAATCGTCGCGGCGGAAGGTGCTGCCGGCGGCGCCCTACCAGACCCTGTTCAACGACCCCGACAATCGCACCCTGGACGAGCGGGGCTTCCTCGATCTGCGCTACGAGGCCCCGATCGGATCGAAGACGACCCTGAGCTCGGGGTTGTACGCGGACCGCTACTATTACCGCGGCGACTACGACTATGCCGCACCTGACGGGCTTTACATCGAGAAGGCCTACGGCTATACCCGCGGCGCCGAGGTCCAGCTCACCGCCCGCCCGAGCCCGAAACACACGCTGGTCGCGGGGGGCGAGTTCCGCGACCACTATCGCCAGGATTTCTACGCCGATGACGACACCACCCTGTACTTCGACGACCATCGCCGCTCCAGCGACTGGGGGCTGTTCATCCAGGATCAGTACGCGCCCTCGAAACGCCTCCTGTTCAACCTGGGTGTCCGCCACGACGGGTACGAGACCTTCGGCGGCAGCACCAATCCGCGCCTGGCGATGATCTACGACCCGACCGACAGCATCGTGTTCAAGTTCATCTATGGTCACGCCTTCCGGGCGCCCAGCTTCCAGGAGCTGTACTACGGCACCGGCGCCAATCCGGATCTCGACCCGGAGCGGATCCGCACCTCCGAATTCGTCTACGAGCAGTACATCGGCCGCAACCTGCGCCTGTCGGGCACTTTCTTCGACAACGCGGTCACCGACCTGATCAGTCTCAACACCGCGACGGTGCTGTTCGAGAATGTCTCCGCCATCGATTCGCACGGCACGGAGCTGGCTCTGGAGCGCAGCTGGCGGAGCGGCGCCTCGTTGCGGATCGACTACGCCGTGCAGGAAACGACCGAGCGGTCGACCGGCGACCGGTTGTCCAACTCGCCGCGGCATCTCGCCAAGTTCCACCTCGTCCTGCCGCTCGCGGGCGAGAAGCTCTCCGCCGGCGCCGAGATCCAGTACACCGGCGACCGCACCACCCTCGCCGGCAACGACGCGGGCGGCTACACCGTCCTCAATCTGACGTTCCTGAGCCGCAACCTGACCCCCGGGCTGACGCTGTCGGGCAGCATCTACAACCTGCTCGGCGAGGCGTACTTCGACCCCGGGTCGTCGGGCAACACGCAGGACGTCCTGCAGCAGGACGGCCGGAACTACCGCCTCAAGGTCATCTGGAAGTTCTGACGAGGGGGCGTCCGGGCCGGCGACCGGCGCGGGCCGATCAGCGGGCCCGGCGCGGCGACAGGATGGTGCCGCGGCAGCGTCGCGCGCCGCAGCGGCAGGCGTAGCGTTCCGGCGGTTCTTCCTCCTCGCCGCCCTCCCTCCGGACGGAATAGTCGTAGGTCAGCTCCTCCCCCGGCCGGATGTCCCGGGCGGCGGTGATGAACACGCGCCCGCCCTCGATGAGCGCGTCGCAGTTGGGCTCGCAGGAGTGGTTGATGAAGCGCGAGGCGTTGCCGCCGACGGCCGCGTCAACGACGGTGTGGCGATCGATCGTGAACAGGTACGTGTGGTGCCGGCGCATCGCCGCGTCGTCATAGCGCCGGTCGGCCTCGGCGTGGTCGATCCGTTCGCCGGCGTACTCGATGAGGCGCGTCCCGCGCGCGATCCGGCGGGTCGCGAACCCCCCCTTCCCCTGGATCGGCGAGTCGCGGACTTCCAAGACCCTGCGTCCCGGCAGCGGCCGTTCGGCCCGCAACGGTCCGCCCTTTCCCCTGGGCCGGCTTGTTCGCATCCCCGCTCCTTCCTCGCGCGCTGCGGCCGGACGCACCGGAGGCCTGCGCGCCCGGGGCCAACCTCGGGTATGATAATTGTCCCCCAAGTCCCACTACCCAAGGAGTGTGTCGTGACGATTCCTCAGGATGTGACGCAGCTCATCGGCAATACGCCCCTGGTCCAGCTCCACAAAGTGACGGATGGCGCCGGGGGCATCGTGGTGGCGAAGCTCGAGTACAACAACCCGGCCAAGAGCGTCAAGGACCGGATCGGCCTGTCGATGATCGAGGCCGCCGAGCGCGACGGCAAGATCAAGAAAGACACCATCCTGGTCGAGCCGACCAGCGGCAACACCGGCATCGCCCTCGCCTGCGTGGCGGCGGCGCGCGGCTACAAGCTGACCCTGACCATGCCGGAGACGATGAGCAAGGAGCGCCGCATGCTGCTGCGCGCCTACGGCGCCGAGCTGATCCTGACGCCGGGGACGGAGGGGATGAAGGGGGCGATCGCGCGGGCCACGGAGATGGCCGCCGGCGACCCGCGCTACCTGATGCTCAACCAGTTCGAGAACCCGGCGAACCCGGAGGTGCACCGCAAGACGACCGCCGAGGAGATCTGGCGGGGCACCGACGGCAAGGTCGACATCCTCATCTCGGGGGTCGGCACCGGCGGCACGATCACCGGGGTCGGCGAGGTGATCAAGTCGCGCAAGCCGTCGTTCCGGGTCGTCGCGGTCGAGCCGGCCGCCTCGCCGGTGCTGTCCGGCGGCAAGCCGGGGCCGCACCCGATCCAGGGGATCGGCGCCGGGTTCATTCCGAAGATCCTGAACGTCAAGATCATCGACGAGATCATCCAGGTGCAGGCGGACGACGCCATGAAGGTCGCCCGCCGGATGGGGGCCGAAGAGGGGCTGCTGGTCGGCATTTCCTCGGGGGCGGCGACCTGGGCGGCGGTGCAGGTGGCGCAGCGGCCGGAGAACAAGGGCAAGCTGATCGTCGTCATCATCCCGTCGTTCGGCGAGCGCTACCTGTCGACGGCGCTGTACCAGAACCTGGCGGTCTGACGCGGCGCGCGGCCGCGGCCCAGGCGGCCGGACGCAGCGTCCCGGAGAACGGCGGTGTTTCGCAACCTCAGGCGCGATCTGCAGGCGATCTACGATCGCGATCCGGCGGCGCGCAACGGTCTCGAGATCGTCCTGACCTACCCGGGGCTGCACGCCCTGTGGTTCCACCGCGTGGCGCGCCGTCTCTGGCGGATGCGCTTGCGCTGGCTGGCGCGGCTGGTCGCCCACGTCGGACGCACCCTGACCGGCATCGAGATTCACCCGGCGGCGCAGATCGGCCCCGGGTTCTTCATCGACCACGGCATGGGCGTGGTCATCGGCGAGACGGCCGAGATCGGCCAGAACGTCACGCTCTACCACGGCGTCACCCTCGGCGGCACATCCTGGAACAAGGGCAAGCGCCACCCGACGCTGGAGGACGACGTCGTCGTCGGCGCGGGGGCGAAGATCCTGGGGCCGATCCGGATCGGCGCCCGCACCCGGGTCGGCGCCAACGCCGTGGTCGTCAAGGACGTCCCGCCCGATTCGGTGGTGGTCGGCATCCCCGGCCGGGTCACCCACCGGCACGGCCACCGCGCCACCATCGACGAGACCGGTCACGCCCACGCCGTCGATCTCGACCACGGCGCCCTGCCCGACGTCACGGCGCGCGCCCTGAAGGCAATCGCCGACCGGGTCCACGCCCTCGAAGCCAGGACCGGTCTTCCGGCGCCGGCGCCGCCGTCGCTCAATAACGAGGAAGAGACCTGGTATTACCAGATCTGAACGCGATGGGTCGGTCGGAGCTCAGCGATCGGTCGCGTCCTCGGCGCGCAGGAATGCGAGCGACAGCAGGGCCTCCTGCTCGAGGAGGTGCGCGGCGTGGGAGCCGGTCGCCGGGCTGGCGCTCTCGGAGCGGGTCACGGCGCGGACATGGCGCCCGTCCAGGAGGCGCTGCAGCCGCGCCTGGATGAACGCGAGGGCCCCCATGTTGCGCGGCTCCTCCTGGACCCAGACGATCTCCGCCGCCTGCGGGTGCCGCGCCAGCGCCGCGACGATCTCCGGCCCGGGGAACGGGTAGAGCTGCTCGAGACGGAGGACGGCGGTGGTCCGGTCGCCACGACGATCGCGCTCGGCCTCCAGCTCGTGGGCGATCTTGCCGCAGCAGAGCAGGATCCTCGTCGCCGCCGGCGCGCCGTCGTCCGGAATCACCGTCCGGAAGGCCCCGGCGGCGAAGGCCTCGATCGGCGAGGCGACCGCGGGCGAGCGCAACATCCCCTTCGGGGTCGCCACCACCAGCGGCTTGCGCCAGCGCCGCAGCGCCTGCCGGCGCAGCAGGTGAAAATACTGCGCCGCCGTCGTCGGCTGGCAGACCTGGATGTTGTGATCGCCGGCCAGGGCGAGGAAACGCTCGAGGCGGGCGCTGCTGTGCTCCGGTCCCTGCCCTTCGTAGCCGTGCGGCAGCAGCAGCACCAGCCCCGACAGCAGGCCCCACTTGGTCTCCGATGCCACCAGAAACTGGTCGATGATCACCTGCGCGCCGTTGGCGAAGTCGCCGAACTGCGCTTCCCACAGGACCAGCGCTTCCGGGTAGTCGCGGCTGTAACCGAACTCGAAGCCGAGCGCGGCGGCCTCGGACAGAGGCGAGTCGATGACATCGAATCGCGCCTGTCCCGCATGGAGGTGTCGCAGGGGGACGCGCTCCGCGCCGGTCCCGACATCGAACAGCGCCGCGTGACGCTGGTTGAACGTGCCGCGGCGACTGTCCTGGCCGGACAGGCGCACGGGGATCCCCTCGTGCAGGAGCGCGCCGAGCGCCAGCGCCTCCGCCATCCCCCAGTCGACCGGTCTCCGCCCCGACCCCATCTCCAGCCGCTGCTCGAGCCCCCGGGCGACTTTCGGGTGCGGCCGGAATGTCCCGGGCAGGGCGGTGATCAGGCGGGCGATCTCCGCCAGCCGCCCGGCATCGACCGCGGTCGGCACTTCCAGCGACTCGTCATGGCGTCCGCCGACGTAGGGGTTCCAGTACGCCGGCAGGCTCCGCAGCGACGGGGCCCGGCTCATGGCGCGACCCCTTTCGAGTTCCGCCTCGAAGCCGGCGTTGATCGTCTCTTGAAGCCGCGCCTGGGCGTCCCCACCCTGGCCGAGGCGCCCGGCGTACGCCTGCCACAGCATCGGCTGGGCATCGATCGCCCGGTACAGCAGCGGTTGCGTGGTCGTCGGGTCGTCCACCTCGCTGTGGCCGTAGCGACGGAAGCCGATCAGGTCCACGACCACGTCGGTGTGAAAGGCGGCGCGGTACTCCGCCGCCAGCCGGCCGGCGCGCTGTACCGCCTCGGGGTCGAGCCCGTTGACGTGGATGATCGGGACGTCGAGCCGCTTCGCGGCGTCGGAGGCGAAGCGGGACGAGTGCAACGCCGGCGGTTCGGTAGTGAAGCCGATCAGGTTGTTGACGATGACCTGGAGGGTGCCGCCCACGGAGTAGCCCGGAAGATCCGCCAGGTTGAGCGTCTCGGCGGCGATCCCCTGGCCGGCGAACGCCGCGTCGCCGTGCAGGGTCACCGGCAGCACCCGATCGCGGCCGCCGGCGCCGCAGCGGTCCTGTCGCGCCCGCGCCCGGCCCATCGCGACCGGGTCGACCGCCTCGAGATGGCTGGGGTTCGACACCAGGTGCACGGACACCGCGCCCGACGGCGCGCCGTAGGTGCCGGTCGCCCCCTTGTGATACTTCACGTCGCCGCCGCCGAGGACGCTTTTCGGCTCGAGATCCTCGAAGCCGGCGAAGATCGACGCCGGTGGGACGCCGACGATGTGGTGCATGACATTGAGCCGTCCGCGGTGGCTCATGGCGATGACGGCGATGACGGCGCCCGCCGCGGCGGCGGCGCCGAGGATCGCATCGAGCAGCGGGATGAGCGAGGCGGTCCCTTCCAGGGAGTACCGCTTGGTCCCGATGTAGCGCTGGTGCAGGAAGCGCTCGAACAACTCCGCGGAGGCGAGCCGCTCGAGCAGCGCCTGCTGCGTCCCGGGCGCCGGCGGCGGCGCCGGCCGCTCCATCCGTTCGGCGATGAAGCGGATCCGCTCGGGGTGCGGCAGGTGCATGAATTCCACCCCGATGGGCCCGCAGTAGACCGCCCGCCAGCGGGCCGCCTGCCCGCCGTCGGCGTCGCGCCGCGCCTCGGCCGCCTCGATGTCGGGATGCCGGAACGGCGCGAGCCGGCCGAGCGGATCGAGGTCGGCCATCAGGTAACCCCAGCGCCGGTAGACGTCGGCGGGATCGGACAGCGCGCTCACCTACCCTTCCGCCGCGCCCGGACCTGCGATGCGGCAACCGCCTGCCGTCCGCGCCGCGTGGCGACCCTCAAAATAGCCCCGAACCGTCGCTTCGTCCAGACCCGCCGGCCGGCCCCGCCGCGGTGTCGACGAACTGATCGCCGCCACTCCGGATTTTTCCGTCTATAATCCGTTCTCCGAATCCTGAGGGAGGCTGGGCGCGATGGAACCGCGGGATGAGATCTTCGAGGTCGTGCAGCTGGGCAATGCGACCCGGGTCGAGGCGCTGCTGGATGCGCACCCCGACCTGCTGAACGCCCGCAACGCCAATAACGATTCGCTGCTGCTGGTGGCGGCTTACGCCGGCCGGCGGCCGATCTTCGAGTCGCTCCTGAAACGCGGCGCCGCGGTCAGCCTGTTCGAGGCATCGGCGCTGGGTCTCTTCGATCGCGTCAGGGACGAGGTCGACCGGCATCCGCCCTCGCTCGGCCAGTACAGCCACGACGGCTGGACGCCGCTGCATCTCGCGTCGTTCTTCGGCCACCTCGACACCGCCCGGCTGCTCCTCGACCGCGGCGCCGACGTCAACGCCCGCTCGAAGAGCGAACGGTTCGCCCGTTCGAATACCCCGTTGCACGCCGCCGTCGCCAACCGGCAGACCAAGGTCGCGGAGCTGCTGATCGAGCGCGGCGCCGACGTCAACGCCAGGGATGGATCGGGTTACACGCCCCTGGCGCTGGCCGCCAACAACAAGAGCGACCTGCTGGTCATCCTCCTCCTCGAGAAAGGGGCCCGGGTCTGAGATCGATGCTCGCCCGGGTCGCCGACGAATACGTCCGGCTGGCGCTGGCCGTCGGCCGGCACGACGACACCTACATCGATTACTACATCGGTCCGGCGGCCTGGAAGCGCGAAGCCGCCGGCGATGCGCCCCGGCCGATCCCCGAGCTCCTGGAGCTCGCCCGCGAGCTCGGGCGACGCGCCCGCCGGGCCTCGCCGTCGTTGCGACGGTCCTTCCTGCTCGGCCAGATCACCGCGGTGGGGGGCTATCTGCACCGGCGCGCGGGCGGCTCGCTTCCGCTCGCCGAGGAAGTCGCGCTGGTCTACGACGCCGACGTCGCCTTGTCCCGCGTTCCACTGGCGCGCATCGAGAGAACGCGCCGCAGCCTCGAGGCCGTGGTGCCGGGACGCGGCCCGCTGGCCGCGCGGCTGGCCGCTTTCCGGAAGCGCTTCACGGTGCCACAGGAGCGGATGGCGGCGGTGATCGACGCCACAATCCCACTGTTGAGGGCGCGGGTGGCCCGTCATCTGAAGTTGCCGCGCGGCGAACGATTCCGCTGGGAGCCGGTGCGCGAGAAGCCGTGGGAGGCGTACAGCTTCTACCAGGGGAATTTCTCCAGCGTCATCCAGATGAATGTCGGGATGCCGCGCACGGTGTCGCGCACCCTGGAAGTCCTGTGTCACGAGATCTACCCCGGCCACCACACCTTCATCGCCCTGATCGAGGACCGGCTGGTGCGCGGGCGCGGCTGGCGGGAGTTCGCCGTCTGCCCGTTCTATTCGCCATTTTCCCTGGTGAACGAAGGGATGGCCAAGTGCGCCACCGACATGATCCTGACTCCGTCCGAGCAGGTCGCGATGTGCCGGGAGGTGATCGCCCCGGCCGCCGGTCTGGGACGTCTCGATTTCACCGCATTGGCAGGGTACCTCAATGCGGTCCGGCATCATGACGATCTGGCCACCGAGGCATCGCGCCGGTACCTGGAAGGGACCTGGACAGCGGATGAGGCTGCAGCGTTCGTGGCGCAGTACAGCGCCGACCCGCGCCGCGCCGGCGGGGCGATCGAGTTCGCCCGCCGGTTCGGCGCCTACGCCCTCACCTACGTCATGGGGCAGCGGCTGATCGAGAGGACGGTGGGGCGCGGCCGCGATCGGGCGCGCCGCTATTTCGGGCTGTTCGGCCGGCCTCTGACGCCCGGTGCTTTGCTCAGGCGTTCTTCCGCAGCGACTTGATCATCGTCTCGAAGGCGGTGCGCCCGGCGCGGACCGTCTTCTCCGGCCCGGTGAACTTGAAGAACCAGTTGGCGTCAGGTCCCTCGGCCACCGCCCCCAGGAGCATGGAACCGGGCTTCGGGGGCTGCGGCGGCCCCATCATGCCGCCTCCGGCGTAGGTGCCGGCGACTTCCACCATCAGCACTTTCATCCCGCCGACCTCGAGGCGCGACGTCTTCAGTTGATCGCCGGCCGGGGCACCGCCGGCGGTGGTGAACTGCTCCGCCCAGCGCCGGGCGTTCGACTCCGGATCGCCCCCCTGCCCGGTGCCGAAGTAGAACACCACGCACTCACCGTCGCCCGCCGGCCCGGGAACGCGGTACTGCGCCCGTCGCATCGGGTTGGCAGGCGGCACCTCGACCCAGCCAGCCGGGACCGTCCAGCCGATCTCTTTCCCCGGGCCGGGCCGCCCCACCGGGGGCAGCATCGTGCCGCCCTGCATGGCGCCTGGCTGCACGCCGCCCGGCTGCCCGGCGGACCCGTCGATCGGCGGGTGCCCCGGGGGGAGCTGGCCGGACGGAGCGGTGGACTCCGGCGCGTGGACCGCGTAGGACGGGTGCCGGCCGGCGTCCGAACCCGCGGCTTCCGACCCGGCGGCGTCCGCCGCCGCGGCGGGCGTCTCGGCGTTGCCGCTCCCGCCGGCGCCGCGATCGCCGCAACCTGTGAAGACGAAGAGCAGCAGCGCCGTCACCGCTGCGCCTGAGGATCGGGCCGTGCAGTTGAACCTCTTCATAAAGTCATCTCCCGGAATCGCCCGGCCCCGGCATCAACGCCGGGAGCCGATCGGTGCCCCGGAGTTTAGCCGCAAATCGGCGCCGGCGACCCGCCGCCTGTCGGCGCGGTCCGAACGAGGCACCTGCATCATCGCCGCCGCAGTCGCGCCAGTCCGGCCTCCGCGTCGTCGAGCAGCGGCTGCAGCTCCGGGTCGCAGCCCCGCCATGCCGCGGCGAAGCGACCGTAGTGCTCCACGGCCCGCTCCGTCTCGCCAAGACGCTCGTCGATCGCCCCCCGCTTCAGGTGCGCAGGGATGGCGTAGATGACGTCGTAGACCGAGCCGCGCATGAACGAGGAATACCAGGGGAGGGCCTCCTCGTGGCGTCCGAGGTCTTCGAGCCAACCGGCGAGCGTGAAGCGTTCGTCCGCCTGGGCGTGGAGCAGCGACGGGAAGACGAGATCGAACCGCACCGGCCTTCTGGCCCTCAACAGCTCCTCCAGCGCGTCCTCGCGGCGCCCCTGCGACCAGGCGCAGCGCGCCCTCAGACCGGCGGCCATCTCGCGCCGGAGCGCGATCACATCGGGCGAAGAATCGGCCGCCTCGAGGGCCGCGGCGTGCCCCATCGCCGCATCGTGGTCGCCCAGGCGCTCGCTCAGGAGTCCGAGAAGGTAGAGCCGCTGGTGGACGTACAGATCCGGCCGCGGCAGGATCCCCGAGGCCGGGCCCCGGTCGGCCGCCGGTGGCGCAGGTGTCCAGCGCTGGAGCTCGGCGCGCCGCTCCTCGAGCGCGGACGCCGGCAAGCGCAGGACGGGGGAGGCGGCCATGTATCCCAGGCTCACCATCGCCTGGTCGGGATCGAGCGTCGCCGCCGCGGCCAGCTCGGCCTGCGCCGATCGCCATCGGCCCCGCGCCAGCTCCAGATGGGCGCGCCACACGTATCCGAGGGCGCGCACCTCCGGAGACCGCACCGGATCGATCGCGGCGCTGGTCAGCCTGAGGGCCCCCGCGAGGTCGCCGAGGAAGGCGGCGACCGAGCGGATGGCCCAGTTGACCGCGCGATCGCTGGCGCGCCGCAGCTCGGCATCGACGTCGTCCTCCAGGCCGGCGTCGCCGAGGGCGAAGGCCCGCGTGGCGCGCATCCAGGTGGCGGCGTCGCCGGTGGGACTCAGGGCCAGAACCCGCCCGATGCAGGTCTCGAGCGCGGCCCGGTCGCCGCGGCTTGCGGCGATGGCCACCAGGTGGACGAAGCCGTTGACGTGGTCGGGGTCGAGGGCGATGACGCGCTCCCACGCGCCGCGCGAGTCGGCGATCGGGCGGCCGCGCAGCGGGCCGCCATGAAACTGAACTTCCCCCAATTGGTACCAGGCTTCGACATCGTCGGGGTAGGTCCCGAGCAGCGAGCGGTACAGTCGCTCGGCCTCGTCGTTGTCGGCCCGCAGCACGGCGTCAAAGGCCTCGAGCAGGCGGCCGTCCCGCTCCGAGAGTCGCGCCTTGTGCCGGAGCGCCTGCCGGGCCGCCTCCAGCGCCAGATCCGCCTGCCCCGACCAGAGCGCCGCCACGCTCATCCGGTACCATGCAAGCGCGAATCCCGGATCGGCGCCGACCGAGCGCCGATAGGCCTCCACGGCGGGCTCCCGGCGCATGGCGCGCATCTCCGCTTCGCCCTCGAGATAGGCCTTCAGCGCGGCGAACGACCCGGTCGCCAGCGCCGCGATCCGGGTGAACCGCGTCTCCGGTCCCCCGCAACGGCCGGTCAGCAGTTGGGTCGTGAGGTCGTCCACCATCCCGAAGATCCCGTCCGCGTCCCCCTGGACGGAGCCCCGCGCGACCGCCCGGGCGCCGCCGCCGGCCTCGTACAGCGTGGCGTTGAGCTGCACCCGACCGCCCGCCTCCAGGACGTTGCCGAGGACGAACAGCCCGGCTCCGTGGCGCCGCGCGAGACCTTCCGCTCGGTCCGGGCTCACCGGCTCCCCCGCCTCCCGCGCCAGGCTTCCGAGCACGACGTGCGCGTCCACGCTGCGCAGATCCCCCGCGCCGTCGAGCTTGGTGCTCAGCAGGTCGACCATGCCGTCCCGCAGGTATCCGAATCGGTCGCTGCCGCGCACGGTGAACGGAAACACGGCGATGGTCGTGGGAGAAAGCGCCACCGCCCCGCTTCCGTGCTCCGCCGTCTCGGCGCCGCCTCCCGCGGCCGGCGCCGCGCCGCGCAAGTCGAGGAGCGCGCGCACCAGCTCCCGCGCGTCGTCGTACCTCTCCGCCGGCTTCTTCCTGAGACAGCGCTGCAGGACGCGCTCGAAGGCCGCCGGCAGTCCGGGCTTCAGGCGCGACGGCGGCTCCGGCTCCGCTTCGAGGATCCGGGCCAGGATCGCCATCGCTCCCTCCGCCTCGAAGGGGCGCCGGCCGGTCGCCAGCTCATAGAGGACGGTCCCGAAGGAGAAGAGATCCGAGCGGGCGTCCACCTCCATGCCGAGCGCCTGCTCCGGAGACATGTAGGGGAGCGTGCCCTGGAGCCCCCCGCCCGGTACGCCGCCGCCGGCGATCGCCGGACCGACCGAGGAAAGGGTGCGGCTGGCGCTCGACGCCGCGTCCGGGGCGGACGATACGGACGGGGCGGGCGCGGGGACGGCGAGCCCGAAATCGAGGATCTTCACCCGGCCCTGCGGGGTCACCATGATGTTCTGCGGTTTCAGATCGCGGTGAACGATGCGGCGGGCGTGGGCTTCCGCGAGACCATCCGCCACGTCCACGGCGATGGCGAGCAGGCGGCCGAACGGCAGCGGCCCCGCGCGCCCCAGAAGGCTGTGGAGGGTCTCGCCCTCGACCAGCTCCATCGCGATGAAGGAGGCATCGTCCGCTTCATGGACCTCGTAGATGGTGCAGATGTTCGGATGGTTGAGGGCGCCCGCCGCGCGGGCCTCGCGCAGGAGCCGCGCCCTGGACGCGTCCCCGGCGGCGGGGCTGTCGGAGAGGATCTTCAGCGCCACCGGCCGCCGCAACGTGAGGTCCTCGGCCCGGAACACCAGACCCATCCCGCCCTCGCCGATCTTCTCGACGATCCGGTAGTGCGACACCACGTCGCCGCGCTTGAGAGTCACCGCGGATCTCCGGCCGAGTGCCCCACATGATACCGCTTCGACCGCCGGCGTCGGGATCCCGGGTCGTCGTCGTAATCTCATCCTTGACACACGTTGTCGCTGACCGTATATGAGGGCCATTGCGCTCCGTAAAACTGAGCCCGTGCTGCTTGCCGTTTCCGGAATCCGTGCCTCCAAACATCGGGAGGAGACCATGCAGAGAAAAGCCGTCCTCGCCGCACTCGTGCTCGGTTTCGCCTGCCTGGCTCCCGGCAGTACCTCCGGCGTGGGACCCGCCGTAAGAATCAGCGTCTTCGTCCGCTTCGCTCCCCGCGCCGACCGGCAAGCGGTGCGCGCGCTGGTGGCTTCGCACGGCGCGCGGGTGCGCTACGAGTACACGCTCCTGCCCGATCTCATCAACGTCCGCGGCTTCCCCGAGGCGGCCGTGTGGGCGCTGGAGCGGGCTCCGGGCGTCTTGGAAGTGGCGCCGGACAGGGCTTTCGACCTTGATCTGGCGCAGTCGGTGCCGCTCATCCAGGCGACTGCGGCGCAGATCGGGAGCATTGACGCGGATGGGCTCGTGGAGACCGGGGCACTGACCCGGGTGTGCGTCGTGGACACCGGGGTCGACAACACGTTCGCCGGGTACAAGGATCGCATCGTGGCGCAGTGCGACTTCGCCAATGACGATCGCAGCGCCGACGACGACCGCAACCATGGGAAGCATGTGGCGGCGGTGATCGCTTCCGCGGATCCGACCTACAAAGGCGTTGCTCCCAAGGCGCTGTTGATGGCAGCCAAGGTGTTTCGCGCCTCAGGGTCGGGCGATGAGTCCGACATCTTGGCGGGGATCGACTGGTGCGCGAACCTCGGCGAGGCGTCCTACACCGCGCCGGCATTCTGCCCCAATGGGCTGCAGCCTCAGGCGCGACCCGCCCACGTGATCAACCTCAGCCTCGGCGGCGGCGCCTTCTCCGGTGCATGCGATGGTGACACGCTGGCGAGCAAGGCCAACGCTGCGGCCGCCAAGGGGATCGTCGTGGTGGCCTCGTCCGGGAACGATTGCCTGAAGTCGAGCATGGGGACTCCCGCGTGCGCCTCGGGGGTGATCGCGGTCGGCGCCACCTATGACGCGCCGATCTCGGGCACCTTCCTCACCGGGAACGGCAATTGCTGCACGGAGAGCAACCCTGTGACCGACCAGGTCGCCTGCTACAGCGATGCGAGCAGCATGCTCGACCATCTGGCGCCCGGATCGGTGATCTCGACGAACCTCTCCGTCTCGGGGGTTTTTGGTACCAGCTTCGCAGCCCCGCACACCTCCGGCGTGGCGGCTCTTCTCCTCCAACGCGGTCGCGCGCTGACGCCGGCGCAGGTGGCATCGGCCATGAACACGACGCTCGACCCGGTGGTCAGGGGGGTGAGCACCGAGCGTGGCCGCCTGAATGCGCGGCGGGCCCTGGCCACCCTGCCGAGCCCCTGCCTGCCCGACGGGACCTGCGGCGCCGGCGAGGCCAGGGCGTGCTGCGCGGACATCGGGTGCGACGGCGATGCCGATGGCGCCTACGGCGACTGCGACAACTGCCCCGCGGTCTCCAACCCGTCGCAGGGTGACTTCAACCGGGACGGTCCCGGGGACGCCTGCTCCGACGTCGATGGCGACGGGGACCTGGACGCCAACGACAATTGCATCATGGTGTCGAATCCGAGCCAGGTGAACTCCGACGCGGACGGCTTTGGGGACGCCTGCGACAACTGCACCGCCGTGGCCAACCCGGACCAACGCGATTCCGACGGCGACCGCCTGGGCGATGCCTGCGACAACTGCCCAAGCCTCCGGAACCCCGACCAGACCGACACCGACGGCGACAGGATCGGTGACGTCTGCGACATCTGTCCGGACGGCCCCTGCCCGGCGCCCGAGCCCGGGGGTCCCACGCCGAATCCTCAGCCCATAGACGACCCACCAGGCCCCAGGAAGATCGTCGGTTAGGAGGCGGCCCCCGATCCTGTCCTGGCTATGGGCGGGCGTGAGACCGGCCGTCAGCGCGGCCCGATCGACGCCGCCGCGCAGCAGACGCCGCGCGGGATCGGCTTGCCGTGCGGGCAGGCCTCCGGATGGCCGAGGAAGCCGCAGATCGACTCGGTCATCACGGGGGACAGGATGTGCTCGAAGAAGCAGGCCTCCTCCTCGACCACCGCCTCGTGCATCTGGAAGGTGTTCGAGAACAGCGTCTCGGCCAGGCGGTGGCGGCGGATCAGGCTCTCGGCGCGTTTCTTCCCGGCGTCGCTGAAGCGCGGTTCCGGCGTCTCCAACAAAATACCGCGCTCCCGCATCCGTCCCAGGACCGTCGGCGTCGCCAGACGGGCGCCGAGGGCGCAGATCGCGTGGGCCGCCGGATCCCCCTCCGACACCAGCCACAGGTACTCCAGCACTTCGTCGATCGACTCCTCGTCCTGGGCCTGGGTCAGGAACTCGCCGGCCACCCGGCCGTGCTCGAGCTGCACTTGCCGGCCGGCGCGCCGGCCGACCGCCAGGTCGTGGGTGACCATGACGATCGTCTGGCCGCGCTCGTGCATCGCCTGGAACAACTCGATGACCGCCCGCTCATTGGCGGCATCGAGCGACCCCGTCGGCTCGTCGGCCAGGATCAGCTTCGGCCGGTTGATCAGGGCCCGCGCGATGCAGACGCGCTGCTTCTCGCCCCCGGACAGGTCACCCGGAAGATGACGCAGGCGGTGTCCCAGCCCGACCTCCTGCAGGGCCCGCGCTGCTTCCTGCTCGTCCGGCATGCTGTGCAGATACTGGGCGAGCATGACATTCTCGAGGGCATTGAGATACGGGATGAGATGGAACTGCTGGAACACCAGGCCGACGCCTTCGCGGCGATAACGGATCAGCTCGGGCCGGGACATCGCCGCCAGGTCGATGCCATCGACGATCACCCGCCCGTCGTCGGGGCGGTCGAGGCCGCCGAGAAGATTCAGCGCCGTGGTCTTCCCCGACCCGGATGGCCCCATGACCGCGACCCACTCGCCGCGCGCGATTTCAAGGTTGACCTTGTCGAGCGCCGTGACCTCCTCGTTGTAGCGGCGCGTGACGTTCTCGAAGCGGATGAAGCTCATGGCGTCACTCCCCCACCTCCGGAACTCCGATCGGGCTAATCACCCCGCAACGCCTCCGCCGGCTGGATCGACAGCACGCGGCGCAGCGGCACCAGGACCGCGACGGCGCACACCAGGAGCGACGCCGCCAGCACCCAGGGGATGGTCGAGGCGCGGGCGGCGATCGCGGCGCCGAACAGGCGGCCGCCGATCAGGCGCGCCGACACCGCGCCGAGCACGAGTCCCAGCCCGGCGCCGACCAGCCCGAGCAGGCCGACCTCCCCCAGGAACATCGCCAGGATGGCGCCGTCCCCGGCGCCGAGCGAGCGCTGCAGGCCGATCTCCGGGGCGCGCTCCACGACCATCCCCATCAAGGTCATCACCAGGCACAGCGCCGCCAGCAGGAGGACGACGACGGTCATCAGGGTCATCATCCGATCGAGCCGCCCGAGCAATGCGCCCTGGGCGGCCGCGATCTGCCGCAGCGGCCGCGCCGAGGCGCCCGGCAGGGCCGCCGTCAACGCGGCGGCGGCGCGCTCCGCGGCCGCCATCCCGCCGTCAATGACGAACGCCGCCAGCGACAGCCTGCCCGATTGGCCGGTCGCGGCCTGCAGGGTCGCAAGCGGCAGGAACGCCTGATCGTCCTCCGCCTCCCCGGTGCCGACCACCCCGGCAACGCGCGCCCTGAGGAAGGTGCCGCCCACCCGCAGCGTGATCCCCGACCCGGGATGGAGGCCGGCGCGCCGCGCCAGCGATGCCCCGACCAGGACCGGTGGTGGAACCCCGGGCGCATCGGCGCCGCTCGCCGGCCATTCCCCCTCGACCCGCCACGACGGGTTGATGCGCCGCAGCGCGGCGAAGTCGGACCCTGCGATCGCCGCGGGGACGGAGCCGGCGTTGGGGGCGGCGATGGTGCCTGACGCCAGCAGGTACGGCGCCCAGCGTCCTTCCGAGGCCCCGGCGGCGGAGCGCACCGCCGCCTCGTCCAGGCTGGCCGGTGCCCCGTCCACCGGCCGGGCGCCGGCAGGGGCGACGATGAGGTTCGGTCCGTAAGCGCGCAACTCGCGTGACATCTTGGCCACCAGGTCGGCGCGGATGTTGAGGATTGCCGCGGTCACCGTGGCACCGACGGTGATCGCCAGCAGGGCCAGCAGGAACGAGCCGCCGCGCAACCGGAACGATCGGAGCAGCAGCCGTACGGCCATCCTGCCGCGCACCGGATCAAAGCGCACGCAGCACCTCGAAGGGGCGGTACGCCAGGATGCGCCGCACCGGCACCACGCAGCCCAGGAGCGTGATCAGCAGGGCCAGGGCGATCGACAGCGGAACCGACAGCGGCCGGATCGCCACCGGCGCGCCGAACACCGACGCGGAGATGAACCGCGCCAGGAGCGCGCCCGCCGCCGTGCCGGCGATACCGCCGAGGAGACCGAGCCCGGCGGCTTCGGCCAGGAACAGTCCGACGATTCTCGGGTTGCCGGCGCCGAGCGCCTTCAGCAGGCCGATCTCGGAGCGCCGCTCCAGGACGCTCGTCGTCAGGGCGCTGGTCACCGTCAGCGCCGTGCCGAGCGAGGCGAGCAGGGCGATGAGCGCCATCAGCCCGGAGATGCGGCGCAGCACCGTCCCCTCCGTGTCGGCAACGCGGCGCACGACGCGCGCCTCCCCCGCCGGCAGGGCGCGGTTCAGCTCGTAGGCGATCGATGACACGAACGGCGTGCAGGTCCAGCGCTCGAACTCCTCCGGCGGCAGATCGCGCGGGTTGGCGCCCAGGCGGGCGTACACGGCAGTCTCGGGAGTCGTCAGCGCCCGCACCGCGATACGTGACACCCGGCCGCGCAGCCCCGACAGGTTCCAGGCGATCTCGATCGGCGCGACGAATGCCATGTCCTCGTCGCCGCCGGCCGACAGCACCCCGGTGACGAAAACTCCCAGGCTGCGTCCGCCGGCCGCGATGTCGACACGCTGACCGGCCTCCAGGCCGAGTCCGGCGGCCAGGGTCTGTCCGACGAGAACCTCGGGCGCGCCCGCCGGCGCCCCGGCACCTCCTGCCGGCGGCGCCGGTGCGGGGCGCTCCGCGGGCCAGCGCCCCTCGACGGTCCACAGCGGATTGAGCAACCGCTGCCCGGTGACGAAGGATTCCGGGGCGCCGCTGTCGCCCGGCCCCGGTACCGGGCGCTCGAACCAGGTGCCGCGCAGCAGCGCCGTCCGGCCGCGCACCGTGACCGGCACGTCGAGCACCGGCGCGAACGCCAGGATGTTGTTCTTCCAGAAATTGTCCTTGACCTTGATCAGATCGGCGGCGTCGAGATAGGAGGGCAGCCGCAGCCCCGAGACGTCCTCTCCGCCGATCAGCGCCGGCGCGCTGCCGCCGGCCGGCAGGATGACGAGATTGGCGCCGAAGGCATTCAACTCGCCGCGCATCCGGTCGCCGACGTCGAGGGCGATGTCGACGAGCGCCGAGGCGGCCGCCGTCCCGAGCGCCACCGCGGCCAGGATGATCGCCTTGCGGCGCTTGCGGCGCAGCAGCGAGTCCCTGATGATCCGCAGGAACATCGGCGCCTCAGCTCCCCGGCGGCGCAGTCGCCCCCGCACCGCGGAAGGTCCCGGCCTGCGCGCGAAGATCCGCGAGCCCGATCACCAGGTCCTGCCCTTCCATGCGGTGCGGCAGCGGCAGCGGATTGCAGCCGCCGCCGATCCCGACGGTGGCCGGGTTGATGTCGGCGGCGCACGCGAGGCAGACGAGACGCCCCCCGGTCATGATGTAGCCGCCCGGCCCGCACACCTGGCAGGCGTCGAAGCCGGCCCGCCACCGGTCGCCGACCCGGATCACGAAAAAGCGCACCACCGTGTCGTCGACCAGGACGCCATAGCGGTGCAGGCGATCCGTCGCCAGGGCGGCGGTCATCACCCTCACGTTGTCCCCGTCCGGCTGCAGCATCTGCGGCGGATCGATGCCGCGCGGCAGCCGCGTGAAGGCGAACGACACCGTCAGCGCCGCGACCGCGACGATGCCGGCGGCGGCGAACGACCGCCGCCACAGACGATCGCGCCGCAGCCGTGCCAGCGCCAGGCGGCGCTCCGGTCCCTCCAGGCCCTGCGCCTGCGCGACCCGCTCCCGGTCGGCCCGCCCCGGGATCAGCAGCGCGATCAGCGGCAACGCCAGGAGCGACACGATGACGATGGCATCGCTCTTGACGATCGGTCCGATGAGCCGCATCTCCTCCCGCCCGATCGGGATCGAGCCGCGCTCGCCCAGCTCGTGCAGCCCGCCGATGAGCAGCTGCGCGGCCAGCATGAACAGCACGATGGCGGTGACCTTGAAGAAGCGGGCCAGGTCGACGCGCGCCGTGCCGCGCACGAACGACACGCCGAACAGCACCGCGACGCCGAGCCCGATGAGGCCTCCGAGGAATGACAGCAGCGCCTCGGTCGTCAGGTTGACGGCGGCCAGGAAGATGACCGTCTCGACCCCTTCGCGCAGCACCAGGATCGCCGTCAGGGCGAACAGACCGGCGGCCGCCGCGCCGCTGCCGCCGCGCCCGGCGATCACCTCGACCTTCGACTCGATCTCCCGCTTCAACCCCCTGGCGGCGCGCAGCATCCAGACGACGAGGGTGATGACCAGCGCCGCGCCGAGGATCATCAGCCAGCCCTCGTAGGCCTCCTCCGATACATGCAGAGCCACGAACAGGGCGGCGCAGGCGATGCTGGCGAGGATCCCGGCCGCCAGGCCACCGTACACCGCCCGCTCCAGGCCGGCGCGCCCGGTGCGACGCAAATACAGGATGATGATGCCGACGACGAGCGCCGCTTCGATGCCTTCCCGCAGGGTGATCACCAGCGACTGGAACATGTCTCAGCCCCGCCGGCGGCGGCGCCGCCCGGCGCAGGCGGCGCAGTGGCCGCGAATCTGGTGCGTGTGGCCGGTCATGACGAAGCCGCGGCGGCGGCAGACCTCGTCCTGGATGCGCTCGACGTCATGGCTCTCGAACTCCAGGATCAGGCCGCAGTCGGTGCAGATCAGATGATCGTGGTGGTGCCGCCCGACCATCAGCTCGTAGCGCGCCTGGCCATGGGCCATCTCGAGCTTGTGGATGATCCCCGCCTCGATCAGCCTCGGCAGGTTGCGGTACAGCGTGGCGCGCGACACGGGGTGACCGGCGCGGCGGAAGCCCGCCAACAGCTGGTCCACGTCGAAGTGACCGCGCGTCCCCAGCACCTGGTCGAGGATGACGCGGCGCTCGCGCGTCATCTTGAGGCGGTTCCTGCTGAGGAAGTCCGCGAATCGTTCGATCGCCTGCACGCCGGCGCCCCCCGGGAGACGGTCCGGGCGCCCGGCCGGCTCCTAGTTGCAACTCAGTCTCAATTATGACCGGGGGTCGCGCCGCTGTCAAACCGGCCGTCGGCGCTCCTCCGGCGGCGGATTGCGGCGGCAGGCCGCGTAGAGCAGCACGTCATAGGCGATCTTCATTCCCGAGCCGATGACGAGCGGGGTGGCGAGCGACAGGCTCTGCATGAACAGCCCGGCAAACGACGGGGCGACCGCCCAGGCCCCGACCCGCACGATGTTGGTGACCCCCGAGGCGATGGTGCGCTCCTCCGGGCGGACCATCCCCATGACGTACGACTGGCGCGTCGGGACATCCATCTCGACCAGCCCCTCGCGCAGCAGGAACAGCAGCGCCGCCACCGGGAAGCTGGGCGCCCAGGCGACGGTGACCATCAGCAGGCTCGAGGGGATGTGGGTGAACACCATCGTATTGACCAGGCCGATCCGCCGCGCCAGCCAGGCCGCGGCGAGGTGGGACAGGGCGTTGGCGAGGCGGGCCAGGAAGAACAGCGGGCCGATGGCGCTCTCCCCCACGCCGAAGGTCTTGTAGAAGAAGAAGCTCAGCATGGCCGTGGTCATGAAGCCGCCCGCCAGGCTGTCGAGCGCGAACAGGCTGCCGATGGTCCAGAGCCTGCGCCGGGTCTCCGGGGTGATCCGGCACGCTGCCGCGCCGGCCCCGTTCTCCACCGCCGGACTCAGCTTGAGGTAGAGCGCGGCGGTGAGCAGGAACAGGAGAACGTAGACTCCGAGGGTCAGGCGGAGCGATGGCAGCTCGCCGATGTCCCCGACCTGCCGGAGCAGCGCCGGCAACCCGGCCAGCAGACCCCCGAGGGCATGCCCCAGGTCCTGCAGGACGTTGTACCAGGCGAACACGGTGGTGCGGCGGGCATCGCCGGCCGTCGCCGGCAGGATCGCCTGCTCGATGATGAGCGCCGCGCCCCGGTCCCGTCCCATGCCGTTGACCATCCCGAGGAAGGCGGTGGCGCCGACGACGAACGGGTCGGCAGCGACAGCGAAGGCTGCCCCGCCGAGCGCCGACAGCAGGGCCAGGAGCAGAAGCGAGGTCCGTCGCCCGAGCCGGTCGGCGGAGAGCGTCGCCACGACGGCGGCGAGCGCCCCGCCCAGGAGACCGGCTCCGATCACGTAGCCGATGCGCGCCGGGTCGAACTCCAGGCGTGCGAGGTAAATCCCGAGAAGGACCCCCACCGTGCCGGTGGCGAGCGCCCGGAGGAAGGTGGCGGCGAACAGAATGTCGCGGTCGCTCACTGACGGACTCCCGTGGGGCGCTGATCTTACAGGGGCGCTGATTCTAATTGACAAGTCCGCGAAGCGTGGCATATAAGCGGTGACATCGCTTGCCGGCTGCAATGTCACAACCAACCGATCGACCGTCCGGGCGGTATGCCGTGACGAAGCGCAACCTGACGCGCGGGAGGGAGACCCCGATGAGTAGGCACGCGCAATTCGGGCTGGGTGTTGTCTGTCTGTCCCTGGTCGTCCTGTCCATGGGAGCGGTGCGGCGGGCGCCGGGGGACGTGAGCCGCGGGCTGCCCGCCGGCGACGGACCGCTGGCCGCCGGTACCATCACGACGCCGACTCTCTGGTTCGTCGAGATGCAGAGCGCCCCGCTGGCCGAGACCAAGACCAACACCAGGGCCGAGGAGTCGAAGTACATCCAGAAGCTGCGCAAGGAGAAGCGGGCGTTTCGCGTCGCCGCCGCAGCGGCCGGGATCGGATTCCGGCAGCGCTATTCCTACGACGTGCTGTGGAACGGGGTGGCGCTCACGGTCGAGGCGCGCGATGTGCTGGCGCTGTCGCGACTTCCGGGGGTGGCCAACCTCTACCCGGTGGTCGCCACCGACGCGCCGGAGCCGGCCGTCGCCTACTCCCCCGGCGACAGCGCGCCGGAGCTGTTCACCGCCATCACCATGACCGGTGTTGTGGAGGCCCACTCCTCCGGCTGGACCGGCGCCGGCGTCCGGGTGGCGATCATGGACACCGGTCTCGACTACAACCATCCCGATCTCGGCGGCGGCTTCGGCCCCGGCTACCGGGTCGTCGGCGGATATGACTTCGTCGGCGACGCCTACAATTCGAGCGATCCGGACCACACCACGCCGCACCCCGATCCCGACCCGATGGACTGCGCCGGTCACGGCACGCACGTCGCCGGCATCGTCGGCGCCAGAGGCACGATCACCGGTGTCGCTCCGGATGCCACCCTGCGGGCTTACAAGGTCTTCGGATGCACCGGCACGACCGACACCGACGTCATGCTGGCCGCCATGGAGCGGGCCCTGGCGGACGGCAACCAGGTCCTCAACATGAGCATCGGGTCGGCGTTCAGCTGGCCGCAGTACCCGGCGGCGCGCGGCGCCGACAACCTGGTCAACCGGGGCGTCGTGGTGGTCGCCTCGGCCGGCAACGCTGGCGCCAACGGGCTGTACTCGACGAGCGCCCCCGGCGTCGGCAAGAAGACCATCGGCACCGCTTCGGTCGACAACAACCGGGTCCACGTGCCGGCCTTCGCCCGGTCGGATGGATCGCTGGTCGGCTACGCGCCGATGTCGTTCTCCCCCGCTTTCCCGACCTCGGGCACCGTTCCGCTGGTCGACGCCGGGCGCGGCTGCACGATCGACGGGCCGCTGCCGCCGGCGGTCGCCGGCAGCGTCGCGTTGATGGTGCGCGGCACCTGCTCGTTCCGGGAGAAGGCGACCAACGCCCGCAATGCCGGCGCCGTGGCGGCATTGATTTACAACAATAGCCCCGGCGTCTTCTTCGGCACTCTCGGCTCCGCCTTCGACATGCCGACGGCGGGGCTGTCGCGGGAGGACGGGCTGGCGCTCGTGGCGGCGCTGCCGCTCAGCATCACCTGGACGGCGATGCTCACCGACGCCCCGAATGCCAGCGGCGGCCTGATCAGCAGCTTCTCCGCCTTCGGCTTGAGCCCCGACCTGTCGCTCAAACCCGACCTGTCCGCCCCCGGCGGGCTGATCTTCTCCACCCTGCCACTGGCCCAGGGGGGCTACGGGCTGAACAGCGGCACGTCGATGGCGGCGCCGCACGTGGCCGGCGCGGCGGCGCTGCTGCTGCAGGCGCGGCCGCGCACCAACAGCCAGACGGCGCGCGATATCTTGATGAACAGCGCCCGGCCCGGGCTGTGGTTCGGCAGCCCGGCGCTCGGCCTGCTGGAGAACGCGCACCGTCAGGGAGCGGGGCTGCTCGACATCGACGCCGCCATCAGGTCGACGACGAAGGTCACGCCCGGCAAAATCGCCCTCGGTGAAACCGAGAACCACCCGATCACCAGCGCGATCACCGTGGAGAACAACGGCAGCACCGAGGTGACCTACGACCTCACCAACGCCCCGGCGCTGGCGACCGGCCCGAACACGTTCGCGGTGAGGTTTTTCTCGGCCGATCCGCGGGTGGCATTTGCGGGGCCGCAGGTGACACCGCCGGCGAATGAATGGGATCCCTACACGCTCAAGGTGCCGGCCGGCGGCTCCACGACCGTCAATGTCACGGTGACCGAGTCGCCGTTCCTGGCGAACGGCGGGATCTTCGGCGGCTACGTCGTGCTGACGCCGCTGGGCGGCGGGCGCGCCTCGCGCGTGCCGTACGCCGGCTACCGGGGCGATTACCAGTCGATTCTGGTCCTGAACCCGGCGGCGTCCACGTTCGGCAACCCGTTGCTCCGGCCGGACAAGAACCTCGGCGCCAGCGGTCCGGTCACCATCGATCCGACGGCGAAGGAGACGGCCAAGGTCTTCTTCCACCTCGACCACCAGGTCCGGCGGCTGCGGATCGAGGCGTTCGATTATGCCTCCGGCCGCTCCTACGGCCGGCTGGGCGAGATCGGCTACGTCGAGCGCCATCCGACGCCCGACGCGTTCAGCTACCTTGAATGGGATGGCCGGACGAAGTTCGGTCTCCTGCCGGACGGGGCTTACTTCCTGCGTCTGTCGATCCAGAAGGCGCTCGGCGAGGACAACCCGGGCGACTGGGAGTCCTGGGACTCGCCGGTGATCACGATTTCCGGATCGACCGGCGGCGAACCGCTGCCCTAGGAGCCTTTCCCAGGAGCCGGTCAGAGTATTCGGCCGGGATCGCGCGCCCGGGAGGACCCCACCCTCCCGCGTCCGCTCCCGCCGATTCCACCCGGGCCGCCACGCGGGGGTCGATTTGACACCCCCGCGGGGCGGCTCTACGTTTATCGCCGGCTCCGGCGGCGGCCGCAGGGACGGCCGGGCCCGGAGCGCGAGGGAGGCTTGATGAAGCGACTGGCGACGGCGATGCTGCTGTGCGGCGCCTGGGTCGGGACGGCGGCCGCCTCCGACTTGCAGGACGGGCTGGAGGGACGCTGGCGGGGCGCCTGGGTCCTGACGCGGGTCGAGACCTACGCCGATTGCGCCGGGCTGCACACCAACAACCGGGTGAACGGCAACCTGGTCGACGGCCGCGGGCGATTCCGTTTCGCCGCCGGCGAGCTCGCCAAGATCGTGAGCGTCGATCTGAAGCGGTCCCGTCTCGATCTCGACATCAAGCTGACCGAGCCGAACCTGGTGTCCCACACCGAAGGTCCGTTCACGCTGTTCAGCGAGGCGAACTGCCAGATCGAGCTCCAGGTGGAGGTGCCCCGCAGCGCCGTCAGCGGCAAGAACCTGCCGGCGGTCGAGTCCCTATTGCAGCCGGTGCTGCTGCGCTTCGCCAGCGTCGACGAGGCGCGGCAGTCGCGCGCCTGGAACCGGCGCAAGCGCGCCGCGTACCCGCCCGATTACGATAGGACTCTCGCCCGCTACGCCGCCTGGAAGGCGCAGCGCACCAATGATGCGGTGCAGGCGCGCCTCGACCAGGCGCGCGACGAGACCGCCCGGCTCACCGACCGGATCACCAGCGACCCCGACTACCTGCGCGGCTTCGCGGCCGGCGTCGAGGCGATGAAGGAGAGCGACCCGGGCGGCTGCAGCCAGCTCGTCGGCCTGGACCTGGCGGCGTTCGAGAAACCCCCGGCCCAGCAGGCCGCCTCGGCCAACGACGCACAGTCCCGCGCCGATCGCGGCCGCCGCGACGGTCGCCGCCTCGTCCTCGGTCTGGAGATGCTGCGCCGGCTGCCTGCCTGCTTCGTCGAGGTCCCCCGGGTCGACGACGGCACGGCGTCCTCCGGCAACTGAACCGCGGCGCCTCTTCCCGGCGACCCTCCCCGGCCCCCGGACCACGCTCATCCCGAAGGTCGAAGCCCCCGTCCGCCCATAGACGGGGATCGGTGATAATGGGGCCGGCCCAACGAGGAGGAGCACGATGGACAGACACTCTCCACGCGTTCTGTGCGCCTGTTTGAGCCTCGCCGCGCTCGCCTTCGCCGTCGCCGGTTCGTTGAACGCCGCCGGCCCTGGAGCCGGCGCGCCGGCCGCGGTCCCGAACAACGGCAAGCCGATGTCGCCCGCCACCGCCGCCGCGTTCGACAGGCTGAAGTCGCTGCTCGGGGACTGGCAAGGGACGACCCCCGATGGCCACGCCGTCAGGGTGTCCTACCGGTTGATCTCGGGTGAAACCTGCATCCAGGAGATGCTCGATTCCAGCGAAGGCGGCGGCATGGTGTCGATCTACTGCCCGGACGGTGACGGCCTGCTGATGACCCACTACTGCGCCGCCAACAACCAGCCGCGCCTGCGGGCCACGAAGCTGTCGGGCGACCGCAACGTCCTGAGCTTCACGTACGTCGACGCCAGCAACCTGCCATCCGAAAAGATCGGACACATGCACCGGCTCGAAGTGACATTCCAGGACTCCGACCACTTCACGCAGGCCTGGACCTATCGCAACGACGGGCAGGACGGCACCGAGAAGTTCACCTACAGCCGCAAGAACGGCTAGGAGCGAGCCTGGACCTCAACGTCCCGCCGTCGCCGGTCGAGCCGATTTCCCCGGACGATTCGAACCTGGCTTTCGGGATCGTCGGAGGCGCCGTCGCCGCCGCCGTCGGCGCCGTGCTCTGGGCCGCGGTCACGAGCGTCACCCACCTCCAGATCGGCTGGATGGCGGTCGGGATCGGCGCCCTGGTCGGCCTGTCGGTCCGCAAGCTCGGTCGGGGCCGCGGCCCGGCCTTCGCCGTGGCCGGCGCGGTCCTCTCGCTGCTGGGCTGCCTGGCCGGGAATCTGCTGACCGTGTGCGTCCTGGTGGCGCACGAACGGAAGGTCGGCGTTCTCGACGTGCTGTCGCGTCTCGATCCGGCGGCCGCGGCCAGGCTGCTGATCGCGACCTTCAGCGCCATGGACCTGGTGTTCTACGCCCTGGCGGTGTACGAGGGATACAAGCTCTCGACGGCGCCGCCGGGGCCCGGCGCCGCGACGCCCGTCAGCGGGTGAACTTCAGACACGACTGGTCGACGATCCAGCGCGCATCCCAGAACCCTTTCGCGTAGTCGTCCTTCGGGTTCGACAGCATCGGCGAGATCCCGGCCAGGCCGAATCCGGCGGCGGAGACCTCGCGGATGATCACGTCATCGGCGATCCGGTGGTTGTCGATATCGCGTCCGGTCGCGGTGCGCGAATCGATGATGCCGAGCACGCCGCCGGGCTTCAAGAGACGCTTCAGCTCCGCCAGGACCTCGGAGGGGTTCTTCAAATCGTGATAGGTGCGGATGGTCAGCACCGCGTCGAACGACCCGGCCGGCAGCTGCGCCAGCGCCTTCGTCAGATCGGGGCCGAAGCAGTCCGGGTACTTCATCGGCGACTCCTCGACGTTGGCGAGAGCGAGCGGCTTGAAGCGCTTCTCGAACTCCTCGTGGTCGTAGGATGAGAAGGCCATCACCTTCCCCTTCGGGCCGACCGCCTGGCTGAGCAGCAGGGTCAGGTAGCCGTTGCCGGGGTGCAGGTCCATGACCTTCATCCCTTCCTTGATCCCCCAGAAGGCGAACAGCGCCTCCGGCTTGTTGTAGGCGTCGCGATCCTTGTCCGTGTCGGTCCGGCCGGTGGCATTCAGATTGAGCGCGGCGGCCATGGCGGGACGGCCGGCGGCGAGCAGCGCGCCGGCGAGCGTGAGGGATGTGAGAACGCGGGCGAGACAGCGCGGCGTCGGGCGATGGTGCATCATGGCCTGGACCTCCTCTTGGCGACATCTGGCGGGCCGCGGGCATGGAAAAGCCGCGGCCTGCGAAGAAATCCTCCGAGGCCGCGGCTTGTATCACGCCTGCCAACGGCCGGTCAATCGGCGGTCCGGCTCGTCGGCCCTCGCGCTGGCGGGCCTATCGCCGCCAGTATCCCTGGACGTAGAGGCGCGCGCCGTCATCGTAGGCATAGTGACCGGGAACCCACACCGGCCGCGGTGCGACGATGACTGGAGGCGCCACGGCGAACCGCGCCGGACCGTAGAGAGCGGGCGCGCCGATGCCGGCATAGAAGCCGGGGCCGCCGAAGCCGAAGTAGAATCCGCTCCGGACCCTCTGCGGGATGTACGGCGGCGCGACGTAGTACGCGGGAGCGGCATACGCGACCCCTCCCGTCACGTGACAGTGGCGCTTCTGTCCCCGATAGCGGCCATGTGGACCGGCCTGCGCCGGGGTCGTCAATGTCAGCGCCACCGCCAGCACCGCGGAAACGGTCAGGATCGTCTTCATATGCACCTCCCGGGAAGGGTACCAAGCAAACGCCCTGCCATCGTCGAATTCGGGTCCGTGGGCGCGATCGCGCGCGCCATCGTCGGCTGCGAGTTGTGCCCGCGTCTCGTCCGGTATCGGCGCCGGGTGGCGCGCATCAAGAAGCGCGAGTTCAGCGACTGGACTTACTGGGGCCGGCCGGTGCCGGGATTCGGCGACCCCGAAGCGCGCTTGCTCGTCGTCGGGCTGGCGCCGGCGGCGCACGGCGGCAACCGGACCGGGCGCGTCTTCACCGGCGATTCCAGCGGTGACTGGCTGTACGAGGCGCTGCATCGCTTCGGCTTCGCCAGCCAGCCGACCTCGACGTCCCGCGTCGATGGGCTCCGGTTGATGGACTGTTACGTCAGCGCCGCGGCCCGCTGCGCCCCGCCGCAGAATCGTCCCGCGACGCGCGAGCTCGACGCCTGCCGCCCGTTCCTCACCGCCGAGATCGCCCGGCTGCGCCGCCTGCGCGTCGTCGTCGCGCTCGGCCGGGTGGCGTTCGATGCCTGGCTCCGGGCCGCCGGCTGGCAGGCGCATCTGCCGGCGCGCCAGCGGCCGCGCTTCGGTCACGGCTCCGAGACCCGCCTGCCCGACGGTGCGGTCCTCCTCTGCTCGTACCACCCGAGCCGGCGCAACACCAGCACCGGCCTGTTGACCCGCGCCATGTGGCACGCCGTCTTCGCCAGGGCGCGGGCGCTCGTGGACGGCTGAGCCGTCGCCGCCGCGCGCGGCGCATGGCGGCGGCTGGCCGGGCGGGCCCGAACTTGGCTATCATGCCGGGCACACACACACCGAACCTCGGAGGTCACGACGATGCCCTGGGAACTGGACAAGGTGCTGAAGGTCAATGCGGCCTACGCGAAGAGCTTCACCAAGGGTCAGCTGGCGCTCCCTCCGGCGCGGCGCATGGCGATCCTGACCTGCATGGACGCCCGCCTCGACCCGGCGAAATACGCCGGTCTCGACGAGGGGGACGCGCACGTCATCCGCAACGCCGGCGGCCGGGCGAGCGATGACGCCATCCGGTCGCTGGTGATCTCCTACAAGCTCCTCGGGACGCGCGAGTGGTTCGTCATCCATCACACCGACTGCGGCATGGAGACATTCACCGACGAGGTGATGCGCGGGCTGCTGCGCGGCAGCTTGAAGACCGCGGCCCTGGACGCCAAGGGATGGAAGGACGTCGGTCCGGGACCGGGATCGCACGAAGGGGACTACATCGACTGGCTGACCATCCGCGACCGCAACGCCAGCGTCGTCGATGACGTGCGCCGCATCCGCAATCACGCGCTGGTGCCGGGCGAGATCCCGATTCACGGCTTCGTCTACGACGTCCGCACCGGGAAATTGATCGAGATCCCGGAGGCTACCGCCGAGGGGCGGGCCTGCTCTTAGGAGAGGAAGCGGGCGAGCGCGGTCTTCCAGGTCGTCCGGGCGGCGGCGACATCGAGATCGATCGCCCGCTCGCCGTTCACCGCGATCCGCAGGCGGTCGCCGCCCACCTTCCCGATCATCCGCACTTCGACCTTGGCCGCGCGCGCCGCGTGGTCGAGGCGGGCGCGCGTCTCGGGAGGGGCCGAGACGATGACCCGCGTCGGCGCTTCGCCGAACAGCAGGGCGTCCAGCCGTCCCTTCCCGTCCAGCTTGATGTCGGCACCGACCGCGCCGGCGGGGCCGGTGATGCAGCATTCGAGCAGGGCGAACGCCAGCCCTCCCTCGGCGCAGTCGTGGGCGGCGACCGTCAGCCCGGCCTCGCGCACGCCGCGCACCGTGTCGAGCAGGGCGCGCTCGCGCCCCAGATCGACGGGCGCCGGCCGCCCGGCCTCGACGCCGTGCAGCAGCGCCAGGTACTCGCTCGCCGCCAGCCGGCCCTCGAGATCGCCCAGCAGGAAGACCAGGTCGCCCTCCTTCTTGAACCACTGCGACTGGGCGCTCTTGACGTCCTCGATCAGGCCGACCATGGCGATGGTCGGGGTCGGATAGATCGCCTTCCCGTCGGTCTCGTTGTAGAAGGACACGTTGCCGCCGACGATCGGCGCGTCGAGCGCCCGGCAGGCTTCGGCGATGCCGTCGATGGAGCGCTCGAACTGCCACATGATCTCCGGCCGCTCCGGGTTGCCGAAATTGAGGCAGTCGGTCGTGCCGAGCGGCACCGCGCCGGCGCAGACGATGTTCCTGGCCGCCTCGGCCACCGCCAGCTTCGCCCCCTCGAACGGGTCCAGGTAGCAATAACGGGCATTGCAGTCGACCGACAGGGCCAGGGCCCGGTTTGTCCCCTTGAGACGGATGACCGCCGCGTCCGAGCCGGGGCGCACGACCGTATTGGTGCGCACCATGTGATCGTAGGCGGTGAAGATCGCCTCCCGGCTGCAGAGGTTCGGCGCCCCCAGCAGCGCCTCCAGCGCCGCGTTCCCGTCGGACGGCTCGGGCACGGTCTCGAGCCGCAGCTGCTCGAGCGCGCCCTGCCAGGCCGGCCGCGCGGCGGGCCGCTGGTAGCGCGGCGCCTCGTCGACGCATAGCGACGCCGGCACGTCGGCCACCGTCTTCCCCTGCCACCGGACCGTGACCCGCCCGGTCCCCGTCACCCGGCCGATCACCGCCGCCTCCAGATCCCATTTCTCGAAAATCCGCCGGACGCGCGTCTCGGTCTGCGGCGTGGCCACCAGCAGCATGCGCTCCTGCGATTCGGAGAGCATGATCTCGTACGGCGTCATCCCCTCCTCGCGCAGCGGCACCTTGTCGAGATCGATGTCCATGCCGGCGCCGCCGCGGGCCGCCATCTCGGTCGTCGAGCAGGTCAGCCCGGCGGCGCCCATGTCCTGGATGCCGACGACCAGACCCGGCTCCTTCATGACCTCGAGGCAGGCCTCCAGCAGCAGCTTCTCGGCGAACGGGTCGCCGACCTGCACCGTCGGCCGCTTCGACTCGGAGGCGGCGTCGAACTCGGAGGACGCCAGCAGGCTGGCGCCGTGGATGCCGTCGCGCCCGGTCCGCGAGCCGACGTAGATGACCGGATTGCCGTCGCCCGAGGCGCTCCCCTTGTGGATCTTCTCGCGCCGCGCGATGCCCAGGCTGAAGACGTTGACCAGGTTGTTGCCGTTGTAGCAGGGGTGGAAGTACACCTCCCCCCCGACGGTCGGCACCCCGATGCTGTTGCCGTAGCCGGCGATGCCGCCGACCACGCCGTTCACCAGATAGCGGGTGCGCGGGTGGTCGAGCGCACCGAAGCGCAGCGAATCGAGCGAGGCGATCGGCCGAGCGCCCATGGTGAAGATGTCGCGGAGGATGCCGCCGACCCCGGTCGCCGCCCCCTGGCGCGGCTCGACGTAGGAGGGGTGATTGTGGCTCTCCATCTTGAAGACGGCGACGATGCCCGACCCGACATCGACGACGCCGGCGTTCTCGCCGGGGCCCTGGACCAGCCGCGGCCCCTCGGTCGGCAGGCGCTTCAGATGGACCTTGCTGCTCTTGTAGGAGCAGTGCTCCGACCACATGACCGAGATGACCGCGAGCTCGGTCAGCGTCGGCGTGCGGCCGAGCGACGCGACCGCCGCCGCGTACTCCTCGGCGGTCATGCCCTCGGCGAGGGCCAGCTCGAGATTGACCTCCGGTTCCTTGATCATGCGCGTCGGCCCCGCTCCCGTCTCATCGGCGTCGGACGCTCCCCCGGATCATCCCTTGGAACTGCCGAACAACTTGGCGTCGTGGTGCGCGCGCTGCCGCCTCCGGTGATCGTCGTAGCAGCAGTTCTTGAACTTCTCGCCGCTGCCGCACGGACACGGATCGTTGCGGCCGATGCCGGCGTAGTCGACCCGGTCACCGCCCGTGAACAAGCGCAACAGCCATTTCAGCATCAGATCCTCGTCCGGCGCGCCTGCTGCCAGGAATGGACGATCGACTCGAAGATCCGGCGCCCCTCCGCGTTGCCCAGGACCTCCTCGGCGCAGCGATCCGGGTGCGGCATCATGCCCAGGACGTTGCCGCGCTCGTTGCAGACCCCGGCGATGGCGCGCAGCGAGCCGTTCGGGTTCCACTCGCCGGTCACCTGCCCGCCGGGGTCGCAGTAGCGGAACACCACCTGGCGCTTCTGCTCGAGCTCCTTGAGGACCTCCTCCGGCGCGTAGTAGCACCCCTCGCCGTGGCCGATCGGGATCTTCAGGATGGTGCCCTGCTTGATGCGGGCGGTGTACGGCGTGTCCTGGCGCTCGACGCGCAGGTACTGATCGCGGCAGATGTACGACAGCCCGGCGTTGCGCACCAGAGCCCCCGGCAGCAGGCCGGCCTCGGTCAGGATCTGGAAGCCGTTGCAGATGCCGAACACCATGCCGCCGCGCGCCGCGTACGCTTCGATCGCTTTCATGATCGGCGAGAAGCGCGCCATCGCCCCGCAGCGCAGGTAATCGCCGTGGGCGAAGCCGCCCGGCAGGACGACGCAGTCGACGCCGGCGAAGGCGGTGTCCTTGTGCCAGAGAAAGGACGCGTCGTGGCCGAGGAGATGCTTGACGACGTGGTAGACGTCGTGCTCGCAGTTGGAGCCTG
>JAGYID010000083.1 GCA_018606725.1 Acidobacteriota bacterium
GGCGTCGATCCGACGAAGGCGGCGGTCGATTGGCAGGCGGAGCGACAGAAACTGGTACCGGGCGCCATCCGGTCGGTGCGGGCGATGCTGATCCTCGAGGCGATCGCCGCGCAGGAAGGCATCGAGGCGACGGAGGAGGACGTGAATCAGTGGCTCAAGGACGAGGCCCGACGGCACGGACAGAGCGTCGGCGCGCTGAAGGAGCGACTCGCTGCAAATGCGCGCCTGTCAGGGGTTAGGCGCCAGATCGTCAGGGAAAAGTCGCTTGACTTTATGCTGTCTGGTGCTACTATTACGCGCGAGGTGAAATAAATCGTCATGCCACTCGTACCGATGGTCGTCGAGCAGACCAACCGGGGAGAGCGTGCATACGACATCTACTCCCGCCTCCTCAAAGACAACATCGTTTTCATCGGCAGCCCGATCGATGACAACCTGAGCAACCTGGTCATCGCGCAGCTGCTGTACCTCGAAGCCGAAGATCCCGAAAAGGACATCTCGATCTACATCAACAGCCCCGGTGGGTCGGTGACCGCCGGCCTGGCAATTTACGACACCATACAGTTCATCCGGCCGGATGTGTCCACAATCTGCATCGGCCAGGCGGCCAGCATGGCCGCGGTGCTGCTGTCGGCGGGCACGGCCAAAAAAAGGTTTGCACTTCCCAATTCTCGCGTCATACTTCATCAGCCGATGGGAGATTTTTCGGGACAGGCCACCGACGTCGACATCCACGCCAAGGAGATCCTCCGCATCCGGCAGCGCCTCAACGACATCCTGAAGGATCACACTGGTCAGGCGCTCGAGAGGATCCAGAAGGACACCGACCGCGACTTCATCATGACGGCGGCGTCTGCGAAGGAATACGGCGTCATCGACCAGGTCATTTCCCGGCGCGAGTAGGCGCGGGCGATTAGCAGGCTTCGTCCAAGGGGATCCAGGAGAACAGCCATGGCCGGCAAGCGGGGCGACGGCGAGTCGTTGCGGTGCAGCTTCTGTAACAAGGATCAGCGGGACGTCAAGAAGCTGATCGCCGGACCGACCGTCTATATCTGCGACGAGTGCGTCGACATCTGCCTGGACATCATCGCCGAAGAGCGCGAGCCGGACGAGCCGAAGGCCAAGGTCAAGCTGCCGAAGCCGATCGAGATCCGCGAGTTCCTCGACGAATACGTGGTCGGCCAGGACAAGGCCAAGAAGAAGCTGGCCGTCGCCGTCTACAACCACTACAAGCGCAACGAGCTGTCGAAGCGCCGCTCCGAGGTCGAGGTCCAGAAGAGCAATATCCTCCTGATCGGCCCGACCGGGACCGGCAAGACGCTGCTGGCGCAGACGCTGGCGAAGCTGCTGTCGGTGCCGTTCGCCATCGTCGACGCGACGACCCTGACGGAGGCCGGCTACGTCGGCGAGGACGTCGAGAACATCCTGCTCCGGCTGCTGCAGGCCGCCGGCAACGACCTCGAGAAGGCCAAGCGCGGCATCATCTACATCGACGAGGTCGACAAGATCAGCCGCAAGAGCGACTCGCCGTCGATCACCCGCGACGTGTCGGGCGAAGGCGTGCAGCAGGCGCTGCTGAAGATCCTCGAAGGAACGGTCGCCAACGTGCCGCCGCAGGGCGGGCGCAAGCACCCGCACCAGGACTTCATCCCGATGGACACGACCAACATCCTGTTCATCTGCGGCGGGGCCTTCGTCGGGCTGGACGGCATCATCGAGCAGCGCATCGGCAAGAAGGCGATGGGCTTCAAGGCTGACGTCCGCAGCAAGTCGCAGCGCAACATGCAGGAGATCCTCGAGCTGGTGCAGCCGACGGACCTGATCAAGTACGGCCTCATCCCCGAGTTCGTCGGCCGGCTGCCGGTCGCCGGGGTGCTGGGCGAGCTCGACAAGTCGGCGCTGGTGAAGATCCTGACCGAGCCGCGCAACGCCCTGATCAAGCAGTACCAGAAGATCTTCGAGTATGAGAACGTCACCCTGACGTTCACCAAGGACGCCCTCGAGGCGATCGCCGAGCAGACGCTGCAGCGCAAGATCGGCGCGCGCGGGCTGCGGCTGATCCTCGAGGACCTGATGCTCGACCTGATGTACCAGCTGCCGTCGAGGTCGGACATCACCGAGTGCGTGATCACGAAGGAAGTGGTCGAGAACAAGACCGCTCCCATCATATTGATGGAGAAGGCAGGCTAGATGTCCACTCCCCCGGAAGAACGGACCGACAAGTTCGAGCTGTTGCCGCTCGTGCCGTTGCGCGACGTGGTGGTCTTTCCGTACACCATGATCCCGTTCGTGGTCGGACGGAAGTCGTCGCTGGTGGCGGTCGAGCAGGCGCTCGCCGGAGAGAAGAAGATCTTCCTGGCGACCCAGCGGGACGCGAAGATCGACGACCCGAAGCCCGAAGAGATCAACGCCATCGGCACGATCGCCAACATCGTCCAGAGCCTGAAGCTGCCGAACGGCAACATCAAGCTGCTGGTCGAGGGCTCGGCGCGCGGCAAGGTCGTCGAAATCAAGCGCGACGGCGAAAGCCTGGTGGCGCTGCTCCAGCCGATCGAGGTCAAGGTCGAGCTGACCCCCGACATCGAGACCGAGATGGGCAAGGTCGTGTCGCTGTTCGAGAAGTACGTCAAGCTGTCGCCCAACCTTCCATACGAGACGATGATTTCGACCATCCGCGTCTCCGAGCCGGGGCGCCTGTCCGACACCATCGCAGCGCACATCCAGGTCGGCATCGAGGAGAAGCAGAACCTCCTGGAGACCTTCAATCCCCAGGAACGGCTGACCATCCTGTCGACGCTGCTCGACGCCGAGATCGAGAAGCTGCGCGTCGACCGCCGCATCCATCAGCGCGTCAAGAAGCAGATGGAGAAGGCCCAGAAGGAGTACTACCTCAACGAGAAGATGAAGGCGATCCAGCAGGAGCTGGGCCGCAAGGACGACAAGGTCAACGAGATCGAGGAGCTCAAGGAGAAGATCGCCAAGTGCCGGATGCCCAAGGAGGCACACGAGAAGGCGATGCAGGAGCTGAAGCGCCTCGAGGTCATGCCGCCGGTCTCGGCCGAGGCGACCGTGTCACGCAATTACCTCGACTGGCTGATCTCGGTGCCCTGGCACAAGCGCTCGAAGGAGATCCGCGACCTCGACTACGCCGAGAAGGTGCTGAACGAGGATCACTACGGCCTGGAGAAGATCAAGGAGCGCATCCTCGAGTTCCTCGCCGTCCGCCGCCTGGTCAAGAACAAGAACATGAAGGGCTCGATCCTGTGCTTCTCCGGCCCTCCGGGCGTCGGCAAGACCTCGCTGGCCCAGTCGATCGCCAAGGCCACCGGCCGCAAGTTCGTGCGCGTGTCGCTGGGCGGGGTTCGCGACGAAGCCGAGATCCGCGGGCACCGGCGCACGTACATCGGCGCCTTCCCCGGCCAAGTGCTTCAAATGATGAAGAAGGCCGGCACCAAGAACCCGGTGTTCCTGCTCGACGAGGTCGACAAGATGAGCATGGACTTCCGGGGCGACCCGTCGTCGGCGCTCCTCGAGGTCCTCGACCCGGAGCAGAACTCGACGTTCCTCGATCACTACCTCGACACCGAGTTCGACCTGTCGCAGGTGATGTTCATCTGCACCGCCAACATCCTCCACCCGATCCCGCCGGCCCTGCGGGACCGCATGGAGGTCATGCGGCTGGCCGGCTACACGCTGTTCGAGAAGATCAAGATCGCCCAGCGTTTTCTGATCCCGAAGCAGCTGAAGAACCACGGCCTCGATCAGGGCAAGTTCACCTTCGAGGAAGAGTCGATCCGCGACGTCATCGAGAAGTACACCCGCGAAGCCGGCGTCCGCAACCTGGAGCGCGAGCTGGCGTCGATCTGCCGCAAGCTCAGCCGCCGGGTCGTCAGGGAAGGGAAGGAGTACACCTCCACGGTCAAGTCGGAGCACCTCGCCGAGCTGCTCGGCGTGCCGAAGTTCCGGCCGGCGACCTCCGAGAAGAAGAACGAGATCGGCATCGCGACCGGCCTGGCCTGGACCGAGGTCGGCGGCGAGATCCTGATGACCGAGGCGACCATGATGAAGGGCCGCGGCAAGCTGATGCTCACCGGCAAGCTCGGCGACGTCATGCAGGAATCGGCCCAGGCCGCCATGTCGTTCATCCGGACGCGCAGCGAGGCGCTCGGCATCGACGAGGACTTTCACCGCAAGTTCGACATCCACATCCACGTGCCGGAGGGCGCCATCCCCAAGGACGGCCCGTCGGCCGGCATCACCATGGCGACCGCTCTGGCGTCGCTCCTGACCAAGACGCCGGTGCGCGGCGATGTGGCGATGACCGGGGAGATCACCCTGCGCGGCAAGGTGCTGGCGATCGGCGGCCTGAAGGAGAAGGTCCTGGCCGCACACCGCCTGGGGATCCGGACCATCATCCTGCCGCGGGACAACGAGAAAGATCTCGCGGACATCCCCGAGGATATCCAGAAGATCCTGGAGTTCCGCCTCGTCGACACCATGGACGAGGTGCTTCAAATCGCCCTGGACCGGGGCGGCACACCCGAGGTCGACAAGGACAAGGAGTATAATAAGGACCTCGACAAGGGAGTTCCCGGTTCGGTGACGCACTAGGAGCCCCGCCCGGTCCCCGGGCAGGCTCAGAATCCCGAGTCGGATCATTCATCCGAAGGGTGCCCGTTCCTTCCAATATCCATAAGACGGCGTCGCCGACGCCTTGAACTTAACGCCGCGGCAGAGCGCGGCGGACTTCCCGGTATTTCCTTGTGACAAAACCATGATCATCAATGCTTGTCGATTGCACATGAGCGCGGCGCAGCCGGACCTGTTCCCGCGCGACGGCTTTCCGGAGATCGCCTTCATGGGACGCTCCAATGTCGGCAAATCGAGCCTGCTCAACGCCCTCCTGGGCGTGAAGGGACTGGCGCGCACCAGCAAGTCGCCCGGGCGGACGCAGGCGATCCATTTCTACCGGGTCAACGACCGGCTCTATTTCGTCGACCTGCCGGGGTACGGCTACGCCAAGGTCCCGCGCGAGATGCGCGCCGCCTGGCAGCAACTCGTCGAATCGTATCTTCAGGGTGCATCGCGTCCCGACCTGGCGGTGCAGCTCGTCGACGCCCGCCACGAGCCGACCGATCTCGACGGCGAGCTCCTGGAATGGCTGGGCGCGCGCGGCATCCGGCATCAGATCGTGCTGACCAAGGCCGACAAGCTGTCGCGCAGCGAGCGCGCCCGGGCCCTGCAGCGCGCCGCCGGCTGGCTCGGCGGGAGCGCCGGGGAGCCGGGCGGAGACGCCGCCATGAAGGTCCTCGCCGTGTCGGCGGTGACCGGCGACGGCCTGCCGCAGCTCTGGAAGATCATCGACGACGTACTCGAACTCACCCTCAACAAGGCCACACTCCGCGCGGCCGGGAGCCTCCCTGCTCCGGGCCCGCGCGGCAACCCGTATCGTGGAGGAAGGAACACGCTGTGAACGGAGACAAGATGGACCGCGAAGTGAAGCCACCGCGGGAGCCGCGAGGCCCCCGCCAGTCGTCCGGACGTGAGATGAACCAGCGCGGGCCCCGCCGGCCGCCGGTCGAGGCGGAAGCCCCCGCGCCGCAGCCCGAAGCGGCGGTCCCCGCCGCCCCGACCGCCATGGAGGACGAGGCCGAGCGCCAGGACGCTCCGCCGGCCGAGCTGACGGGCGAGAAGCTCGACATCCGCTCGCTCAAGGAGAAGTCGATCGGCGAGCTGACCTCCATCGGCAAGGCGCTCGACGTGGCCAATGCCACGGCCCTGCGCAAGCAGGAGCTGATCTTCGAGATCCTGCGGGCCCAGACCGAGAAGTCGGGGCTGATCTTCGCCGAGGGGGTCCTGGAGACGCTGCCGGACGGCTTCGGCTTCCTGCGCGCCCCCGAGTACAACTACCTGCCCGGCCCGGACGACATCTACGTGTCGCCGTCGCAGATCCGCAAGTTCGACCTGCACACCGGCGACACCATTTCCGGTCAGGTCCGCCCGCCCAAGGAGGGGGAGCGCTACTTCGCCCTCATCAAGGTCGAGGCGGTCAACTTCGAGCACCCGGACCAGGCGCGCGAGAAGATCTTCTTCGACAACCTCACGCCCCTGTACCCGAACGCACGCATCAAGCTGGAGACCAGCAAGGACAACGTCTCGTCGCGCGTGCTCGACATCCTGTGCCCGATCGGCAAGGGGCAGCGCGGCCTGATCGTCGCCGCGCCGCGCACCGGCAAGACCATGCTGCTGCAGGCGATCGCCAACAGCGTCACCCAGAACCACCCGGAGGTCATCCTCATCGTCCTGCTCATCGACGAGCGGCCGGAGGAGGTCACCGACATGCAGCGCTCGGTCAACGGCGAGGTCATCTCCTCGACCTTCGACGAGCCGGCGACCCGGCACGTGCAGGTCGCCGAGATGGTCATCGAGAAAGCCAAGCGGCTGGTCGAGCACAAGAAGGACGTAGTCATCCTGCTCGACTCGATCACCCGGCTGGCGCGCGCCTACAACACCATCGTGCCGCCGTCGGGCAAGGTGCTGTCGGGCGGCGTCGACGCCAACGCCCTGCAGCGTCCGAAGCGCTTCTTCGGCGCCGCCAGGAACGTCGAGGAGGGCGGCTCGCTGACCATCATCGCCACGGCCCTCATCGAGACCGGCAGCCGCATGGACGACGTGATTTTCGAAGAGTTCAAGGGCACCGGCAACATGGAAATCCACCTCGACCGCAAGCTCGCCGACCGCCGTGTCTACCCGTCGATCGAAATTACCCGCTCCGGAACCCGCAAGGAAGAGCTGCTGCTCGCCAAGAAGGAGCTGGACCGCTCGTGGGTGCTGCGCAAGGTCCTCAACTCGCTGTCGCCGGTCGAGGCGATGGAGCTGCTCATCGAGCGGATGGACAAGACCAAGAACAACGAGGAGTTCCTCGAATCGATGAGCAACATGGGGTAGGCGGCGGGGCCCGGGCCGGCGGTTTGCGGCGCTGGGTGGAAATCCGTATAATGCGCCTTCCTCCGCAACGGAACGAGGTTCGTCCGGGGACTCTGGTCCCCAGGAGAGTCAGGTCATGAAGGCAGGGATTCACCCCAAGTACGATGTCGTCACGGTGCACTGCGCCTGCGGGGAGACGTTCGTCACCCGGTCCACCAAGCAGGAGCTGCGTCTCGAGATCTGCAGCAAGTGCCACCCGTTCTTCACCGGCAAACAGAAGCTGATCGACTCGGCCGGCCGGGTCGATCGCTTCCAGAAGCGCGTCACCAAGACCCAGGACCTCGCCGACAAGGCGACGGCCGCCAAGGCGGCCAAGGGGAAGGCGGAACCGGTGGCCACCAAGGCCAAATCCGGGGCCGCGAAGTCCGAAGCCGCCGCCAAGGCCAAGTCCGAGCCCGCCGCGAAAGGCGCGGCCGGCTAACGCCGCGCCGGGCGGCCGGCCCCGCGGGGCCGGCGGCGCCGGCGCGCCCCTCGCCCCGGGTGTCTCACCATCCCAACTCTGGCATCGCGCGCGTCCCGGCGTTAGATTCGGCCCATGGAGCCAGCCGCAGCCGGCTCCCAGGAGGATCGTGACGTGGAGATGCTGGAAAAGCTCGCGGCCCTGGAGGCGAAGTACGACGCGCTCGCCCGCCAGATGAGCGACCCGTCCATCGTCGCCGACCAGGAGCGTTACCGGACGACCGCGAAGAGCTGCGCCGACCTCGAGAAGACCGTCGCCCGCTACCAGGAGTACAAGGACGTCCTGCGGCAGGTCCAGGAAGCTCAGACGCTGATGCAGGACGAGGAGATGAAGGCGGTGGCCCGCGAGGAGCTGCAATCGCTTGAGCCACGCCGCCAGGCGCTTGAAATCGAGCTGCGCGCCCTGCTCCTGCCGAAGGACCCCAACGACGAGAAGAACGTCATCCTCGAAATCCGCGCCGGCACCGGCGGGGAGGAAGCATCGCTGTTCGCCGGCGAGCTGTACCGCATGTACACGCGCTACGCCGAGCGCAACAAGTGGCAGATCGAGGTCCTCAACATGAGCAGCACCGGTCTCGGCGGGCTCAAGGAGGCGATCGCGCTGATCAGCGGCAGGCAGGTCTACAGCCGGCTGAAGCACGAAAGCGGCGTGCACCGCGTACAGCGGGTGCCGGCCACCGAGGCGTCCGGGCGGATCCACACTTCGACCGCGACCGTGGCGGTGCTGCCCGAGGCGGACGACGTGCAGATCGACATCAACGAAAAGGACCTGCGCGTCGACACCTTCTGCGCCACCGGTCCGGGCGGGCAGGGGGTCAACACGACCTACTCGGCGATCCGGATCACCCACCTGCCGACGAACACCGTGGTGCAGTGCCAGGACGAGCGCTCGCAGCACAAGAACAAGGCGCGGGCCCTCAAAGTATTGCGCTCCCGGTTGCTCGACCTCGAGATCCAGAAGCAGCGCGACGCCATCGCCCAGAGCCGCCGCAGCCAGGTCGGCACCGGCGAGCGGTCGGAGAAGATCCGGACCTACAACTTCCCGCAGAACCGCCTGACCGATCACCGGATCAACATCACCATCCACCGGCTGCCGGCGATCCTGGAAGGCGACCTCGACCCGATCATCGAGCCGCTGGTCGCCTATTACCAGGCCGAGCAGCTCAAGGAAGAGGTGAAGGTCTGACCAGGGGGTCCGGCGCGGCCGGCCCCGGTGCGGGCCGTCCGCCCTCGGCGGAGTCCGGCCGCGGGGCCGGCCCTTCGCCCGCGACCGTCGCGTCGCTGGCCCGCGAGGGGAGCCTGGTCCTAGGCCGGGCCGGCATCCCGACCGCTTCGCAGGACGCCGAGCTGCTGCTGGCCCATGCCCTCGGGGTGCCGCGTGCCCGGTTGCACGCCGCCCCGGACGCGCCGGTCGAGCCGGGCGCCGCGGTCCGCTTCCGTGAACACCTTCTCAAACGTTCCCGCCGGGTGCCGCTGCAGTACCTGACCGGCGTCCAGGAGTTCTGGTCGCTGGAGTTCGAGGTCACCCCCGCCGTCCTGATCCCGCGTCCCGAAACCGAAGGGCTGGTGGAGACCTTTCTCGATCTCCGCGCCACCGATACGAAGTTGCACGCCGTCGAGGCGCCGGTTGTCCTCGACGTCGGTACCGGCAGCGGCTGCCTGGCGGTGGCGGTGGCTTGCGAGATCCCGGCCGCCCGGGTGTTCGCCTCGGACGTCTCCGAGGAGGCGCTCGAGGTGGCGCGCCGCAACGCGGCGCGGCACGGCGTCGCCGATCGGATCGTCTTCCTGCGCGGCGATCTGCTCGCGCCGTTCGGCCCCGCCGGGGCGCCGCCGGCCGACGTCATCCTGACCAATCCGCCGTACATCGGCGACGCCGAGGCGCCCGGCCTGCCGCCCGAGGTGCGCGACCACGAGCCGCGGCGGGCGCTGTTCGCCGGCTCCGATCCGCTGGCGGTGCACCGCCGCCTGGCGCACGAGACGCGTCCGCATCTGAAGTCGGGCGGCTGGCTGATCGCCGAGATCGGCGCCGGGCAGGAGGGGGCGCTCCGACTCCTGTACGACGGCATCCTCGACTTCCACCTCGAGCAGTTCCGCCCCGACATCGCCGGCATTCCGCGCGTGCTGGTGGCGCGCGCCGTCTGAACCGAGGCTCCGCGCGGTGCCGGCGCGCTATACTCCCGCCGATGTCGCACACTCCACCCAGCAAGGGACCGATGCTGACCGTCGGGGAAGCCCGGGACGCCGTGCTGCGCGCCGCCCGGGTCCTGCCGCCGGAGGAGGTTCCCTGCGCCGAGGCGCCAGGGCGGATCCTGCAGGAGGAGATCCGCGCCCCGCACGATTTCCCGGCCTGGGACAAGGCGATGATGGACGGCTACGCGGTCGTCGCCGCCGACCTCGCCGCCGTCCCGCGCCGGCTGCGGGTGATCCAGGAGGTCCCCGCGGGCACCGACCCGGGCCTACTGAAGCGGGTCGAGCCGGGCGGCGCGGCACGCATCATGACCGGCGGGCCGGTGCCGCCCGGCGCCGACGCGGTCCTGATCGTCGAGGAGACCGCGCCGGTCGAAGGGACGCCGGACCAGATACTGGCAATAGCCGCCGTCCGGGCCGGGGACAACATCGCGCGGCGGGGCGACGACCAGCGGGCGGGAGACACGTTGCTTGCCGCCGGCGATTTCATCGGGCCTGGTGAGATCGGCGTCCTCGCCTCGGTCGGCCGGACGCGGGTGCGGGTCGGCGGCCGTCCGCGCGTGGCCGTGCTCGCCACCGGCGACGAGCTGGTCGAGCCGGAGCAGACTCCCGCGCCGGGCGGCATCCGCAACAGCAACGGCCCGCTCGTCATGGCGCTCCTCCGGCAGGCCGGTTGCGCGGCGCGCTACCTCGGCATCGCCCCCGACAAGGAGGACGCGCTGGCCGACCTCATCCGCTCGGGCCTGGAGGCCGACGCGCTGATTCTGTCGGGCGGGGTGTCCATGGGGGTCTACGACCTGGTGGGGAAGACGCTGCGCTCCCTGGGGACGGATCTCCATTTCGACCGCGTGGCGATCAAGCCGGGCCGGCCGTTCACGTTCGGGACCCGCGGCGGCACGCTGGTGTTCGGCTGCCCGGGCAACCCGGTATCGACCTACGTGATCTTCCATGTCTTCATCCGGCCCGCGCTCAGGAAAATGGCCGGGTTCGCCGCCCCGGTGCGGTCGCCCCGCCGCGGGACGTTGAAGGGGGCCGTGCGGCAGCGCCCGGGCCGGACCGGCTATTGCCAGGCCCGCGCCGCCTGGACGGGAGCCGGCTACGAGGTCGACGTCCTGCCGACGACCGGCTCCGCCGATTTCGTCTCCTGCGCCCGCGGCAATGCCCTGGCGATCCTGCCGGCGACCGTCGACCGCCTGGACGCCGGTACTGTGGTCGACTTCCTGCCGCTCGAAGACTTCGACGACCGCTGAGGACGCTCAGGCATCAAGCCTAGACGTGAAGCGTCGCGGCGTGAGCGCCGCACCCCCAATCGCCCGACTTCTCACTTCAGGAGAGATTCGACTTCGCGCAGAAGTGTTGGGAGCTTCGCCTGTACGATGTCCCAGACGATTCGGTCATCGATGTCGGCGTAGCCATGGACCAGGATATTTCGGAACGCGATGATTCGCGCGTGCTCGCTGATCAGGGCGGTCGTCGCGGCATCCTCGTTGGCGAGACGTCGGAGGGCCTCGCCTATGATTTCGAACTGGCGTTCCACGGCGGCACGCAGCAGCGGGTCGTTGTCGTAATCCGAGAATGTCTTGCCCTTGGTGAACTCCACGACACGTTTCGCGGCCTGGTGAATATCGAAAAGATATTTCTTGGTCTCAAGCCGCATATAACAGCGTCCTGGATCGCTGAATACTCTCCCTGAGATACGGGTTCTTGACGGATCCCAGCACGACCAAATCCACGTTGCGGTGAAAGAGCCCTTGCAGTCCCTCCAACAGCCCGAAGTAGGTATCGGCGTACTCATTGGGTTGGAGTAGGTCGAACTCGACAAGGAAGTCGAGGTCGCTGGTCTGCGGGTCGAATTCACCCGCGGCAGCGGAGCCGAACAGTTCCAGCCGACGGACACGGAAGCGCCTGCACAGGCGTTCAATCGCATCCGATCGTTCCTTGATCTCTCGAATCACGCTCCTGCCTCCCAGGCGGGCATTTTAGCGCACTACGTGCGCGATGAACCGCAGAATGCGCCGTGGGAGCCCGCCTCGCGTTGACACTCCCGCGCGCGGGGTGTTATCGTCCGCGGGCGCTGGATCCCGACTGGATTGCTGGTGGACGAACCGTGCGCGACGGCGCCGGGAGGGAACGCTTGGCGAAAGTCACCGTCCTGATCGCCGACGACCTGAAATTCTTCCTGGAGCTCGAGAAGAGCTTCCTGGTGCGTGGCGGGTTCGACGTGCTCACGGCCGGCTCCGGGACCGAGGCGATCGCCGTCGCCCGCGACAAGCACCCCAGCCTGGTCCTGCTCGACCTGGAGATGCCCGGCGTGGACGGAGCCGCCGCCTGCGTCGAGATGCGCAAGGACGCGACGCTGGCCGGGACGCCGATCATCATCATGAGCGCGCGCGGCGACCAGAAAACGCGCGACCGCTGCCTGAAGGCCGGCTGCACCGAGTTCGTCATCAAGCCGGAGAAGCCGGACGAGCTGCTCGGCATCGTGGCCCGGATCCTGGCGGTGCGCAAGCGCGGCTCGGCGCGGCTGACCGTGGTGTTCAGCGTCATCGGCGAGGCGGGCGGGCACCAGCTGATCGGCCAGGCGCACGACCTCAGCAGCGGCGGGTTGCTGCTGGAGACGAAGACCTCCCTGGCCGCCGGGGACACCGTCGACGTGGAATTCTTCCTGCCGGAGTCGAAGGTTCAGATCAAGACGAAGGCGGAGGTCGTGCGGGTGACCCAGGCCGGCGGAGGCGCCTGGCAGGTCGGCGTCCGCTTCATCGACCTCGACCCGGGCGACCAGGAAGCGATCCAGGACTTCGTGTCTTCCTGACCAGGTCGTCGTACAGCGACCGCAGCGCCCGGTCATCCGGATACCGCGCCAGCCCTTCCTGCAGGATCCCCAACGCCAGATCGGCCTGGTTCATCTCGGCGCGCGCCAGCGCCATGCCGAGGAGCGGCGCGCTCGATGCGTCGCCGAGGGCGCGGGCCCGCTCGAAGGCGGCGAGCGCCTCGGACGGACGTCGCAACTGGCGGTAGGCAGAGCCGAGCTTCATGTACGCCGACGCCGAAGGCTGCAGCGCCGTCACCGTCTCGTATGCGGCGGCCGCCTCCTGCCATAGACCGGCCCGTGCGTAGGCCGCCGCCAGGTTAGCCGCAAAACGAGGATTGTCCGGGTCAATCTCCGTCGCGCGTCGGAACGAAGCCAGCGCTTCCGCGTGCCTGCCCTTCTCGGCCAGAAGCACGCCGAGGAGATTCTGGTACTCGTCGATGCGCCGCTCCTGTCTCAGCGCGCGTCGCAGGATCGGTTCGAGGAGGGCGGCGCGCTCCGACTGGGGCGTGAGCGCGAAGAGACGCTGCGCGGCGATCACCCGGCTCGGATCGGCCTCGAGCGAGCGGCGGTAGAGCGCCGCAGCCGCAGCAGTATCGCCCGCGTCTTCTTTGAGCAGGCCGGCGATGGCATCGTTGAGCCCGGGCCGCTTCGCGGTGCGCGCCGCCCAGCGGCGGACATCGGCGGTCGCCGCCTCGCGTCCGCCGGCGCCTCCCAGGCGCAGCTGGACCATCCACAGCACCACCTCCGGGTCCATGGCCTCGAGGGTCTTGAGCCCGTCCTCGAGTGCGGTGATGGCATCATCTTTCCGCCCAAGTCCGAGGTAGGCTTCCGACAGCAACTCATAAGTCTTCGGCAG
>JAGYID010000025.1 GCA_018606725.1 Acidobacteriota bacterium
CGACGTGAACGCCTCGGGGGCGACCGTGGTCGCCGTCGACATCCCCTCCGGTCTGTCGGGTGACACGGCGTCCGTCCCGGGCCCCTGCCTCGCCGCCGATCACACCGTCGCGCTGGCCCTGCCCAAGGTCGCGCATCTCCTGCCGCCCGCGGCCGAGCGCGTCGGCGCCCTGTGGGTGGCGGACATCGGCATCCCGCCGGCGGCGGTGGCGGCCGAAAAGGTCGCCTTGGAGTTGATCGAGGCGGGGGCGCTGTGCGACGCCCTGCCGCCCCGGCGGCGCGCCAGCCACAAGGGAAGCTTCGGGCATGTCTTGCTGGTGGCCGGATCGCGCGGCAAGGGGGGGGCGGCGCGGATGGCCGCTCTGGGCGCCCTGCGGGCCGGTTGCGGACTGTTGACGGCCGCGGTGCCGCGGGCGCTTCAGACCGGCCTCGTGAGCGGCGCCATGGAGGCGATGACCGAGGGACTGCCGGAAGACATTGGCGGCGGCATCGCCGCCGACGCGCTGCCGGCCGTCCTCCGGGCCCTGTCCGGCAAGGCCGCGGTGGCGGTTGGACCGGGTCTCGGGACCGGCACCGGGGCGAGGACCGTGGTGCGCGGTCTGGTGCGGCGCGCCCGCGTGCCGCTCGTGCTCGACGCCGATGGATTGAACGCCTTCGCCGGCGACGCCGCTTCCCTGCGCGGCCGTGGCCGGCGGCTGGTTCTGACGCCGCACCCGGGCGAGATGGCGCGTTTGATCGGCATCGACACCAAGTCGGTCCTGGCCGACCGGGTCGCCGTGGCGCGCGATTTCGCCCGTCGATGCAGTTGTCACCTGGTCCTCAAGGGATATCGGACGCTGGTCGCGACCCCATCCGGCCGGGTTTTCGTGAATCCCACCGGCAATCCCGGGCTGGCCAAGGGTGGGTCGGGAGACGTGCTGACCGGCGTCCTCGCCGGGCTTCTGGCGCAGGGACTCGAGGTTGACACGGCGGTCACGCTGGGAGTTTACTTGCACGGCCTCGCGGCCGACCTTGCCGCCGCCGAGCTGGGGGAGGCCCCCCTGCTCGCCCGGGATGTTCTTGGCCGCCTGCCGCCGGCGCTACGCCGCCTGCGCGAATCACGCCCGCCGGAGACCGGCGGCATCCGGAGGATTGCATGAAGCAGGATCAGTTCGGCGAAGGGCGCCGTATGCGCAACTCCGGGCTCTCCGGCCCGCGCCCGGAGCCGGCGCTGCTCGGCGATCCGCGCCGCTTCGCCCCCACCCGCACGGCCACCGCCAGGGTCGTCATCCGACCGGCGCGGCCCGACGACCTCGAGGAGGCGACCCTGCTGGAGCGGCGCGTCTGGGGGCGGATGGCGGCCACCCTTAACGAGTTGCAGCGCCGGCTGTTCGCCCTCCCCGAATCCTTCCTGCTCGCCGAGTTGCAGCGACCTGGCCGGCTGCGGCAGCTGGTGGGTCTCAGCAACGGCCTGCTGTGGAGCCGCGATTTCCCCCGTTCCTACGTGGAGTACGAAAAGATTCTCCCCTCGGCGTCGCACAACCCGCGCGGCGACGTCCTGTACCTCGCTTCGCTCGGAGTCGATCCGGCCCTGCGCGGCCGCGGTCTCGGCCTGCGGCTGGTCCAGGAGATGGTCGAGGTCGGCCGGCGCCGACACCTGAAACTGGTCCGCCTGATCGCCAACCATCGCACCCGCACCCTCTACGCCCGCGCCGGTTTCGAGATCGTCAGGCCGCTCCCCCGCCTGTTCCGGCAGCAACGCGACCTGATGCCGCGGCCGGCGTTGATGGAGCTGCCGCTCACCTAGGAACCCGCGTGCCGGGAGGGACGGGCGCCATGCCGCCGCGCATCACGGTGAGCAGCTCGGAGGCCGAGACCTACGAAACCGGCCGGGCCCTCGCCGCCGGTCTCTGTCCCGGAGACGTGGTCCTGCTGGAAGGCCAGCTCGGGGCGGGCAAGACCGTCTTCGCGCGCGGCCTGGCGGCCGGGCTCGGAGTCGACCCGGAGGATGTTCGCTCCCCCACCTTCACCCTGGTGAATCCCTACCGCGGCCGGGTGCCCGTGTACCACGTCGATCTCTACCGGATCGAGGTGCCGGACGATCTGGACGAGCTGGGGCTGGAGGAGATCCTCGGGGGAGACGGAGTCGCGGTCATCGAATGGCCGGAGCGGCTGGGCGGTTACCTGCCCGAGCGGGCGGTACGGGTGCGGCTGCGCGATCTGGGCGGGACGGACCGCCAGATCAGCATCGAGGACGGGCGGGGCTAGCCCGGGCAGCGGGCAGGGGGGCCCGCGGCAGGGCGTCGCGCGCTACTCGACGCGGTAGTTCGGCGCTTCTTTGGTGATCACCACGTCGTGCGCGTGGCTCTCTTTGAGCCCGGCGGCGCTGATCCGGATGAAGCGGGCCTCGCTTCGGAGCGTCTCGAGGTCGCGGGCACCGCAGTACCCCATGCCGGCGCGCAGGCCACCGACCAGCTGCGGCACCAGGTCCTGGAGGCTCCCCTTGTAGGGCACCATCCCCTCGATCCCCTCGGGGACCAGCTTGTCGTCTCCCGCCTGCGCCTCCTGGAAGTAGCGATCGGCGCTGCCCCGCCGCATGGCGCCGAGCGACCCCATGCCGCGGTAGGCCTTGAAGCTGCGACCCTGGTAGAGGATCGTCTCGCCCGGCGACTCCTCGGTGCCGGCGAACAGCGAGCCGATCATGATCGACGCGGCGCCGGCCGCCAGCGCCTTGGTGATGTCGCCCGAGAACTTGATCCCGCCGTCAGCGACCAGTGGCACGCCGTGGCGCCGGGCGGCGCGGGCGCACTGCGCGATGGCGGTGATCTGGGGGACGCCGACGCCGGCGACGACCCGGGTGGTGCAGATCGAGCCCGGTCCCATCCCGACCTTGACGGCATCGGCACCGGCCCGGATCAGCTCCTCGGTCGCCTCCTCGGTCGCGACGTTGCCGGCCACCAGCTCGAGGCGCGGCAGGGCTTTCTTGACGGCCTTGACGGTCTCGAGCACGCCCAGCGAGTGGCCGTGCGCGGTATCGACCACCAGCAGGTCGACCTTGGCTTCGGCCAATGCCCGCGCCCGGTCGAGCGTCTCGGGTCCGACGCCGAGGGCCGCCCCGACCCGCAGGCGCCCCAGCGAATCCTTGCAGGCGCCCGGGTACCTGATCATCTTCTGGATGTCCTTGACCGTGATCATGCCCTTGAGATGGAAATCGCGGTCGACGACCAGGAGCTTTTCGATCTTGTGCTTGTGAAGGATCGCCTTGGCCGCCTCCAGCGTCGTCCCGACCGGCACGGTGATCAGGTTCTCCTTGGTCATGGCGGCGGAGACCGGCAGGTCCATGCGGGTCTCGAAGCGCAGATCGCGGTTGGTGAGGATGCCGAGCAGGCGCCCGCCGGGATCGGTCACCGGCACGCCGGAGATCTTGTAACGGTGCATCAGCTCGAGCGCCTCGGCGATGCGCCGCTCCGGACCGATGGTGATCGGGTCGACGATCATGCCGCTCTCCGAACGCTTGACCTTGTCGACCTCGGCCGCCTGGGCCTCGATCGACATGTTCTTGTGGACGATGCCCATGCCGCCCTGCTGGGCGATGGCGATCGCCAGGCGCGACTCGGTGACCGTGTCCATCGCCGCCGACACCAGGGGGATGTTCAGGCGGATGCCGCGGGTGAGCTGCGTCGACACGTCAACGCCGCTGGGCAGCACCTCCGAGCGCGCCGGCAGCAGCAGCACGTCGTCGAATGTCAGCGCCTCGGGGATCGGACCGTCGAGCATGTCGCTTGCCTCCTCACACGCGCACGCCGTGCGGCGCGGCCGAGCGCGCCTGGGTGCCCTTGTCCTCTTCGGAGCCGTGGCATTTCTTGTACTTCTTGCCCGAGCCGCACGGGCAGGGATCGTTCCGGCCGACGCGCTCCGCCGCCGGCCGCTGGGCGGGTCGCGGCGCCTCCTTGGCGGGCGCCGTGTAGGTCAGGTCGCGCTGTCTCTGGACGCGCATCTCCTCCTGTCGCGCCGCCACCTGGGCGTCCATGCGCCACAGGTTCATCAGGATCTCGTCCTCGATGCGCTCCTTCATCATGCCGAACATCTCGAACGACTCGCGCTTGTATTCGGTCAGCGGGTCGCGCTGACCGTAGCCGCGCAGCCCGATTCCCTCCTTGAGGTGATCCATCGCCAGGAGGTGATCCTTCCAGGCGGTGTCGATGACGTACAGCATGATGGCGCGCTCGTGCTGCCGCATGACCTCGGGCCCGGCGGCGCGCTCCTTCTCCTCGTAGCGGCCGCCGACCTGCGCGTGCACGGTGCTCTTCAGCTCCGGGTGATTGACGGCGGCCCAGTCGATGCCCAGCGTCTTCACGTCGAGACCGAAGAAACGCAGCAGGCCGTTGCGCAGATCGTCGGTCTTCCAGTCCTCCGGGTTGGCGTCGGCCGCGCAGGTCGCATCGAGGATGTAGTCGACCACCTCGCCGGCCTTCTGCAGCAGGTACTCCTTCTGACCCTTCCCCTCGAGCAGCTCGCGTCGCAGCCGGTAGATCTCGGTGCGCTGCTTGTTGTTGACGTCGTCGTACTCGAGGAGGTGCTTGCGGATCTCGAAGTTACGCGCCTCGACCTGCTTCTGGGCGCGCTCGATGGCGCGGGTGACCATGCCGTGCTCGATCGGCACCCCCTCCTCCATCCCGAGCCGCTGCATGAGGCCCGAGATTCGGTCCGACCCGAAGATGCGCATCAGGTCGTCCTCGAGCGACAGGTAGAAGCGCGACGAGCCGGGATCGCCCTGTCGCCCGGCGCGGCCGCGCAGCTGATTGTCGATGCGCCGGGCCTCGTGGCGCTCGGTCCCGAGGATGTGCAGCCCGCCGAGGGCGACGACCGCGTCGTGCTCTTCGGCGCAGCGGCGCCGGCAGCGCTCCAGCGTCTTGCTCCAGAGCTCCGGCGCGACCTCGGCGTCGTCGACGCCGCTCTCCTGGATCTCGCGCCGGGCGAGGTACTCGGGGTTCCCGCCCAGGAGGATGTCGGTGCCCCGACCGGCCATGTTGGTGGCGATGGTCACCGCCTGCAGCCGGCCGGCCTGGGCGACGATCTCCGCCTCCTTCTCGTGGTACTTGGCATTGAGGACGACGTGCTTGATGCCCTTGCGGCCCAGGAGCTCCGAGAGATGCTCGGATTTCTCGATCGAGATCGTCCCGACCAGGACCGGCTGTCCCTTGGCGTGCAGATCGGCGATCTCCTCGACCACGGCGCCGAACTTCTCGCGCTCGGTGCGGAAGACGACGTCGGGATTCTCGATGCGGATGAGCGTGCGGTTGGTCGGGGCGATCATCACCTCGAGGTTGTAGATCTTGTCGAACTCGACCGCCTCGGTGTCGGCGGTGCCGGTCATGCCGGCGAGCTTGCCGTACATCCGGAAGTAATTCTGGAAGGTGATGGTGGCGAGGGTCTGATTCTCCTTTTGGACCCGGACCTTCTCCTTGGCTTCGACCGCCTGGTGGAGGCCGTCGCTCCAGCGGCGTCCCGGCATCAGGCGGCCGGTGAACTCGTCCACGATGAGGACCTCGCCGTCCTTGACGACGTAGTCCACGTCGCGCTTGAACAGCACGCGGGCGCGCAGGGCCTGCTGCACGGCGTGGTTCAGCTCCATCTGCGCCGGGTCGTAGAGGTTGTCGACCCGCAGCGCCTTCTCGGCCTTCTCCACGCCCTCCTCGGTCAGGGCCACCGTGCGCGCCTTCTCGTCGACGGTGTAGTCTTCCTCCGCCCGCAGGCGCGGGATGATGGCGTCGGCCCGGCTGTACAGCTCGGTGGACTCCTCGGACGGCCCCGAGATGATCAGCGGGGTCCTGGCCTCGTCGATCAGGATCGAGTCGACTTCGTCGACGATGGCGAAATGATGGCCGCGCTGGACCATCGCCCCGAGCGAGTACTTCATGTTGTCGCGCAGATAGTCGAAACCGAACTCGTTGTTGGTCCCGTAGGTCACGTCGGCGGCATAGGCCTGCTGCCGCGCCGCGTCGTCCATGTCGTGCTGGATGGCGCCGACGCTCAGACCCAGGAAGCGATAGATCGGCCCCATCCAGGCTGCATCGCGCCGCGCCAGGTAGTCGTTGACGGTGACCACGTGCACGCCCCTGCCGTTCAGCGCGTTGAGATAGACAGCCAACGTGGCGACGAGGGTCTTTCCCTCGCCGGTCTTCATCTCGGCGATCTTTCCCTGGTGCAGGACCATGCCGCCGATGAGCTGGACATCGAAATGCCGCATGCCGACGGTCCGGCGCGCCGCCTCGCGGCAGAGGGCGAACGCCTCGGGCAGGACATCCTCCAGCGCGGCGCCGGACGATACGCCCTGGCGCAACTCGGCAGTGCGGGCGACGAAGGCGGCGTCGGGGAGATCCCGGACCTTCGGCTCGTGGGCGTTGATCGTGGCAACCCGCGGCTGCAGCCGCCTGAGCTCTCGCTCGTTCTTGGTGCCGACGATCTTCTTGAGGATTGAGTCGATCAGCATTCCGTGAGCCGGGTCCTCTTGTCGAATTGAATCGCGCTGCCCCCTCGGGGGCCCGTGCCCTGGTACCGGAAACTGGGGAGGGAGCGGATCCAGGGGTCACCGCGGCCGGCCCGGTGGCGCCGAGGTCGCGTGGGACCGCCGGGCTGACGCGGCCGACTGCGCGCAACTATAGCAGAAGGCGCCCCGAAGGCAAAGAGACGCCGCGACTTAGGAGCCTGTCCGAGTATTAGGCCGGCTCCTAGATCAGAAGGACCGGTACTCTTCGAGGATGTACTTGATCGGGTCGACGTTCCGCTGGTGGACCAGGACCTCGTAATGCAGGTGCGGCCCCGTGCTTCGTCCGGTGGTCCCGACGCTGCCGATGGGGTCGTTGCGCTTGACGCGCTGTCCCACTTTGACGTTGTAGGCGGAGAGGTGGCCGTACCGGGTCATGATGCCATACCCGTGGGAGATGAACACCGAGTTCCCGAAGCCGCCGCTGGGGCCGACGCGGGTCACGATGCCGTCGGCCGGTGTGACGATTCTCGTCCCCAGCGGGGCGACCAGATCGAGCCCCTGATGAAAATCGCGCATCCCGGTGAACGGATCGCGGCGCCAGCCGAAGCCGTTGCCGAGCAATCCGCGGACCGGGTAGACGCTGGGGGTCGAGGCCAGGAGGAGCGATTGCTTCTGGAAGGCCATGTCGAGGATTCGGAAGTTATCCTGCAGGAGACCGGAGCGTTCCTTGAGGGTGTTGATCTCTCCCTCGATGATCGACTCGCTGGCCTTCGGAGAAAGCCCCTTCAGGTCGAACGAGCTGCCGCCGGCGGCCAGTTGCTGATTGTTGATGTCTTCGACGCCGACCATCATCGCCAGCTTGGTCGCTTTGTTCTCGAATTCGGCGAGCCGGCTGCGGAGATCGGCCAGGGATTCGTCGAATTTCGCGTTGACCTTCTTCAGCTCGGCGTTCTCTGCCGAAGCCTTGTCGAGTGCGCCGCGCAATTGGCTGGCTCGGAGGGCGAAATGGGGGAACAGGAGCCCGGCGACGAACAGGGCGCCGAGGAAGCTGCCGGCGGCCACCAGGAAGTTCTTCGACACCTTGATGCGGCGGAACTTCGCAGCCGCATGCGGGACAATCATGATGGTGTAGAACTTCTTGCCCATGATGTCCTCCCCCCTCTATTGATTCTTGGAAATGGCGGTCATCCTAGCATCGGCCCCGTGGCAAGTCAAGAAATCGCACGCGCCGGGAACCACAAGATGTAGCGATCGGTCTGATAGTAACCCCCACAGGTCGCTGATTTTCTTCCAGACACCGCCAGTTCCATTTTCCGAGATAAGCGCATATGTCATTTGGAAACTCTTATATATGAATCAGTTCAATCGTATAGACGCTTGAAATTTAGAGCCCGGAACTCCGGCTGTCAAGTGTCGGATTGCATTTTCGTCATGCGTAGGCTTCTTGCCGGAGGGGAACCCTGTCCACTACAGTAGCGCCCGATGCGACGGCTCACCGACCTGAAGCCCGAAGACCGGATTGGCCAGCTCCTCTGGATCGGCTTTGAGGGCGTGTCCGTCCAGCCGCAGCTCCGGGAGCTCATCCGGACGGTCCGACCCGGCGGCTTCATCCTGTTCGCCCGAAACATCGAGAGCCCGGCGCAGGTGCGCTCCCTGACGGATGCCCTGGTCCGCGCCTGCAGGGTGCCGCCGTTCATCGCACTCGATCAGGAAGGCGGCCGGGTCAGCCGGCTGCGGCCCCTGGTGGGACCGACCCCGACCTGCTACGACCTGGCGCAGCGACCTGATTCCGAGGCGGCCGTCCGCCGACATGCGATGGCGACCGCCAGGGCTCTTCGAACGCTCGGGTTCAACGTCAATTTTGCGCCGGTCCTCGATCTCTCCGATCGCGATCCCGGCAACGGCATCGGTGACCGGGCCTTCGGGCGCGACGCTGCCCTGGTGACCCGGCTCGCCCTCGCGCACATCCGGGCCCATGCCCGCTCCGGGGTCGCCCCCGTCGGCAAGCACTTCCCCGGCCTCGGCTCGGCCCGGGCGGACACGCACGTGTCGCTACCGGTGATCAATCGGTCAAAGCGCCAATTGTGGGTGGAGGATCTGCTGCCGTACCGGCGTCTGGGCGCAGCGCTCCCGGTCATCATGGTCGGACACGCCTACTACCCCGCGCTCCAGGGAGCCCGGCCGGCGCCGGCCACTCTGGCGGGAACGATCGTCGAAGGGCTGCTCCGGGGCAGGTTGGATTATCGGGGGTTGATCCTGACCGACGATCTGGAGATGGGGGCCGTGGATCAGACCATGGACGGCGCGCGGCTGGCGGTCGCCGGTTTCGCCGCCGGCAACGATGGATTGATGTTTTGCCGGTCGGCCGAGCGCATCGCTCGTGGCTTCGAAGGGTTGCGCCGGGCGCTCGACGACGGCACGCTTCATGTCGAGCGCCTCGACCGTTCGCTGCGGCGAATCCTCGTCGTGAAGCGGAGGTTCGTCTTCCGCCGCCGGCCGCCTTACGCCGCCTCGACCCTCCACGGCGCCAGGACCGCGTTCGCCTCGCTCGCGCCGCCGGCGGAACTCGGCGCCGACCCGACGGCGCGCCTCTAGACTCCGGCCAGAGATCCCGATCGGATCCTAGGAACTCAACTCGGTCCCGGTCAGGCGCCGGTAGATCTCGATGTAGCGCTTCCGGGTGCCGTCGACGATAGAGTCGGGAAGGGCGGGCGCCGGCGGATTCTTGTCCCAATCGATCGATTCCAGATAGTCCCTGACGAACTGCTTGTCGAACGACCGCTGCGCCCGGCCCGGAGCGTACTCGTCCGCCGGCCAGAAGCGGGACGAATCAGGGGTCAGGACCTCGTCGGCGAGAACCGGCCGATCCCCGGCGTCGAGCCCGAACTCGAACTTGGTGTCGGCGATGATGATGCCGCGGGATTCGGCGTGTACGCAGGCGCGGCGATACACCGCAAGGCTGAGATCGCGGACCGTTTCGGCCATGTCACGGCCGATCAGCTCGACCACCCGGCCGAACGGGATATTCTCGTCATGCCCTTTCTCCGCCTTGGTCGACGGTGTGAACAGCGGCTCGGGCAACCGGTCCGACTCGCGCAGGCCGTCCGGCAGCTTCAGCCCGCAGACGGCGCCGGTCTTCAGATATTCCTTATAACCCGAGCCTGCGAGGTAACCACGCACGACGCACTCGACCGGCAGCATCCTGAGGCGGCTCACCAGGACCGAGCGACCCGCGAGCACGTCCGCGTGCCGCCGCAGCGCCTCCGGGAACCGCTCCACGCGGTGCTCCCGGACGTGGTTCTTCACCAGGCTCGCCATCTGCTCGAACCAGAACAGCGAGATCTGATTCAGAACTTTTCCCTTGTCCGGAATGCCGTTGGGCAGAACGCAGTCGAAGGCGGAGATCCGATCGGTGCAGACGATCAGGAGGGCCTCACCGAGGTCGTAGTTGTCGCGCACCTTGCCGCGACTCAGAAGAGGTACCCCCGGTAGATTCGTTTGCAGGATTGGCGGCATCTGATGCTATTCTTAGTTTACTTCGCCCCTGGGAAGAGAGCGGGGATTCTAGGATGCCCGCAAGGCTCTGTCAACGCTCGACTCGACCGTGCGGCGCCGACCTTCCGGACCGCACAGTCGAGCAGGAGGCTGGAATGCCGCACCCTCGACGCCGCTTGGTCCCCGTCGCTGTGCCCGTGACCTTCTCTGTCGCGTTCGCGCTGGCCGCCTTCTTCGCCGGGGGGCTGCAGGCGACCGGCAACTCGGCCCTGATCGGCGGCCGCGTCCTCGATTCGCACGGCGCGCCGATCGCGGAGGCCGAGATCACCCTGGCCTGCGAGGGCGCGCGACCCCGGACGGTCCTCTCGGACCAGGACGGCGCGTTCCTGTTCATGGGCGTCGGCTCGCGGCAGGACTGTCGCATCGCCGCCGTCCACCCCGACTTCCTGAGCGTCGAGTACGACGGCCTTCAGGTGGCGCCCGGCGGCAAGCGGGTGGTGCGCTTCCGTCTCAAGCAGAGCGGCGAGCGGGACATCGTGATCCTCACCAGTCGCGATCCGTTCCCACCGGAGCCCCTCGTGTCGTCCTTCTCGTCCGCCCTCGGTCTGCCGGTGCGGGTGATCGACCTCGATGCCGAGAGTGACCCGGGCGAAGCGGTTCGGCGCATCATCCGGGAGCGGCCCGATCTCATCCTGGGAACCGGGCTGAGGGCCGCGCGGCAGATCCGGCGGGAGGTGCACGACATCCCCGTGGTGCTGGCCCTGATCACCGACCCGCGACGTTTCGATCTGCAGACCGCCGTCACCTGCTTCCTCGCCTCGAGCCCGGGTGCGGAGGAGATCCTGTCGCGGGTCAGGAGCGTGCTGCCCGCGGCCCGGCGACTCGGCCTGGTTTACGACGCGGAGACCTCCACCCTGCTGGCCCGGGACGTTCGCGAGGCGGCGGGTCGTGCCGGCCTTAAGGTTCTCCTGCGACCGATCCACAACAGGGCCCACCTGTCGGAGGATCTCGCCCGCCTGCGCGGGCGGGTCGACGCGCTGATCACCCTCAACGACGAGCTGGCGGTCTCCGTCGACGCCCGGGAGATCATCGCGTCCTGGGCGATGCGCAACCGCCTGCCCCTGGCCGCCTTCGACCCCGACTGGGTTCGTCACGGCGCGCTGTTCTCCTACGGCACGACCTTCGAGCGGATCGGGGAGGAGGCGGCCGGGCTCGCCTCCCGCCTGCTGTACGGCGACCGGCACCCCGAGGACCTGGGCCTGCAGACGCCGCAGGGGCACGTGCTGGTGATGAACGCCGAGGCCGCCGCCGCGCTCGGCGTGGCGCTTCCCCCCGGGATCGTGGCGGACGAGACGTTCTAGCCGACCCGCTAGGAGCCTGTCCGGGTCATCGGCCGGGCCGGCTCCTAGTGCGCCGGACGGACCTCGCGCACGCCGCGGATCTTCCAGAGATCCTGGAGAATTTTCATGTGCTGCGGATGGACTTCGCAGTACTGCAGCGTCAGGGACTGTTGATCGCCGGAACGCCTGAAGCTCAAAGAGTCGAGAGGGCGCCCCGCCGCGCGCAGGGCCTTGTCGATCTGGTCGCGCGTCCCCTCCCGATCGTCGAACAGCACCTGGCAGTCGGAGAAAATGCACTTGCGGAACAGATTCCTCTCGACCAGGCCCAGGCCGACGAGGACGAGCAGGATGAGCGCCGTCGCCAGGACGCCGATCAGGCTGTAGCCGGCGCCGATGCTCATCCCGACCGCGGCCACCACCCAGATCATCGCCGCCGAGGTCAGCCCGCGCACCCGGCCGCGCGACTGGATGATGGTGCCGGCGCCGAGGAAGCCGATGCCGGTCACCACCTGGGCCGCGATCCGGCCCGGGTCGGCGGGCCGGCCGCTGGCGGCGACCGACAGCGCCACCTCGCTCGACAGCCACATGAACATCATCGAGCCGAGGCAGATCAGGATGTTGGTGCGGAAACCCGCCGGCTTGTTGCGAATCTCGCGTTCCAGTCCGATGAGACCGCCGCAGACGATCGCCAGGATCGCCTTCGGCAGGAAATCCATGATCAGCGGTCCCATCGTCTCCCAGGAATCGATCACTGCACCTCCTCGTCACCGGCCTGTCCGGGGCGAAGGTTATAATTACATCCTTCGCGACGGCGATGCAATGAACCGGGCGGCGCCCGGGAGGTGCAACGATGGGCATCAGGATGTTTCCGGCCCTCTGCCTGCTGGCGGCGGGCCTCATCTCGGGCGCCGGGATCGCCGGCCTGACGAATGGCCGCGCTGCGGCGCTGGCGACGTCCGCCGCCGCACCCGAGGCGGCCAAAGGGGGCCTCCCGGCGGCCGGCGTGCCCGCCATCGCCGCCGGCGCGCCGGCGATCGCGGCTCCGGAGGGATACGCGGCGATCGCCAGAAAGGCGATGCCCGCGGTGGTGAACATTTCGTCCCTTCAGGTGGTGCAGACCTACGAGTACTCGCCGTTCCTTGCCGATCCGTTCTTCCGCCACTTCTTCGGGGACGAGTTCTACGGATTCGTCGTGCCGCGCGAGCAGCGGGCCATGAGCCTCGGCTCGGGCGTGGTGGTCGACGACCAGGGGACGATCCTGACCAGCAATCACGTCGTCGAGAACGCCCGGCAGGTCAAGGTGTCGCTCGCCGACGGTCGCGAGTTCCAGGCCCGCATGCTCGGCGCCGACGAGCGCACCGATCTGGCCGTGCTGCGGGTCGAGGGGGCGACGCTGCCGAAGGCGGTCCTGGGCGACTCGGAGGCGATGGAGGTCGGCGACATCGTCCTGGCGATCGGCAACCCGTTCGGCCTGGGCGGCACCGTGACGATGGGGATCGTCAGCGCCATCGGCCGCGGCAGCCTCGGCATCGCCGACTACGAAGACTTCATCCAGACCGACGCCGCCATCAACCCGGGGAATTCCGGCGGGGCGCTGGTGAACACGCGCGGCGAAGTCATCGGCATCAATACCGCCATCTACTCGCGCACCGGCGGCTATCAGGGGATCGGCTTCGCCATTCCTTCGAGCATGGCGCGCGATGTCCTCGACAGCATCGTGCGCAGCGGCCGCGTGGTACGCGGCTACGCCGGCTTCGTCATCCAGGCCCTGACCCCCGACATCATCCGGGCCTTCGATCTGGGGGACGTGCACGGCGCCCTGGTGACGGCCGTCGACCCGACCGGCCCGGCGGCCGACGCCGGGCTGCGGCGCGGTGACGTCATCGTGTCGCTGCGCGGCCGGCCGGTCACCTCGGACGGCGATCTGCGCACGCAGCTGTCGCGCCTCAAACCCGGCGAGACGGCCCGTCTCGAGGCGCTGCGCAACGGCCGGCGCTTCCAGGTCGATCTGGTCCTGACCGAGCCGCCGCCCGGCCCCGGCCCGCAGGGTCGGCGCCGGAGCTAGGTGCCCCGCCGGAACGCGGCCCGGCCGAATACCCGGACCGGCTCCTAGGCGCCGGCCGGTCGAGGAACGCCGCCCCGTCCACGGTCAGCGTCACGGCCCCGAAATCCTCCTCGACTCTTCCCTCCAGGACGTACGGTCTCGCCTTCGCCAGCATCCGGCAGAAGCGCGCGTAAGCCACCGGGAAGAACGTCGTCTCGTAGATCGCCGTCGTGTCCTCGAAGGAGATGAACTCCATCGGCTCGTCGTCCTTCGTGGTCACCAGCTTGCCGGTGACCAGCCAGCCGATGGTCGTGACCCGCCGCCCGACATGGCGCGCCAGCTCGGCGCCGCGCACCGGTCTTGTGCCGCGGCGCCGCAACGCCAGGAGAGGCTCGCGGTACAGCGTCAGCGGATGGCGGCTGATCAGCATCCCGAGCGCCTCGCTCTCGTCGCGCAGCAGCTTCGCCTCGTCGTACGGTCGCGGCGCCGGCAGCGGTCCGAGATCGGGGGGGAAGAGCGGGGCGATGCGGGCGGGACCGGTCGCCGACCGGCGTCCCTCCGTCTTCGCCTCCCACTCGGCCAGGCGCCAGTGCATCCGGGGCCGGATCGCCAGGTCGGGCGGGGCGTCGGGCAGGGGCGCGGCGTCCGCCGCGATGCCGCCGTCGCCGAAGCCGATGCCGTCGAAGGCGCCGGCGCGGATCAGCAGGCGCGCGTCGGACGGATCGATCGGCACGCGCCGCAGGAACTCGTCGAACGAGGCGAACGGCCCGCGGCCCCGGCGCTCGGCGACGATCGCCTCGATCGCCTCGTCGCGCAGCCCCTTGATCTGCTGGAGCCCGACCCGCACCGCGCCGCGCGCCGCTCCAGCCGCAAGGCCCGACCCGGTATACGCCTTGTCGCTGCGGTTGATGTCGGGCAGCAGGACCCGCAGCCCCATCCGCCGGCATTCGGAGACGTAGGCGAAGGTCGAGTAGTAGCCGCCGCCGTTGCTGATCACCGCCGCCATGAACTCCGCCGGGTGGTGCGCCTTCAAGTAACACGACTTGAACGACACCAGCGCGTACGACGCCGAGTGCGGCTTGCAGAACGAGTAGCCGGAGAACGACAGGATCATCCGCCAGACCTCCTCGACCACCTCCGGCGCGATGCCGCGCTCCCGCGCCCCCAGGGCGAACTGCCGCCGGTAGTCTTCGATCTTCCTGCCGGCCCACTTCTTGGACAGCACCTTGCGCAGGCCGTCCGCCTCGGCGTCGCTGAAGCCGGCCATGCGGATGGCGGTGCGGGCGACGTCCTCCTGGTAGCACATGATCCCGTAGGTCTCCGCCAGGACCTCGTCGAGGATCGGGTGGAGCGACGCCCAGGCGCCGCCGCGCAGCCGCCGCACGTACTCGCGGATGTAGTCGTTGGCGGCCGGCCGGATGATCGACGAGTGGATGACCAGGTGCTCGAAGTCACCGCGCCGCGTCTTACGCTGCAATTGCCGCATGGCGGGCGACTCGACGTAGAAGACACCCATCGTGTCACCGTCGCGGATCTTCTCCTGGGTGCGCGGGTCGTCGAGGGGATCGAACGCGCCGTCCTGCAGATCCGGCCCGCCCGCCGCGCGCACGGCGGCGCAGGCGTCGCGGATCACCGACAGCGAACGGTTGCCGAGGAGGTCGATCTTGACCAGGCCGGCCTCCTCCGCCTGGTCCTTCTCCCACTGGATGACCCGCACCCCCTTGGCGGCGCGCTCGACCGGGACGTGGCGGTCGACGCCGTCCGGCGCGATGACCACGCCGCCGCAGTGCACCGACAGGTGTCGCGGAAACCCGTCCAGCCGCGCCGCGACCTGCAGGATCTCCGGCCACGGCGGCCGCCCCAGCATGCCGCCTCGCTGCGGATCGAATTCCCCGCCGCGGAACAGCGGGTGCCGGGCCGTGGCCTCGAGCGCCGTCCCGCCCGCCCAGTCGTGCGACAGCGAGCCGGTGACCCGGGCGATCTCCGCGTCCGGAAGCCCGTACACCTTGGCGACCTCGCGCACCGCGGCGCGCGCCCGGAAGGTGACGTGGTTGGCGATCATCGCCGTGCGCTCCTCGCCGAGCGCCGCGAAGACCCAGCCGAGCAGGTCGTCGCGTTCGTCCCAGCAGAAGTCGACGTCGATGTCGGGCGGATCGACCCGGCCGCGGTTCAGGAAGCGCTCGAAGTACAGGTCGTGGCGGATCGGCTCGACGTGCGTGATGCCGAGACAGTACGACACGATCGACGCCGCCGCCGAGCCCCGCCCGCACGTGCGCGGCGAGCGCTTGACGATCTCCTGCACCACCAGGAAGTAGTCGGCGAAGCTCTTGTCGCGGATGATCGCCAGCTCGTGGTCGAGCCGGGCGCGCACCGCCGGGGTGACGGCCCCGTAGCGCCGCCGCGCCCCCTCCTCGCAGCGCGCCTGCAAGAGGGCGAACGAGTCGCCGGCCGCGCCGTCGATCGACAGGTCCGCGAAGCGCGGGAAGACGAGCGCGCCCCAGGGCGGTTCGTCGAGGGCGCACTCCTCGGCGATGCACGCCGTCGCCGCCACCCCCTCGGGACAGTGCGGGTACGCCCGCTCCATCTCGGCGGGCGTCTTGAGCCAGGCCTGCGGGGACGCCAGCTCCTCCGGCGGGACGCGGTCGCGCGTGGTGTTGAGGGCGATGGCGCGCAGCAGCCGGTGCAGCTCGAAGCCGCCGGCGTCGGTGAAGTGCACGTCGTTGACCGCCACCGGCGCGATCCCGAGGCGCCGCGCCGCCCGCAGCCGCTGGAGCGCCCCCTCCGCCGCCGGCCGAGCGGCCGACGACCCCAGCGCCAGGTACAGGTCGCGCGGCCCGCGCGCCTCAAGCGCCGCCTGCAGGACGGCGAGCGACGGCGACAGGACGACCAGTCCGGCGGCGTCGCCCCGCAGCGCGTCGAGGACCGAGAAGCCGGGGTCGAGATGCCGCCGCGTCAGGATGCGGCAGAGGTTGGCGTACCCCTCGCGCGTCTTCACCAGGAGCGTGGCGCGCTCCCCCGCCTGCGCGCGGCGCGTCCCGGGCGCGGTCACCTCCGCCCCGAGGATCGGCCGCAGCCCGGCGGCCAGGGCGATCTCCCGGAAGCGGACCGCCCCGTACAGGCCGTCGATGTCGGTACAGGCGATCGCCCGCATGCCGCGCCCGGCCGCCGCCGCGCACAGTGCCTCGAGGCTGGCGGCGCCGCGCATCAGGCTGTAGTGCGAGCGCACCTGGAGGTGGACGAAGTCGGCGGCGCTCATGACATTGACCTGGCGCCCGCCCCGGGCCGCCCCGCACCGGGGCGCGCCCCGAGCCGCTCCGCGAACATCCGTCCGGCGACGATCGCCGCTGCTCCAAAACGCCCGCGGATCCGATCGACCGCCTCCGCCAGCGTCTCCGCCGCGCCGGCGCGCCACGGCGGACCGCCGCCGGCCGCCGCCTCCCCCGCGGCCGCACCGTCGAACGCCTCCGGGCCGAACAGCGTCAACTGCCGAGGCTGGCGCGCGATCTCCAGACAGCGCAGCTCGATCCAGCGGACCCGCACCCGGCGCGCCCGCGCCCGCTCGCCGATCGCGCGCGCCGCCGCGAACAGCAGCAGGTCGGCGGCGATCGGCGGCTCCAGCCGCTCCTCGCGGTGCGCCACCACGGCGTCGCTGTGGCGCAGCGTCACCCGCAGCCGCCGGGCCCGCGCTCCGAGCCGCCGCAGCCGCGCCCCCGCCCGCTCGGACAGTGCGAAGAGGGCTCGCAGCAACGCCGCGTCCTCGTTGGTATCCTCGGCGAGCGTCGCCTCCTCCACGATCGCCGGCGCCGTCTCCGGCGGGCGGACCGGCGAGGCGTCGATCCCGAGCGCCTGGCAGCGCAGCCGCTCGCCCTGCGTCCCGAACGCGACCGCAAGCTGCGCCGGCGAGAAGCGCAGCAGGTCGGCCACCCGGGCGACGCTGAGGTCCGACAGCCGCTCGCGCGTCCCGCCGCGCGCCGCCGGCAGCAGCCCGACCGGAAGCGGCGCCAGGAACGGCGCCTCCGATCCGGGGAAGACGTCGCACAGCCCGTCCGGCCGGATCAGCCGTGCCGCCACCCGGCTCACCAGCTTGCTGGTCGCCAGCCCGACCGTCGGCTTGAGCCGGAGCCGCGTCTCGATCTCGGCGCGGATGCGCGCCGCCGCGTCCTGCGCCGCGCCGAACAGCCGCGCCGTGCCGGTGAGATCGACGACGGTCTGCCCCGGGGCGGCCGGCTCGACCAGCGGCGAGTACCCCCCCAGAAGCGACAGGAGCGCGCCGGTGGCGCGGCGGTACAGCGGCTCATTCGGATGCAGGACCACAACACCCGGGCAGTGCCGCAATGCCAGCGGCAGCGGCATCCCGGCCCGCACCCCTTCCCGCGCCGCCTCGGATGATGCCGCCAGCACCGGCGCCCGCGCCGACCCGGGCGGCGCCAGCACCACCGGCCGCCCGCGCAGCCGCGCCTCGATCACCCTCTCGACGGCGATCGGAAAGGCGGCGATATCGACGTGCAGGACGCTGCGGGACATGACGTCATGTCACGATGCGCGATCATCGAGGAGAAGGACTCGTCGCACCTTACGTGACCCGGATCGTCTGGACGCCGACGAACTCGGACTCGAGCGTCGGTTCACCCTCTTCGAGGAGCATCTCGAGCATGTCACGCAGGTTTCTCTCCAGCTCGTCGAGACTGGTCCCGAGGCTGTGGGCCCCCCGCCAACCGGGCACGCGTCCGATGTACAGCCCTGACTCGGGATCCCGTTCAATGACGGCGTTGAAAGTCCGCATGCTCCTATCTCCTTTTGAAATGTTTGAAATGTCTCCTTTCGGAATGCCCCCCGGCCCGCTCATCGCCCGAACTTCCTGATCAGCCCGACGACGATCCCCTGGATCTGGAGGTCGCCCTCGGCCACGAAGATCGGACGCAGGCGGGCGTTGGCGGGGCGCAGCTCGATGCGGCCGTCGTGGCGGAAGTACTGCTTGATGGTCGCGTCGTCGCCGATCAGCGCCACCACCGTCTGGCCGTTCGCGGCGTCGCGCTGGCTTTTGACGATGACGATGTCGCCGTCGCGGATCCCCTCGTCGACCATGCTGTCGCCGACGACGCGCAGGGCGAAGTTGTCCTCGCCACGCAGGAGCGGCTCGGGGACCTCGATCTCCTCCGGGTCGTGGATCGCCTCGATCGGCCGGCCGGCCGCCACCCGGCCGAGGAGCGGCAGCCTCACCGGGCCGCCCAAAGGCGCCGTCAGCTCGAGGGCGCGCTTCTGGTTCCCCCAGGGGCTCTTGAGGACGCCTTTGCGCTCGAGGGTCTTGAGGTGCTTCTGGACCGAGTTGTAGGAGCGGAACCCGAACGCCCGGCGGATCTCCTCGTAGGACGGCGACACCCGGTGGGTGGCGATGTGCGTCCTGATGAACTCGTAGATCGCCCGCTGCCTCGCCGTCAGCTGCGCCATCGACCCTCCTCCGCGGCCGCCGCTGTTCCGCGCCGGTCGTCGTCCAGTGCCGGAGGAGAGACTAGGTGTAAATTAAGTGAAAGTCAAGAACCACTGATCGACGCTACCGCGACCCGCCCGGGGGGCCGGAGGGTGGGGGCGCGGCGCCGTCAGGGAGGGACATGCCGTCCGGCGAAGGGGGCGCGGCGCCGGGAGGGACGCCGCCTCCCGGCGGGAAGCCGCCGGGGGCGCCGCTCGGCCCGGGGGCCGGCGCAAAGCCACCGGGGGGGGCGATCGGCTGGCCGCTGGCGTCCTTGTAGAGGCTGAAGGTGTAGAAAATGATCTTGTCCGGGTCGAGGCGGGCGTCGGCGATCTGGGTCATGTCGCCCTGCGGGTAGCGCACGATCAGGTAGCGCAGGGCCTCGGCGAAGGTGCGGGCGTATTCGACGACGAAGATGGCGCTGCGCGGCAGCCGGATGATGGCGTCGAGATCGAGCGTGGTCGCGTCCGCGACCAGGTGGATGTCGGAGCGATCGCCGGTCAAATACTGCAGCACCTCCGGCCCGCGCGTGTGCAGGACGTAGACGAGTTCTCCGGGCGGCAGCGAGCGCACGAACATCCCCATGATCGTCTGCGTCGGCCCGAAGTGCTGCATCGCCCGCTCGGATCGCCCGGCCTGCAGGAAGTAGTTGTTGAACCCCTGCACGCAGCCGAGGGCGAGGACCCCGGCGACCAGAAGCGCGCCGAGCCATGCGGTCAGCGGCCGGCGCAGGCCGGCGACGCTCTCCCCCACCCGCGCCAGGAACAGGCCGGCGCACAGGCACAGCCAGACGTCGTTCATCAGCATCCGGGTCAGGCTCGGCCCGGCCCAGCCGACGGTCAGGAGCAGCGCCGCGGCGCAGCAGACGACCAGCGCGGCGGCCGGGCTGCGGCGGCGGGCCGCGAAGCCGAGCCAGGCGGCGTACAGCAGACCGAGCGTCCCGAGCGCCGCCACCGTCACCGTCTCCGGCTCCAGGCCGATCAGGCCGTAGACCGTCGACACGCCGTCGCTGATGAACGCCTCGCTCTGGATGATGGCGTATGCGGGCGGGAACCGGTTCGCCATCGCCGTCGCGCTGAGGAGGTTGCGCAGGTAGTCGGCCTTCGGCGTGATCAGGGCGGCGTAGGCGCCGCGGACCAGGTAGCGCATCGGGCCGGCCGGCGAGAACGCCATCAGGATCAACAGCGCGGCCACCGCCACCGCCGCCCCCGCCGCGAGCGCCCTCGCGCCCGGCGAGGCGAGCGGCCCGCCCGCCCGCCGCCCGCCTTGCGGGGGCCGCCAGCGTCGCTGCATCAGATAGATAGCCATGCCGATCGGCACCGCCCGGAACGACGTGTAGGTCCACAGGCCGAGGCCGACCGCCGCGCCCCACAGCAGGTGATCGCGTACCCGCCCCGAGTCGAGGGCCCGCAGCAGCAGGCCGACCGCCGCGATGGCGAACAGCGGCGCGAGGATGGTCCGCAGGCCGACCCGGCTGTAGAGCAGGTGCCACGGCGAGACCGCCAGGAAGGTCGACGCCGCCAGGGCGGCGCCCCAGCCGAAGGAGCGCCGCGCAAAGACATAGAGCGCCAGGATGGTGAGCGTGCCCGCCGCGATGGCGACGCCACGGAGCGGAACGACGAGGTCCATCATCTCGTCGGAGATCAGCCTCGGCTGCAGCCCGAACAGCCCCGGCATGGCGCGCAACAGGCCCAGCCCGGCACCGTACGCCCGGTAGGAGGACGCCGCGAGATAGTGGAACATCGTCTCGCGGTCCAGACCACGCTCGGTGAGGCTCTCGAACGGCCGGCCGGCGCGGATGTCCTTCACTTCGAGGGCGTTGATCGCCTCGTCGTTGTTGAGCCCCGGTGGGATGATGTCGATCCGGTACAGACGCAGGTAGAGGCCGCCGGCCAGGACGACCGCCAGCAACGCCCATTCAACCCCGGGAGACAGCCAGGCCGGGCGGCCCAAGCCGACTTCTGGCGCGGCGCCGTCGGTTCCGCGCCGCCGCTCGCGCAGGAGCGTCAGGACCAGCAGCGCGAACGCCGCGGCGTACAGCGCCGCTCCGGCGACGACGCTGCCGGCGGTGCCCAGCCGCTTGAGCGACAGCAGGAATTGCCCGCCGAACGCCAGCGCCGCGGCGACCGGCAGACCGGCCGCATCGACGGCCGCCAGCAGCGCCGATGCGTAACGCCGCGGGATCACCTGCCTGCTCACGATGCCGGTCTCCTGTCGGATCCGCCGTTCATCAGTTCACGTAGCCGAGGGATCTTAGTCGCTCCCGGATCTCATCGTCCAGAACCACCTCTTGATCCGCCGCGGCGGGTCGGATCCGCCACAGGTAATACCCGAGGTCCGCCCCGGCGCCGTGGGCGGGGCGGGAGAACGCCGCCGCCGACGGCGGGTCGCCGGCCAAAGTAAACGGCAGGGCGCGCGGCTTGGCCCGCCTCTCCCCGAGGAACACCCTGTCGACCAGCGGTCGGCCGTCGATCAGGAGATAGAACTCGACCTCCGCCTCGTACGGGGCGGTGGTGAAGGTCAGGCCGTTCTCGCCGCTCTGCCGCTCGTCGTCGAACACCATCCGGTTGCCCCCCTGCACCATGTGCTTCACGCCGCCGGGCGCGATCGGGATGAGGCTCCGGATGATGCCGGTCGTCTTGATCTCCCCCTGGAAGCGGTGCGGCCGGCCGTCGCCGCTCCAGCGCAGATTCCAGCCGCCCGACAATATGTCGACCTCGGCGAACAGGGCCCGCGTCAACGTCCGGCACTCCTGCGGCCGCAGTACCGACAGATCGCGCCGCTCGAGCGGGTCGGCGTCCAGGTCGTACAGCTCGCGCCGCTCCTCCCCCGACGAGTGGATCAGCTTGAGCGCGTCGCGGCGGATCGCCTTGCGGTACGCGTTCAGACGGACCGTCTCGCTCACCAGCGGCCGATCGGGCGGCGGTCCGGCGCCGGCTGGATCGCCGCCCCCGGTCGTTCTCCCGCCGGCCAGCAGATCGACCAGGCTCCGCCCCTGCAGCCCGGCGGGCGGCGTCGCCCCGCTCAGGGCGGCGATGGTCGGGAACAGATCGATGCCGCTGACCGGGATGGCGACGCGGCGGCCGATCACGCCGCCGCGCCCGGCGCTGCCGGCGTCCGTCCCGACCGGGTCGCCTCCGGGGGCCGCGCGGGCCGCGCCCAGCCGCCCGATCACCAGCGGCACCCGGATCGACTCCTCGTAGAGCTGCCGGCCGTGCCCCATCGAGCCGTGCTCCTTGAACTCCTCGCCGTGATCGCCGGTCAGCACGACCCAGGCGCGCTCCGCCCGGCCGGCCGCCGCCGCGCCGTCGAGGAGCCGGCCGATCTGGGCGTCGGTGAAGGCGATCTCGCCGTCGTAGCGGTCGACCAGAAACTGGCGGTAATCGGCCGGGATGTCGACCAGCGGGTCCTGGAACTTCGAGATCGAGTCGAACGAGGCGTCGAGCGGCCCGGCGTAGCGGCTCGGGAAGCGGTCGCGGTACGGCGCCGGCGGGTCGTACGGCCAGTGCGGGTCGAAATAATGGACGAACAGGAAGACCGGCCGGCCGCGCTGCGTCTTCAACCAGCGCAGGGCGGCGTCGGTGACGGCGTCGGCCGTCGGCTCGAGACCGGCCTCGAGCCGGTAGCCGGGGCGCGACAGCTCGAAATCATCGAATGTCTCGAAACCGCGCCCGAAACCGAAGGTCGCCGAGACGTAGACGTGCGATACGAAGGCACCGGTGGCATAGCCGCGGGCCCGCAGCGTCTCGGCCAGCAGCGGGATGTCGGCGGCCAGCTTCAGCCCGTCGTTCTCGACCCGGTGATTGGACGGGTAGCGCGACGTCATGATCGACATGATCGACGGCAGCGTCCACGGCGCCGCCGACCACGCCGCGTCGAAGACTGCGCCGCCGGCGGCCAGGGCATCGAGGCGCGGCGAGGTTCCGCGGGCGTAGCCGTAGGCTCCGAGGTGATCGGCGCGCAGGGTGTCGACGACGATCAGGATGATGCCGGGCCGGGCGGGATCGTAGGACGGGCCGGGACAACCGGCGAGCGTCACCGCCGCCAGGATGCCAAGCGCCGACGCCGCGGCTCGGGACACCGCGCGTGCCATCGCCTGCCGCATGGCCACCCGCAGGCGGCGCGCCAGCATCGCGCCTCAGTGCCCGGCGGCGGAACGGAGATCGTGGACGACGCGGCCGCCGACGATGGTCGTCACCGGCCAGCCCCGGAGCGTCCAGCCGTGAAACGGCGAGTTGCGCGACTTGGACTGGAACCGCCCGACGTCGACCGTCGCCTCGAGGCCCGGGTCGATCAGCGTGATGTCGGCGTCGGCACCGGGCTGCAGCGTCCCCTTGTTGATCCCGAGGATGCGCGCCGGGTTGCGCGCCATCAGCTCGACCAGCCGGCCGAAGGTGATGACCCCGGGCCGCACCAGCCGGTCCATCATCAGCGCCACGCTGGTCTCCAGACCGGCGATCCCGAACGGCGCGTCGTCGAACTCCTGCAGCTTCTCGTCGGTGTGGTGGGGCGCGTGATCGCTGGCGATGGCGTCGATGGTGCCGTCGGCGAGGGCCTGAAGCAGAGCCGCCACGTCTTCCTTGGATCGGAGCGGCGGGTTCATCTTGGTGTTGGCGTCGTAGTCCGATTCCATGACCGCCTTCTCGGTCAGCACCAGGTGGTGCGGGGCGACCTCGCAGGTCACCGCCAGGCCGCCCTCCTTGGCGCGCCGTACCGCCTCGAGGCTGCCGCGCGTGCTGAGGTGCGCCAGGTGCAGGCGACCTCCTGTGAGACGCGCCAAGGCGAGGTCGGCGCCGACGGCGATCTCCTCAGCGGCGGCCGGGATCCCCTTCAACCCGAGCATGGTCGACACGTATCCTTCGTTCATCGAGCCGCCCGCCGCCAGGGCCCGGTCTTCGCAGTGATCGATCACCGGGATGCCGAAGATCTTGGTGTACTCGAGCGCCATGCGCATGAGGTAGGTGCTCGCCACCGGGCGGCCGTCGTCGGAGACCGCCACGATCCCCGAGCGCACCATGTCGCCGATCTCCGCCAGCTCTTCGCCCCGCCCCCCCTTGCTGACGCAGCCGATCGGGAACACGTTGACGACCGCCTTGCGGCGCGCCTCGGTGACGATGTACTCGGTGATCGACAGCGAGTCGTTCCACGGGTCGGTGTTCGGCATGCAGGCGACCGAGGTGAAGCCGCCCGCCGCCGCGGCGCGCGTGCCGGTCTCGATGGTCTCCTTGTGCTCCTGACCCGGCTCGCGCAGGTGGACGTGCATGTCGACGAAGCCGGGGCACACCAGGAGCCCCCTGGCGTCGATGATCGTCGTCTCCGGCGGCGCGCCGGCCGTTCCCTTCCCTTTCCCCCGCCGTTCGGCGATCCGCCCGTCGATCACCAGCAGGTCGGACACTTCGTCGGTGGCGGTGGCCGGGTCGACGACCCGGCCGCCCTTAACCAGCAAGTTCGCCAAGAGTCCCTCCCGCCAGCAGATACAGGACCGCCATGCGCACCGCCACGCCGTTGGTCACCTGGTCGAGGATCACCGAGTACGGCCCGTCCGCCACGGCGCTGTCGATCTCGACGCCGCGGTTCATCGGGCCCGGATGCATGATGATCACGTCGCTCCGGGCGCGCCGGACGCGCTCGCTCGTCAGGCCGAACAGGTTGTAGTACTCGCGCGCCGTCGGGAACGCCCCGCCCCGCTGCCGCTCCCGCTGCACGCGCAGCATCATGATGACGTCCGCACCCTCGACCGCCTCGTCCATCCGGTAGGTCACCTGCATCCCGAGGCGCGGCAGCTCCGGCGGCAGCAGGGTCGGCGGCCCGCAGGCGATCACGTCGGCGCCCATCGTCTTCAGCAGGAACGCGTTGCTGCGGAACACCCGGCTGTGCATCAGGTCGCCGACGATCGCCACGCGCAGACCCGCGAGGCGTCCTTTCTTCTCGCGGATGGTGAAGGCGTCGAGCAGCGCCTGCGTCGGGTGCTCGTGCGCCCCGTCACCGGCGTTGATGATGTTCGAGCGGCAGTGCCGGGCGAGGAAGTGCGGCGCGCCCGAGGCCTTGTGGCGGATGACGATCATGTCGGGCGTCATGGCTTCCAGGTTGCGGGCGGTGTCCAGCAGGCTCTCCCCCTTGACCACGCTCGAGGTCGAGGGGGAGAAGTTCAGGGTGTCGGCCGACAGCCGCTTCTCGGCGATCTCGAACGACGAGCGGGTGCGGGTCGACGGCTCCATGAAGAAATTGACGATCGTCTTGCCGCGCAGGGCCGGGACCTTCTTGATCGCCCGGGTCGACACCTCGGCCAGCGATTTCGCCGTATCGAGGATGAGCGTGATCTCGCCGGCGGTCACCCCGAGCATCCCCAGCAGGTGGCGATGCGCCAGGCGGGCCACCGGCTCCGGCTCCCCCTTCGCCTCGCCCGGCCGGGCCGCGGGCTCGACCTCCGCCGCCGCGGGCCGCGCCGCCGGCCGTCGCCCCGCCGGCCGCGGGCGCGCCGAGCCCCGCGTCCGCGCTGCGCCCTCCCTCGTCCTGTCGCTCCCTTCCAGCATGGCGCTCACCTCGCGGCGCGGGCCGCACTCCGGTCGCGGCTTTTCCCCGATGTCCGCGCTTCCGGCTTCTGGATGATCAGCACCTCGTCCTTGCCGTCCTCCTCGCGCAACAGCACCTGGACCATCTCCTTGAGGCTGGTCGAGACGTTCTTGCCGACGAAATCGGCCCGGATCGGCAGCTCGCGGTGGCCGCGGTCGACCAGCACCGCCAGCTGGATGAGGCGGGGCCGCCCGAAATCCATCAGTCCGTCGAGGGCGGCGCGGATCGTTCGGCCGGTGAACAGCACGTCGTCGACCAGGATGATCTTCTTGTCGTCGATCGGGAAGTGAATCTTGGTTTCCTTCAGGACGGCGTGCGGCCCGACGGTCGTGAGGTCGTCCCGGTACAGGGTGATGTCGAGGATGCCGACCGGAATGTCGCGATTCTCGATGCTCCTGATCTTGTCCTGCATCCGGTTGGCGAGCGGCACCCCGCGGGTGCGGATGCCGACCAGCACGAGATCCTCGACATCGCGGTGGCGCTCGAGGATCTCGTGAGCGATCCGGGTCAGGGCCCGATCGATCTTGTCGGCATCCATGACGCAGAGCGGCTGCGGGGCGGGCATCGTCACCTCGATCGCGGCGCGAGCAAAAAAAAGCCCGCGTCATCGCGGGGTCTGGGGCGCTGCGCCATCATGAGTGACCGCCTTGCCGGTCTCACCGGACCGGGTCCAAAGGGTCGAACCGTGAACAGCCGGAGCAGGATAGCCGACCCCCACGCTCCTGTCAACCGAACGGGGCGCTCATTGGCGGGGCTCATGCAGGGGGTTCAGCGTCCGCCGGACTGGCGTGGCGGCTCGTAGGTGTCGATGACGGCGACCGGGTGCTCAAACGTGTAGGACGCCAGGAACACGCCGGCCAGGATGCTGCCGTCGAGGTCCCGGGCGATCGGCAGCCCGAGAGCGTACAGGCAGGTCGGCACGACATCGGCGAGGGCCCCCTTGCCGATCATCCGTCCGGCGGCGATGCCGGGGCCGCGCGCGAACAGGACGCCGTCGGGGGCCCCTTCGTGGGTGCCGGAACGCGGCCCGCGGCCCCGGGCCCAGAGGCGCTCGCTCAACGGGATCGCCGTCATGCCGTGCGCCGAGGTGATCATCACCAGCGCGCCGTCGCGTCCGGCGGCGTCGACGACGCGGCCGACGATCCCGTCGACCTTGCGGTAGTACCGTTCCAGGACGTCCCCGTACAACTCGACATCCTTCCCCGGCACATTGCCGAATTCACGGGGGCGCGCGTAGCGGTAGAACGCGTGCGCCACCCTGTCGAGCCCGGGGAAGGATGCCGCCACCACACCCGGGGCGGGAGCCCCGCCGGCGGCTTCGAGGGCGGCCCGGACCCGATCGTCGGCGCGCACTGCCGCGACCAGCTCGGCGACCGCGGCGGACGCCGCGACGCCCGCCCGCCGCCGGGACTCCGGCTCGAACCACTCGTCCAGCCACGGCGGCGACCCGGACGGCGCGGCGACGTCAGTCGCTTGATCGAGATCGACATCCCACCCGGCGTCGATGCCGGTGCCGCCGGCGCGGGCGGCGATCTCCCACAGCGCCAACGCCGTGCGATCCTCGATGGTCTGGGGACGTCGCTCCTGCAACGGTCCCAGCAGCAGATCGAAGCCGAGACCGGCGGGGATGATGTCGACCCACGGCCCGGGACCGGGCAGCCGCCGCGAGGTCGCGCTGCGGACTCCGTGCCGGTACGGCAGCTTGCCGGTGATCAGCGTCGCACGCGCCGCGCCGGCGATGCACGGCACTCCGCTGCGCAGCCGGCCGTACGCCCCCTCGCGCCGCAGCCGCGAGAACGCCGGCAGCTTGCCCTGCGCCTCGAGCGGCAGGATGAAATCGAGATCCGCCCCGTCGAAATTCAGCACCACCACGCGCCGTTGCGGAGCGCCCGCCGGGGCGGCGAGATCGACGGCGTGCCGGACCGTCTTCCCCGGGGCGGCCAGACCGGCCAGACACGCCCCCGGCAGCGCGGCGATCGCCAGGACGGCGGCGCCGCCCTGGAAGGAGCCGACGCGGGTCAGCCGCGGCACCAGGGTCACGATCGCGGCGGCGGCCCAGGCCAGCGTCAGGATCCACAGCGCCGTGCCGGCGCGCGCCATCGCCGCCGGCTCGAGAGCCCCGCGCGAGCGCGACAGCGTGGTCCAGCCGGAGGCCAGGATGAGCGACAGGTTCGCGACGTAGAAGGCCATCACGTAGCGCAGGCTGAAAACCGGCAGCCGGAGCCGGTGGCTGGCGAAATAGCGCAGCCCCCCGTACAGACACGGCCAGACGCAGGCCGCCGCGATGGTGTAAGCCAGCACCACCGTCAGCAACGCCGGGAGCGGCGAGGCGGCCGCGGCGAGGCGGGCGGGATTGAGCAGCGTCACCAGCAGAGCCACGACGACCCCGCCGTACAGGCCGGCCGCCGCCGCGTGCGCCACCAGCTTCACGAACGTCACGCCGCGATGCTAGCACAGCGCCGCTGGGGCGCCGGGAGGCCCCGGGGAACGGCGGTTCGGTGCGCGCCGCCGGACGCGCTCGCCCCGGCGCCTCGTTGTTCGGAGGCGGCGGCGGTGATATAGTCCCGCGTCGACATGCCGTTCGACGTCCCCGCGCGCGTCCTTCGCCACGAAGCGTTGAACCCGGAGCATTTCCTGATCACGCTCGAGGCGCCGCGCCTTGCCCGCGCCGCCCGGCCGGGCCAGTTCGTCATGCTGCAGGTGCGCGAGGGGCACGACCCTCTGCTGCGCCGCCCAATGAGCATCTGCCGGGTGCCTCCCGGCGGCCGCACTGTTCAGATTCTCTACAAGGTCGTCGGCGAGGGGACGCGCTACCTGTCGCACCAGCCCGCCGGCGCGCGTCTGAAGATGCTGGGACCTCTCGGCAACGGTTTCGCGCTGCCGGAGCGCGCGCCGCGCCAGACCGCCCGCCGCGTCGGGACGCGGCGGCCGATCCTGGTCGCCGGCGGCATCGGCGTCGCCGTGTTCCCGTTCCTCGCCGAGACGCTGCAACGGCTCGGGCGCCGGCCCCTGCTCCTGTTCGGGGCCCGCGCGCATCGCGACCTGGCGGGGTTGCAGTTGTTCCGGGCGCGCCGCATCCCGCTGCGCCTGGCCACCGAGGACGGCAGCGCCGGCGCGCGCGGCTTCGTGACCCGCCTGCTCGAACCGCTGCTCCGGGAGAAGCCCCGGAATGGCGGCGTCGAGCTCTATGTGTGCGGACCGACGCCGATGATGCGGGCGGTCGGCGGGTTGGCGGTCGACGCCGGCGTCCCCTGCCAGCTGGCCCTGGAATCGCAGATGCCGTGCGGCATCGGGGTTTGTCTCGGCTGCGTGGTCCGCTGCGCCCCGCAGGTCGGCGAGCCGGTGTACCGCCGCGTCTGCACCGAGGGCCCAATCTTCCCCGCCGCGGAGGTGGCCTGGTGAAACGTCGCGCCGCCCCGCCGCGGTCCATCGCGCGCCGCGCCGATGCCCCGGTCGATCTGGCCGTCGATGTCGGACCGCTGCGCCTGAGGAATCCCGTGCTCGCCGCCAGCGGCACGTTCGGCTACGGCACCGAGTTCCTCCCCTACCTGAAGCTCGCCGACCTGGGCGGTTTCGTCACCAAGGGTCTGTCGCCGCGCCCGCGGCGCGGCAATGCGCCGCCGCGCACCTGCGAGACGGCGGCGGGCATGCTCAACGCCATCGGACTGGCGAACGTCGGCGTCGACGCCTTCCTGGAGGAGAAGCTCCCCGCGCTGCGTGACTGTGGCACGGTCGTGATCGCCAACGTGTTCGGCGAGACGCGCGACGAGTACGTGCAGGTGGCGCGCCGCCTGAATGGCGCCGCGGGGCTGCACGGCATCGAGCTGAACCTGTCGTGCCCGAACACCGAGAAGGGTGGCATCGCCTTCGGGGTGTCGCCGCCGCTCATCGAGGAGGTGGTGGGCGCCGTGCGCCGCGCCGCACCGGACCTGCCGCTGATCGTCAAGCTGACGCCGAACATCACCGACATCGCGGTGGCGGCGCGGGCCGCGAAGGTGGCGGGCGCCGACATCCTGTCGCTGGTGAACACCTTCCTCGGCATGGCGGTCGATCTGAAGGGGCGCCGGCCGGTCCTCGACAACGTCGTCGGCGGGCTGTCGGGGCCGGCGATCAAGCCGCTGGCCCTGTACATGGTCCACCGCGTGCACCGCGAGATCGACCTGCCGATCATCGGCATGGGGGGAATCGCCTCCGCGGTCGATGCCCTCGAGTTCATGGTGGCCGGCAGCAGCGCCGTCCAGGTCGGGACGGTCAACTTCTTCGACCCGACCGCCTCGACGCGGATGGTCGGCGACATGGAGGCCTGGTGCCGGACGCAGGGGGTCCGTCGCGTGCGGGACTTGACCGGAACGCTGCGGCTGCCGGCCGGAATGCCGGGCGGGCGCTCGGCGCCGTAGGGCCTGGCAAGCCCTTCCGGGGATCGGTCCTGATCTGGGCTCCTAGGAGCCCTGCCCGGGCCGCGCCGTCTCCTGCCCCATCAGCTCGGAGACCTCATTGGCGGAGGCGCCGAACTCCCGTTTCAGGACCACGAACACTTCCTCTCCGGTGGCGACCTGACGGCCCCGATCGTCGTACAGGACGAGATACGGCAGCGACTCGACGCCGTACTGCCGGGCGACCGGCTCGGTCCAGTCGACGATGTCGACCTTGCGCAGGGCCAGGCGCGCGGGTTCGCGGCCGGCGAGCCGCTCGAGGGCGGGACCGAGCACGCGGCAGGGCGGGCACCACGGCGCATAGAAGTCGAACACGGTGAATTTTCCCGGCGCCACATGCGCCGCCAGGTCGACCTCGTTGCCGTGGGTGATCACCGCGACGTCGCCTGGAACGCGCCCGGCGCGACGCACGGTGTACGCCGAGAAGGCGATGGCGGCGAGCAGCGCCAGGCCGAGCCCGGCGATCGCGAGGCGCATGTCCCTGGTCACGGCATCCTCCGAGACAGCGGATTATTCCGCGCCATCCGGGCGCGCGTCAAGGAAGGCGTACGGGCGAGAGCGGTTGCAATGACTCCCTCCTCCTGTAAAATGCCCGCCATGGCCGCCGCCGATCGCTTGATCGTCGCCCTCGATGTCAGCGCGCGGGACAGCGCCCTGGCCCTGGTGTCGGCGCTCCGTCCCAAGGTGCAGCGCTTCAAGGTCGGCATGGAGCTGTTCACCGCCAGCGGCCCGCAGCTGGTGCGCGAAATCCTCGAAGGCGGCAGCCAGGTGTTCCTCGACCTCAAGTATCACGACATTCCGCACACGGTGGCCCGCGCCGCCGTCGCGGCGGCCCGCCTGGGCGCCGGCATGATGACCCTGCACCTGTCCGGCGGCGCGTTGATGGCCCGCCGCGCCTCCGACGAGCTCGAGGCGCACTGCCAGCTGTACAGGATCCCCAAGCCGAAACTGCTCGGCGTGACGGTGCTGACCAGCCTCGCGCCGTCGGATCTCGAGGATCTCGGGATCAGCCGCAGCCTGCCGGAGCAGGTCCTGGCGATGGCCTCGATGGCGCGCTCCGCCGGGCTCGATGGCGTCGTCTGCTCGCCGCAGGAGATCAAGCCGATCCGCGACGCCTGCGGCCGCGACTTCCTGATCGTGACGCCGGGGGTGCGGCCACCGGGGAGCGAGCCGGACGACCAGTCGCGCACCCTGACGCCGCGCGCCGCGATCGAGGCGGGGGCCGATTTCATCGTCGTCGGCCGCCCCGTGGTCAAGGCGCGCGATCCGCTCGAGGCGGCCGAGGCGATCCTTCTGCAGATGGATGCCGCATGACGGGCGGGCGCCGCCACCCCGTCGCCCGCGTCCCCGCCGTGGCCATGCTTCTGTTCGCGGCGCTGGCGACCGCGGCGCCGGAGCCGCGGCCCCTGACCAACGAGGACGTCGTCCGCATGGTCATGCGGGGCGCCCACGAGACGGACGTGCTGGAGGCGATCGCCACGCGGCCGCCGCTCTTCGATCTGTCGCCCGAGATCGTCGATGAACTGCGCAAGGCGGGCGTGAGCGATCGGATCATCGAGGCGATGCGGCGACGGCAGGCGGCGAGCGGACGGGCGGGGCTGTCCTCCGCGCCGGCGCCCGCCGCAGCCGCCACCCCCGGACCGGACGAGGCGACCGCCGTGCGGCGCGGCATCCTCGCCCTCTCCTTCGAGAAGCCGGTCGACCCCCGTCACCCGTCCGAGACCACCGCCATCGCCCTCAAGAGCCTGCCACGCGGCACGGATCGGATGCCGGGCGAGGAAGTCGGGCTGATGTCGGACATGGCGTTCGCGGTCCTCTGCCTGACGGCGGACCACGTACCCGACAACTGGGACGCCCGGACGCCGCTCATCGGGACGGCGCGCCACGAGCTCCTGCTGTTCCGCCCGGGCAGCGGCGTCGAGAAGAAGCACGGCTTCGAGCTGCTCTATCTCGAACACGACGAACGGTATGACGTCACCCTCGCCGAGGGCGGCCACCGGATCGTCGTCGCCGCCGCCGGTCGCGAGACCGGACCGGGAACCTGGAGGGTCCTGGCCTCGGACGAGGCGCGCGTCGACGTGGTCGCCGGCCGGACCACCCTCCTGACCGTGCGGGCCGGCAGCCGGCTGCGCGGCTCCGCCATGACCGGCTACGCGGTCGACAGCCAGTGGAAGGTCGTCGAGGCGCGCGCCGACGGCGACGCCGCGGGCGCGCCCGGGGCGACCGCGACGCCCGCGGCGACCTCATCTGGGCCACCGTCATGAGCGAGACGCCCCGGCGGCAGGCGCTGAGCATGATCCTTTGCGGCGGCGGCATCACCGGCGCCATGTACGAATTCGGGGCCCTGCAGGCTCTCGACCACTTCTTCGCCGGCTCCTTCACAGTCAACGACTTCGGCAGCTACGTCGGCACCAGCGCCGGCGCGGTCGTGGCCGCATTGATGGCCAACGGCGTGCCGCCCCGGGACGTGGGGCGGGCGATCGTCGGCAACGCCGACGACCTGCTGAACTTCAAGCAGGACGACATCCTGACGGTCAACCCGAAGGAGATCAAAGGGTCGATCGTCCGGGGCCTGAAAGCGATCCCGGCGTTGTTCAGGTTCTATCGCCGCAACCCGCAGTTGTTCTCGATCGCCCGCGCCCTGCACGCGCTGGAGGAGAACCTGCCGGCGGGGATGTACGCCATGGACAAGTACCAGGCGTACCTGGGCCGGCTGCTCGGGCGCCCCGGCATCGTCAACTCGTTCGAGGAGCTGAAGCGCGAGTTGTACATCCCGGCGGTGCACCTCGATACCGGCGACCGCGTCATGTTCGGCACCCCGGGGTGGCGGGACGTGGCGATCTCGGACGCCATCGCCGCTTCGTCGGCGCTGCCGCTCTACTTCCAGCCGGTGCGCGTGCACGACAAGGACTTCGTCGATGGCGGCGTCGGGCGGGTGCTGCACGTCGACATCCCGATCGAGCGCGGCGCCCGCTTCCTGCTGGTCGTCAACCCGATCATCCCGCTGCGCAACGAGGCGGGCCTGGTCTCCATCCCGACCTTCTCCGGCCACTGTGCCCGCATCGCCGAGAAGGGGATCACCTACGTCGTCGACCAGACGCAGCGGATCTCGACGCGCGAGAAGCTCGAGCTGGGCCTGGAGCGCCTGCGCGCCCAGCACCCGGAGACCCGCGTCTTCCTGCTCGAGCCGCCGCGCAGCGACTCGGTGCTGTTCATGGAGAACATCCTCAACTACGGCTCGCGCGTGGCGATGCTCAACTACGGCTACCGCGCCACCGCCAAGCATCTGCGGGCCCATTTCGACATGTTCCGGCAGGCCTTCGCCGCCTACGACATCGAAGTGTCTCTCGAGGGGCTCCAGGAGGACAGTCCCTGGGATCCGCCCGCCCCGCAGGCTGCCCCCCCGGCCTCGCCCTCCGGCCCCGCCACCGTCACCGAGCCCGCCGCCGGCAACGAGGAAAGCGCCGCCTAGGAGCCGGTCCGAGTATTCGGCCGGGCCCGTCCCCGCCAGCCGGTTGCCGGCTCCCGTCCAGGACACTAGATTCCGGGCGGAGGAGCCCGTCCGGTGGAGAACATCCGCGACCTCGAGCTGCTGATCCTGTCGCGCCACCCGATCGTCGCCATCGAAAGCCAGGAGGAGGAGCGCGTCCGCGAGCACGCCCGCCAGGTGGCCGCACGCATCGACCTGCCGTTCTTCGAGTGGAAGGCGACCACCGGGCTGTTGCGCGCCGGGACCACCGAGCCGCTCTACGACTCCGCCAAGCCGGCCCTGGCCCTGCGCGCCGCCGCCGACATGCAGACCGAGGCGCTGTACCTCTTCTACGACCTTGACAAGTACTTCGAGGACCCGGCGATCCTGCGCGCCCTGCGCGACATCGGCGAGCGCTTCAGCCGCGACCGCCGCTGCCTGATCCTGTGCGCGCCGGCGATCGAGGTGCCGGTCGATCTGCAGGCGTGCACGGCCCGCATGCAGCTGGCGCTGCCGGAGTTCGACGAGCTGAAGCGGCTGACGGTGCAGACTCTGCGCGGCCTCGGAGCGCCCCGTTCGATCAAGATCGACCTGAGCCTCCCGGAGATCGAAGAGCTGGTCCGCTCGCTGGGCGGCCTGACCCTGGCCGAGGCGCAGCGCGTCCTCCTGGCCGCCGCCCTCGACGACCTGAAGCTGGACCGCGCCGACTTCAAGCACATCCTCGATCGCAAAAAGAAGCTGATCGCCCAGGACGGCGTGCTGGAGCTGTATCCCGCCGAGACTTCGCTGCAGCAGGTCGGCGGCCTGGAGAACCTCAAGGAGTGGCTGCGCACTCGCGGCGCGGCGTTCTCGGCCGAGGCACAGCGCTACGGGCTGGAGCCGCCGCGCGGGCTCCTGCTCCTCGGGGTGCAGGGGTGCGGCAAGAGCCTGTGCGCCAAGGCAGTGGCGTCCGAATGGGGGCTGACCCTCCTGAAGCTCGACGCCGGCGCCCTGTACGACAAGTACATCGGTCAGTCGGAGAAGAACCTGCGCGCCGCCTTCCGCACCGCCGAGGCGATGGCCCCCTGCGTGCTGTGGATCGACGAGATCGAGAAGGGACTGTCCGGCGTGCGCGGCTCGGAGTCGGACGGCGGCCTGTCGCGCCGGCTGTTCGGCTCGTTCATCTCCTGGATGCAGGAGAAGAGCCGTCCGGTGTTCGTCATGGCGACCGCCAACGACATCGAATCGCTCCCGCCGGAGCTGCTGCGCAAGGGGCGCTTCGACGCGATCTTCTTCGTCGACCTGCCGGGCAACGCGGCCCGGCGCGCCATCATCGCGCTGCACTTGTCGAAGCGCCGCCAGGACCCGGCGCGCTTCGACCTGGGCGGGCTGTCGGCGGCCGCCGACGGCTTCAGCGGCGCCGAGATCGAGGCGGCCGTGGTGGCGGCGCTGTACGCCGCGTTCGCCGTCCGGCAGCCGCTCTCCGGGGATCACCTGCTCGCCGAGCTGCGGCGCGCCGTGCCCCTGTCGCGCACCTGCCGCGAGTCGATCGAAGCGCTGCGCGCCTGGGCCGCCGGCCGGGCCCTGCCGGCGGACGGCGCCGCCCCACCGGAGACCCGGACGGGCGCCCAGAGCGCCGCCTGACGATCGCCCCTCCTAGGAGCCTGTCCGAGTATTCGGCCGGGCCGCGCGCATGGGGCTTGCGGGTCGCAGACAAGGAGCGAGGAGGACAATGACCTTGGTCGGTCATCGACGA
>JAGYID010000084.1 GCA_018606725.1 Acidobacteriota bacterium
GGGCTGGGCGTGGCGGTCTTTCTCGGGGCGATGGTTCACGAGGATGAGCCGGTTTGGACCGTCGGCCTCATCCCGTTGTTCATCGGGTTGGCGGTGCTGATCTACGCGCTGCTCGTCGCCCCGCGTCCGGGCGCGGCCAAGAGCGACTCCTAGGAGCCTGCCCGAATACTCGGACAGGCTCCCAGCGGGACTAGCCCCGTTTGTCGCCCTTGCTGAAGCCGGTGACCGTGCGGCGGAACCCGCGCGTCTCGGCATGCGGCGAGGCCGCAGCCCGCCCCAGCCCGGGGCCGTGCGCCGATTCCCCGACCATCTCAATCGTGCCGTTGCCCAGCAGCGCCTGCACCGCCGGGCGATCGAACGCCTCCGCGGAGACCTGCCCTTCCTTGCCGGGGCCGAGGTGCAGCGTCTTGCCGCCGGGCAGGGAAATCCTGATCGGCCTCGGGCTGCGGTTCCGGATCATCTTCATGAAATCCTCCAGGGACGCTGCGTCGCCCGACGGGGGCGACCCGCTGATCGTTGCATCTTACCCCGCCCGGGGTGGATTCTCAGGCCGTCCGGACTGTCAGCACCGGGCAGGTCGACTGTCGCACGACGTGCTGGGTGGTCGAGCCGAACAGCATGAGATCGATGGCGCCGCGACCCAGCACGCCCATGACGATCAGGTCGGCCTGTCGCTCCGTCGCCATGGTGATGATCTCACGCCAGGCCTTGCCGGACGTGACCACGGCCGAGGGCCGGCACCAGTCGCCCGCCCCGGCCGGGATCAGCGCCATCAAGCGCTCCTTCGCCTGCCGCTCGAGCTCGCGGCGGAACTCGGGAACGTTGAACGTCAGGCTTTCGGGCGTGCCCTGCTCGGCGAGCGCCTCGGTCGAGTGCAGCAGCGTGACGCCGGCATTCGACTCCCTGGCCAGCGAGAAGGCGTACTCCAGGGCCCGCAGCGACGGCTCCGAGAAGTCGACCGGACAGAGGATGTGCTTGAAGACGGCCGCCTCGTGCGCCGCCTGCCCCCCGGTTTGGCGCGGCACGGTCAACACCGGGCAGGGCGCCAACCGCAGCACCCGCTCGGCGACCGAACCGAGCATCAGGCGCTCGAAGCCGCTCCGGCCGTGCGTCCCCAGGACGATCAGGTCGGCGTTCCCGTCCCGGGCGTGGTGGATGATCTCCTTGACCGGGTCGCCCTCGAGGAGGACCGCCTCGGCGGGCAACCCGGCGCGTCGCGCCGGCTCGAGGAAGCGCCGCAACTCGGCGATGAGCCGCACGCGCAGGTCGGCCTGCAGCGGCACGCCGCGCGGGTCGATCGGGATTTCGCTCGGCGGCGGCGGGAAGAACGGATAGACGTGCACGGCCGTGAGCGAGGCTCCGTACCACCGCGCCAACGCCCCGGCGCAGGACAGGGCCCGCTTGGAAAACTCCGAGAAATCGGTCGGGCAGACGATGCGTCGGATGGTGATCATCGGGACCTCGCTTTCTGCGCGCCGGCCGCGCCGCAGCGCGCGTCATGACATGAAACTGCAAGCAGGGTGCCACGGGTTCGCACCGGTGCGCGAACGGGTCGCCGCGCCGGATCGTGCGCGGTCGGCGGTCGCAGCCGCAAGAACTGCGGTATTCGCTGCGATCGCGGCCGCGACCATCGATGTGGACCGGGTTTTCCTCGGGAGAACCGATCGTGCCCGTGGCACGGCACTTGCTGTTTTGAAAAAAGCCCGGGATGGTCACGCGAGGCCGCCGTGAAACAATCAGTCCAAATCACCTTTCGGGATATGCAGCGCGAGCCGGGCATCGAGGAGCTCGTGCTCCGGAAGGTCACCTGGCTCGAGAGGTCCTGTCACCGCATCACGGGGTGCCGCGTCCTCGTCGAGGCGCCGCACCGCCACCACCGCAACGGTCGGCCCTGCCACGTGCGCATCGACGTGACGATTCCCGGATCGGAGCTGGCGGTGGGACGCGACGCCGTGCGTAACGGCAGCCGCCAAAGCGTGCACGTCGCCATTCATGACGCCTTCGACGCCGCCCGGCGGATCCTGCAGGACGTTTCGCAGCGGCGTCGTGGCGAGACTAAGAGGCACAGCGTCCTCGACAGGCCGGCTGTCGCCGGCCGCCCCTGAGCGGGCGGCACGACGGCCGGCGGGGATGGGGGTCATGGAACGGTCATTCAGAGTGCGGACGGAACCCGGGATCCTTTACCGCGATCGAAGGGCGGCGGGCGCGTATCTGGCGGAGAACCTGGCCGCTTACCGCGGCCGCGGCGTGCTCGTGCTCGGCATCGCCCGCGGCGGCGTCATCGTCGCCGCCGAGGTCGCGCGCCGGTTGAACGCCGACATGGACGTCGTGGTCGCCAGCAAGCTCGGCGCGCTGGGCGAGCCGGAGCTGGCGATCGGAGCGGTGACCGCCGACGGCAGCGAGTATCTCGACGCCGACATGATTCGCCGGCTCGGGGTCACCGGGCAGTTCCTGGAGGCCGAAGCGGCCGCGCAGATGGCGGAGGCCAGGCGGCGCGAGGCACGTTACCGGGCCGGCCGGCAGCCGCCGCGCATCCGGGAACGGACGGTGATCCTCGTCGACGACGGTCTGGCGACCGGCGCGACGATGCGGGCGTCGATCCGCTCGGTGGCCGAGCGCCATCCGACCCGGTTGATTGTCGCGGTGCCGGTCGGATCGTCGGACGCGTGCGCGGCACTTCTTGCAGAGGCCGACGAGCTGGTCTGCCCGTACGTGCCGAAACCATTCCTGTCGGTCGGGATGTTCTACGAGGAGTTCGGCCCCGCGAGTGACGAAGAGATCGGGCGGTTGCTGGGCGAGTGGCGCGAAGTCCGCACCCTTCACAAGGCCCGTCACGAGAGGATGTCAACAGGCGGGCCGGTCCTCTAGAGGGCCGGAGAGGCTCCTGGGAGCCGGCCCGAGGATTAGGCCGGGGGTTCTGCTCACATGACGCGCCCGGAGGCCGACGCGCACGACGAGTTCCTGCCGGTCGTCGCGACCCGCTACTGGCACGCGCTCGGGGACGGCCGGGTCCAATGCGATCTCTGCCCGCGTTTCTGCAAACTGCATGAGGGGCAGCGCGGCCTGTGCTTCGTGCGCGCCTGCCGGGAACGCCGCATCGTCCTGACCACTTACGGGCGCTCGTCCGGCTTCTGCGTCGACCCGATCGAGAAGAAGCCCCTGTATCACTTCCTCCCCGGGACCGCCGTCCTGTCGTTCGGCACGGCCGGCTGCAACCTGGCCTGTCGTTTCTGCCAGAACTGGGACATCACAAAATCGCGCACCATCGCCACCCTGGCCGATGCCGCCCCGCCGGAGCGGGTCGCCCTCGTCGCCCGCGAGCTCGGCTGCCGCAGCGTGGCGTTCACCTACAACGACCCGGTGATCTTCCACGAGTACGCCATCGACGTCGCCGACGCCTGTCGCGCCCTCGGGCTCCGGACGGTGGCGGTCACCGCCGGCTACGTCTGTCCGGAACCGCGCGACGAGTTCTACCGGCACATCGATGCGGCCAACGTCGACCTCAAGAGCATCCGCGAAGAGTTCTACGCGCAGGTCTGCAGCGGTCACCTGCAACCGGTGCTCGACACCCTGGTCGCCATCAAGGCCGGGAGGAAGGTCTGGCTCGAGATCACCAACCTCCTCATCCCGGGATGGAACGACACGGACGAGGAGGTCGAGGCGCTGACGCGGTGGATGGTCCGCGAGCTCGGACCGGATGTGCCGCTGCACTTCTCCGCCTACCGTCCGGCCTGGCGGATGCTCAATGTCCCGGCGACCCCGCCGGCGACGCTCCGCCGGGCGCGGCGCATCGCCACCGGCAACGGCCTGCGCCACGTCTACACCGCCGGCCCGAGGGACCCGGAGGGGGAGAGCACCTCCTGTCACCGCTGCGGCGCGCCGGTCATCGGCCGCGATCGCTATGAGGTGACCTCGTGGTATCTCACCGCCGACGGCTGCTGCCGCCGGTGCGGCGCCGCCACACCGGGCGTGTTCGAGGGCCCGCCGGGCGACTGGGGGGCGCGCTGCCTGCCGGTCGACCTCACTTCAGAGAATACCCTCCCGACGACTGCCGGCTGACGCTCGACCGTCGCGGCCGCGCGTGCACGTCGATGAGCGTGTCGAAGCAGACGCCGCCGTTGATGGAAACCGGCACGTCGAGGCGCGGGAACTTCGAACCGAGGACGGGGCCGCTGTCGTAATGCGTCTGCGGCTCGCCGTCGACGGTCAGGTCCAGGCTGAGCTGCTGCTGCAGGGCGAAGTCGCCCCCCGTCCAGTAGGTCCCGAAGCCGCGGATCGGGATGGTGCGCAGGGCCGTTGCGTCGTCCGCGCCGACCTGCCAGCGGACATTGACCACCGCGAACTCAGTCACGAACAGGTCGCGTCGCAGCGGCACCAGGGCGAGGCTGCCGGTCACGGGCAGCTCCGGCCCCAGCGGGCAGTCGCACGGGTCGAAGCAGCCGCGCTGGAAGGTGGTCCCGATCATCAGCCGATAGGAACGAATCTCCTGAATGGGCACCGGCAGGGCGGTGACGGTGATGACCGTGTCGAAGCAGACCCCGCCGTTGATGGAGATCGGCACGCTGATGGCCGGGAAGCGGACGTCGCCGGCCGGCACCAGGCCGCTGTCGAACTTCTGCTCCGCCTGGTCGCCGATCTTCAGGGCGAGCGTCAGTTGCTGCTGCAGGGCGAATTCGCCGCCGATCTTGTATGTCCCGGACCCGGTGATCCGCAGCTCGGGCTGCCCGAAGGCCACCGTCCAGTTCACCTCCTCCACGCGGAAGGTGGTGAACAGGCCGTCGAAGCCGGCCGGGATCAGGACGAACGTGCCGCGCACCGGCATCTCGGTCAGGATCGGACAGAGACACGGCTCGAAGCAGCCGTACTGGTAGGTGCTGGCCTTCTCCGCCAGCCGATAGATGACCGGGAGCCGCTGGTCGGTGGCCGTCTGGGCAGCGGCCACCGTGACCGCCAGCGCCAGGGTCGTGAACAGAAGGAGCGCGAGGACGAGGCGACGCGGCGTCATGGGGTTTCCCTCCGATGACCGGATGATAGGCCCGTCGGCCTCGTTCTGCCTAGGGGTCTGGCCGAATACTCGGGCAGGCTCCTGGCCCCTTCGGCGGGGCGTCCATCCATTGCGCAAGAAGGCTCAAATCGTTGTTGACGAAGGGCATTCCTCGTCGTATCCGTATCGCCTGACATCTTCACACTCCGAGGGGCAAGGAGGCGGGCCGTGGCGGGTGGACTGGCGGGAACGATCGACGGGCGGTGGCTGCGGCGGGCGGGGCGCGGGGCGGCGGCCCTGGCGCTAGTCCTGGTGGCGGGGCGGGCGGGGCTGCTGGGTATCGATCCCGCCTACGCCCAAAGACTGAACATCAAGAGGACCTATCGCATCCTCACGACCAACACGGCCGATCAGTGGGAGCCGGCGATCGCCGGCGACCTGATCGTTTTCACGGACCGGCGCAGCGGCAGCGATGAGGACATCTGGTACTACGATCTGTCGACCGACGCGCAGGGAATGGTCGCCGGCGGTCCCACCAGCCAGCGGCAGCCGGACGTCTCCGGCCGGACCGTCGTCTATACCGATTTCGGTCCGTCGACCGGGGGCGGGGACATCTACGCCGTCACCCTGGGCGGTGCGCCCACCCTGGTGGCCGGCGAGCCCGCCTCGGCGCAGACCGACCCGGCGATCTCCGGCAACCTGATCGTCTGGGAGGACCGGCGCGACGGCAATCTGGAGATTTACGCCAGGGATCTCGGCGGCGGCCCGGCCATCCGGCTGACCGAGACCGCCGACGCCGAGGAACTTGACCCGGCCGTCTCGGGGAGCCGGGTGGTCTACTCGCGGCGCTACGCCGACGGCACCTGCCAGATCTTCATGACCGACGTGGTAACCCGGATGACCCGGCAGATCACCTCCGGCGCCGGCTGCTTCAGCCGCCCGGACATCGATGGCGACATGATCGCCTACGACAACAACCCGAGCGGCGATCAGGACGTCTACGTCTACAGCCTGGCGACCGGGGAGGAACACCGGGTTGTCCTGGCCGGCGTGCAGCGCAATGCCCACGTCAGCGGCGACTGGATCGCTGCCGAGAAGGTCGCCCAGGTCCCCTATCCCAACTGGGACATCAAGATCTACAACATCCCGAGGGACTCGCCGTTCGGCGCCGTGACCACCGAGTTCGACGAGCAGGCCGACGACATCAGCGGCACGCGCGTCGCCTACCAGACCAACCAGAACCACAACCTCGACATCGGGGTGGTGGAGTTCCAGCTGGTGAGCGGGCGCAACCACCCGCCGCTCGCCGACGCCGGTCCCGATCAGACGATCGAATGCGCCTCCGTCGCCGGCGCGCCGATGACCCTCGACGGCTCGGCCTCCACCGACTTCGACGGCGATCCGATCACCTACGCCTGGACCGGCCCGTTCCCCGAGAACAACGGACTGGTCCCCAGCGTCAACCCGACCGTGACCCTGCCGCTGGGGCGCTCGACGATCAACCTGGTCGTCAATGACGCGCAGGAGGATTCAGCCCCCGACTCGATGACCGCCTCGGTGAATATCCACGTCCAGGGGCTGGGCGCCCCGCTGGCGGCGTTGACGCTGGAGGGGGCGACCGCGCCGTCGCCGGCGCGCGAGTTCAAGCAAGGGAGCACGCTGCCGCTGAAGCTCGTCCTCTCCTGCGGCGCCGAGACGCTCCAAACCGATGCGGTCGCCGCGCCCGAGATCGTCGCCATCGACAGCGCCGCGGGCAGCCTCGACCCCTCGAAACTCGATCTCGATTCCGGGAAGGCGAACGGCGGCGGTCTGCGGTTCCGTTCCTCGGAGGGCGGCTGGGTCTACAACCTCTCCACCCGCGCTCTGCGGCCGGGCACCTACACCATCTGGATCAAGATGCCGGACGGCCGGCGCTACTCGGCGGCCGTCGTCCTGAGGTAGCCGGGCGTCCGGCTCAGAGGATGCGCTGGCCGAGGGCCGACAGGATCAACTCGGCGCCGACTTCGGCCGAGTGGTTGCGGACGTCCAGGATCGGATTGAGCTCGGCGACGTCCATGGCGACGAGCCGGCCCGAGGCGGCCACCATCTCGCACAATAAGTGAGCTTCGCGATAGGTCAGGCCGCCGCGCTCCGGCGTCCCCACGCCGGGAGCGATTTCGGGATCGAGCCCGTCGAGGTCCAGGCTCAGGTGGATGCCGCCCGCGCTGCGGGTCAGGGCCGTCAGGATCTCGTCGAGGATCGGCCCGACCCCGCGCCGGTCGATCTCCGACATGGTGCAGGCCCGCACGCCGCTCCGCCCCACCAGCGTCTTTTCGCGCTCGTCGAGGTTGCGGATGCCGATCAGCGCGACATTCCCCGGTTTCACGCTGGCGCCGCCGCCGATCGCCACCAGCTCCTCCGGACCGTGACCCAGGCACGCGGCCAGCGGCATGCCGTGGACGTTGCCCGACGGGCTGCTCTCGGGGGTGTTCATGTCGGCGTGCGCGTCGACCCAGACGACCGCCAGCTCCTCGCCGCGGCGGCGCAGGGCCCTGGCCACGCCGGCTATCGACCCGGCGGCCAGCGAGTGGTCGCCGCCCAGGCTGACCGGCACCCCGCCGGCGGTCACGGTCTCGGCGGTCAGGTCGGCGAGCGCGCGGCAGGCGGCGGCGATTTCGGCGACATAGCGTTTGCGCGGGTCACCCGGGTTGCTCATCTCCGGGATCGGCACCGGCACATCGCCCCGGTCGCGGACTTCGTACCCGAGCGCCTCGAGCCGCGGCGTCAGGCCGGTCAGCCGGAACGCCGACGGCCCCATGTCGACGCCGCGCCGGCCGGCGCCGAGATCGAGCGGAATGCCGATCAGATCGACGCGCCGCGGCATCCCCGTACCGGTTCCCCGGCTCATGACCCCTCCTGCGAGACGGCGGGCATTATGGCAGAAGGCGGTGCCGCGCGCCTGCGGTTGATCGCCGGCGCGCCGCCGGATAGACTGCAGCGGTCATGCGGATCATTCTCTTCGACATCGACGGCACCCTGGTGACGACCGCCGGCGGGGCGCGCGAGGCGTTCACCCGCGCGCTGTCGGAGGCGGCCGACCGGCCGATCAGCCCGAATGGCTACTCCTTCTCGGGACGGACCGACCCGCAGATCGCCCGCGACATCCTGAGCGCCAACGGCGTCGAAGGGGATCTTTTGGAACGGGCGATCCCCGAATCGATCCGGCTCTACCTGCGCTATTTCGAGGAGATGCTGCCGCAGTTGCGCGGCGCCCGCCTGTTGCCGGGGGTGCGCGAGCTGCTCGAATCGCTGGCCGGTCGGGACGATGCCCGCACGGCGCTGCTGACCGGCAATGTCGAGAGCGGGGCGCGGCTCAAGCTCGGCCTGTTCGGGATCACGCCGTTTTTCGATTTCTCGCTGTCCTGCTTCGGCAGCGACGACCCCGATCGTTACCGGCTGCCGGGGATCGCCCTGCAACGGGCCCGCCGGGCCGTCGACCCGGCGATCGGCGGGGACCGGCTGGTCATCGTCGGCGACAGCGAGCACGACGTCCTGTGCGGACGGTCGGTCGGCGCCCGCTCCGTCGCCGTCTGCACCGGCTGGACCTCGATCGAGGATCTGCTGAAGCACCGGCCGGACGCCCTGCTCGAGGATTTCTCCGACACCAGTCGGGCCCTCGAGGCGATCCTCGCCGACGAATGACCCGCAAGGAGTTCCTGAGAGCCTCGATGCGCTCGACCCTGGCCGCCGCGGCCCTCGGACCGTCAACGCTGGGGAGGACGCTGCGCGCCGCCGGCGGTGCGGCGGGCGATCCGGCGGCCCCCGACGCCGGCCGGGGCGGCGGCGCGGCCGGGGGGCGCGAACCGATCCGGCTCGAGCGGAAGGCGATCGATCTCGCTCTGCGGCACGCCTGGACGATCGCGCGCAATACCAGCACCGCCAAGCGCAATGTCCTGGTCCGCGTCAGCCACGGCGGCATCGAGGGGCTGGGCGAGGCCGCCCCGAACGTCCGCTACGGCGAAGACTGGGAGACGGTGCTGAGCGCGCTGGCGCTCATCGAGCCGCGGCTCGGCGACGACCCCTCGCAATTCGACCGGGTCCTCGAACGGATCGAAGCGGCGCTGCCGGGCAATCACGCCGCCAAGGCGGCGGTCGACATCGCCCTGCACGACTGGATCGGCCGGAAAACCGGCGTCCCCCTGCACCGGATGTTCGGCGCCGATCCTGCGAAGGCGCCGCTGACCTCGATGTCGATCGGCATCGACGACATCCCGGTCATGCAGGAGAAGGTGCGCGAGGCGGAGGGGTTCAAGATCCTCAAGATCAAGGTGGGCCTGGCCAACGACCGGGAGATCATCGCCGGCATCCGCGCCGTCACCGATCGGCCGCTGTACGTCGACGCCAACGAGGGGTGGAAGGATCGGGACCGGGCGGTCGAGATGATCAAGTGGATGGAAGGGATGGGCGTGGTCCTGTTGGAGCAGCCGCTGCCGGCGGCGGACCTCGACGGCGCGAAGTACGTCCGCGACCGGGTCGACATGCCGATCGTCGCCGACGAGGCGGCGGTGACGGCGGGCGACGTGCCGGCGCTGCGCGACGCCTTCGACGGGGTCAACGTCAAGGTGCAGAAGGCCGGCGGTCTGCGCATGGCCCGGGCGATGATCGCGGCGGCGCGCCGTTTCGGCATGAAGGTCATGCTCGGCTGCATGATCGAGACCTCGATCGGCATCACCGCGGCCGCGCACCTGTCGCCGCTCGTCGATTACGCCGATCTCGACGGCAATCTGCTGATCGCCGCCGACCCGTTCCGTGGCGCGCTGGTGCGCGACGGCCGGCTGGTCCTGCCGCGCGGCCCCGGCCTCGGTCTCGAAGGCGCGTGGTGAGAGCCGGGGGCCGCGGGTCGATGATGGCCCGGCCGGCCGCGGCCGGAGCGATCGCGGCCGCGGCGCTGGCCCTCCTCGCGGGCGGCGTGGCCGCGACGACGCCCCCGACCGTGGCGGCACCCCCGGACGCGGCGGCGCCGGCAGGGGAGCGCCCCGCCGCCGTCGACCTGAAACGGCGGGACCTGCGGTCGGCCACCGAGACGACCCTGGCGCGGTTGAGCGACGGCCTGGCGGGTGCCGGTGGCTACCTGATCCGCGACCTCGGCACCGGCGAGACGTTCGCCCGGAACGCCGACGTCGTCTTCCCGGCCGCCTCGAGCATCAAGCTGCCGATCATCATCGAGCTCTACAAGCGGGCCGAGGAGGGCGGCATCGATCTCGACGCGCCGGTGCCGATCGAGCCGAAGGCGCGGGTCGAGGGGGGCGGCGTGCTGGAGAAATTCGCCGAGCCGTACCCGGTCCTGTCGGCCGCGCAGCTCGCCGTCCTGATGATGGATTTTTCCGACAACTTCGCCACCAACGTCTTGATCGATCGGATCGGCCTGGAGCGCGTCGGCCGGCGGCTGGCGCGCTGGGGGTTCGACGACACGCTTCTGCGGCGGAGGATGATGGACACCGCGGCGGCGCGGGCCGGACGCGAGAACGTCACCACACCGCGCGACATGGCCGGCCTGCTGGAGAAGCTGCAGCGCGGTGAGCTGCTGAACCCGGAGCACACGCGGCGGATTATCGCGATCATGAAACGGAATGCCGGCACCTGGATCAAGCGCGGCCTGCCGGCGACCGCCGAGGTGGCCGACAAGGAGGGGGATCTCGATGGCGTGCGCTGCGACTCCGGGCTGCTGTTCGTGCCCGGGCCGGGGCCGTCCGATCCGCCCCGCCCGGTGGTCATCTCGGTGATGACCGCCTATCTCGCCGACGACGAGGCCGGCGTCGTCTACATCGGCGCGGTGGCGCGCGCCGCCCACGATTACTTCCTGACGCTGTCGCGTTCCACGGAGTACGGCCGCCGCCTCCCGGCGGACTGATCAGCGCGTCGAGGCGGCGACGGCGCCGCCGCGCAGCAGCGGCAGCGGGTCGACCGGGTGGCCGTTGCGGCGCACCTCGAAATGCAGATGGGTGCCGCGGGCGTTGCCGGTACGGCCGACCTCCGCGATCAGGTCGCCCCTCTCGATGTTGTCGCCCTCGTGCACCAGCAGCCGATCGGCGTGGGCATACAGCGTGATCACCCCGTCGCCGTGGTCGATCACCAGATAGCGGCCGTAGCGACCGCCGTGACCGGCGTGCAGGACGACGCCGCCGGCGGCGGCGCGGATCGGGTCGCCGCGGTTGCCGTCGATGTCGATCCCCTCATGAAAGGAGCGGCTGCCGCGCCGGCCGAAGCCGGAGTTGATCGGCCCCTGCAGCGGCCAGTCAATGCGGATCAGGTCGGAGGCTCCTCCGGGCGCAACCTGCGACGGCGGGCGGTCGCCTGGCATCGGCCGGTCGGCGCCCGGCATCGGCTGGGCGGGCATGTGCGGGGCCGGCATCGGCAGGGCGGCGATCGAGGCCTCGTTCGGCGCGCCGCCGGCGTTGCGCCCGGCGGCGGATCGCTGTGCCAGCCGCGCCGGGCGCGCGTGCGGCGCCGGCGCGCTGAACGGGATGAAGATCGGCGTGCCGGCGCGGATCGCCGACGGGTTGTCGATGCCGTTGACCCGCATGACGTCGGCGAGGGGCACGCCGAAGGCGCGCGCCAGCGAGTAAAGCGTCTCGCCGCGCTGCAGCGGATGAATGATCCCGGCCGGCTCCGGGGAGGACGGCGTCCGGGCCGCGGCGGCGGGCGGAACCGCCTCCGGCTCGGGCGGATGCTCCGCGTTGCGATCGAGGCGCACCGCCTCCTCCGGCGAGGTCTCCAGCCGGGCGCCGCCGCGGCCGCCGCAGGCGGCCGACGCGCCCAGCGCCGCGACTGACAACAGCGCGGCGACGGCGCGACCGAAGGTGGTCGGTCCCATCGGTGCGGGATGGTAATTCAGGACGGGCCGCGGCATACCCCTTTAAATATGATGAGCGCCGCGGACCGCGTCCAGCGGGCGCCATGACAATTTCGTTCGCCGCGTGGTACGCTCCGATTCCATGCCAGCGCTGCCGCTGATCGCCTTGATTTTGCTGCTGTCGGCCGGGTGCCGCGCCGTCCATCCGCCCGAGCCCGGGAGCCCGGCCGCCTCCGCGGCGGCCGCGGGATCCGGGGTCACCGCGGGCGGCGCCGCCGGCGTGCCGGAGCCAGGCGCGCCCGGATCGTCGACGGCCGCGATCGGCGACTTCACCAACCTCATCGTCGAGCGCAACGTGGCGGTGCCGATGCGCGACGCCGTCGTCCTGCGCGCCGATCTCTACCTCCCGGCCGCGCCCGGCCGCCACCCGACGCTCGTCTACCGCACCCCCTACGGCAAGGACGGCCTGCTGGAGTCCGGCTCCGAGCCGACCATAAGCCGCGCCGCCCGCGCCGGCTACGCGCTGGTGATCCAGGACGTGCGCGGCCGCTTCAATTCGGAGGGGGAATTCCGGCCGTATCAGCAGGAAGGGCGGGACGGCTACGACACCATCGAGTGGGCGGCGCGGCAGCCGTGGAGCGACGGCCGGGTCGGGACCTTCGGTCTGTCGTATCCGGGGGCGGTCCAATGGCTGGCGGCGATGGAGGCGCCACCGCACTTGGTGACGATCTTCCCGGCGATGACGTTCGCAACCGGCCGGCACTTCTTCTATTTCGGCGGCGCCTTCAACCACGACTGGATGCGCTGGATCCTGCTGTACATCGCCCCCGATGTCCGCGTCCGCAAGAAATTGCCGGGAGCGAAGACCGAGGCGGAGGCGCAGAAGGAATGGGATCGGCGCAAGTGGGAGTGGGAGGGCACCCTGCCGCTGCGCGGCCTGCCGGCGCTCCGGGAGGTGGCGCCCTGGTACGACGACTGGCTGGCGCACCCGGACGACGGCGACTACTGGGCGTTCGCTGATGTGACCGCGGCCCATCAGCGGATCGGCGTGCCGGCGCTGAACTTCTCGGCCTGGTACGACAGCGCCTACGGCCCGCTCGGGGCGATCGCCAATTTCAACGGCATGCGCGCCAACGGCGCATCGGAAGCGGCGCGCCGCGGCGCGCACCTGATCCTCGGCCCCTGGGATCACGGCGACCCGCAGCCGTACGAGACCAAGGTCGGCGAGCTCGATTTCGGGGCCGGCGCCACGCTCGACTACTACGGCCTGGTCATCAAGTGGCACGACCGGTACCTGAAGGGGATTCACAACGAAGTCGACGCCTGGCCGCCGGTGCGGATCTTCGTCATGGGGGACAACGTCTGGCGCGACGAGCAGGA
>JAGYID010000085.1 GCA_018606725.1 Acidobacteriota bacterium
GCACGCGCGCCGCGCGGCGCGTGCGCCGGCCCGGGCCGCAGGCCCGGCGACCGCCGCCTCCCGGCCGCGACGGCGCCGTGCCGCCCAGGCGGAGCGGCCGGGAGCGGGCAAGCGATGAGCGGCGGGTGGCTGGTCCTCAAGGCGATCGACTGCATGGTCCACATCGGCGTCACCGAGGGGGAGCGCTGCGAGCGCCAGCGGCTCGAGATCGATCTCGATCTCGAGGCGGACCTCGCGAAGGCCTGCCGGACCGGTGACCTGCGCGACACCATCGATTACCGGGCGGTGTGCGACGCGGTGCGGGCGCACCTCGAGGCCGGCCAGTTCTACCTGGTCGAAGTGGCGGCGGCGCAGACCCTCGATTTGCTGTTCGAGCGATTCCCGGTCCGGCGGGCGACCGTCCGGATCAGGAAGTTCGTCCTGCCGAAGGTCGCCCACGTCGAGGTGGTGATGGAGCGCGCCCGGCCGGAGGCGCGGTCATGATCCTGGAGACGATCGTCGCCACCGTCGATCGCGACGGGCAGCCCAACTTCGCGCCGATGGGAATCGACCTGGACGGAGGAACGGTGCTGCTCCGGCCGTTCCGCGGCGCCATCACCCGCGACAATCTCGCGGCGACCGGCGAGGGGGTGGTGAATTTCACCGACAACGTCCTGCTGTTCGCGCGCTGCGCCGTGTCGCCGTACGTGCCGCCGTACCGCGCCGGCGAGAAAGTGCGGGCCGGGGTCCTCGAAGAGGCCTGCTCCTGGAAGGAGTTCGTGGTGACCTCGAAGGACTCCGGGGACGAGCGGGCGCGCATCATCGGGAGCGTCGTTCACGAGGGCCGGGCGCGCGATTTTCTCGGCTTCAACCGGGCCCGGCACGCGGTCATCGAGGCGACCATCCTGGCGACCCGCCTGCACCTGACGGGACGCGAAGTCGTCCTGCTGGAGATCGCCAGGCTGCAGCCGCTGGTGGACAAGACCGGCGGCCCCGAAGAGCGCGAGGCGTTCGACTTCATCCGCGGCTACGTCGGGGCGTGGGTCGAGGGCGCGCCGGTCCCCGGGGGTCGACCATGAAAGGCGGCGCCACATGAAACGTGTCGACGTCCACGCCCAGGCGCGGCTGCATTTCGGCTTTCTCGATCCGTCGGGGCGCGGCGAGCGCCGCTTCGGCGGCATCGGCCTGGCGATCGCGAGGCCGCGCTTCGTCCTGCGCCTCGAGCCGGCACGGGGCCTCGAGGTGTCGGGCGAGCAGGACGACCGGGTGGCGCTGCTCGCCGAGCGCTTCTTCGACGCCCTCGATCTGGCGCCGGCGGCGCGCATCCGGATCGTCGAGGCGATCCCGGGCCATGTCGGCCTCGGCTCCGGCACGCAGCTGGCGCTGGCGGTGGCGGCCGGGCTCAGCCGGCTTCTGGGCATCGACCTGCCGCCCGCCCGCCTCTGCGCCCTCATGGGCCGGGCGCGCCGCTCGGGCGTCGGCTATCACGTCTTCCAGCGCGGCGGTTTCGTCGTCGAGGGGGGGCACCCGCCCGGGCGCGCCACCCCCCCACCCGGTGCGGCGCCGGCCGCCCACTCGGCCGGCCACCGGTCCGAGGGGGACGCGCCGCCGCTCCTGCTGCACCACGAGTTCCCGGCGACCTGGAGGATCGTGCTGGCGATCCCGCCGGTCGCGCAGACGATCAGCGGCGAGGCCGAGGAGGAGGCGTTCGCGCGCATGTCGCCGCCGCCTCAGGGGACCGTCGACCGGATCACCCACCTCGTCCTGCTCGGCATCCTGCCGGCGCTCGCCGAGCGCGATCTGCCGCGCTTCGGCGCCGCCGTCGCCGAGGTGCAGGAGCTCGTCGGCGCCTGCTTCGCGTCGGTACAGGACGGCCTGTTCCACCCGGCCGGCGCCGGCCTGGTGCGGCGCTTGAAAGAGTTCGGCGCCTGCGGGGTCGGCCAGTCCTCCTGGGGCCCGGCGGTCTACGCCTTCGCGGCGGACGAGGCGGAGGAGAAGCGGCTCTGCGACATCATCCGCGACACCGCCCCGGAGGCGGTGCTCCTCGTCCCCCGTGGTTGGAACCACGGCGCCGTCATCACTTCGGGCTAGAGCTTCTCAGCAACCACAGGAACAGCGTCGCGGTCGTCAGGTCGGCCGTCGCCCCGGGATTGAGCGGCGGCGCGGCGCTCCGCAGGCGGCGGTCGAGGGCCGTCGCCATCGTCCGGCCACGGGCGCTCAGAAAACCGCCGGCCGACAGGACCTGCCGCGCGTCGCGGCGCACCGCGCGTGCCGCGGCGGCGCCGTGGCGCCGGGCGATCAGGGTGTCGGGACGCTCCGCCAGCAGCTCGAGGAACACCTGGGCGATCGCCCGCCGCAGCGGCACCCGGCGGGACCGCAGCCGGATCAGCGAGGGCAGGGAGCAGGAGAGCGTTGTCGAGAACCCGGTCGCGTATTCGCGCGCGATGGCGTCGCGCCGCGCCGCCAGCGCCATGCAGCGACGCAGCGTGACGGTGGGGGGACGGTTCACGTCCTGCGCCGAGACGCGCCCCAGGCCGCCCGGCTCGGCCAGCCGGATCGCCCGGTAGGCGTCGCGCGCGTCCCGCACCGTCAGGCGGCGCAGGACGCGGCGCAGCCGGGTCGCGAACGGTGCCGGGCCGGCGTCCGCAGCGGCGCGCGCCAGCGGCGCCAGCAGCAGGACGATGCCGAGGTTGGTGTTGGTCCCGACTTGCCGGCGCGTCGCCCGGACCGCCTCGAGGATCAGCCGCCCGACCGGGCCGCCGGCATGACGGCGGAACGCCGGGCCGATGGCAATGGCGCTGAGGAAAAGGTCGGCATAGGTCAGACCCGGCAGGTCGTGTCCCTTGCGGACGTTGCCCGGCTTCGGCGCCGCCAGCTCGAGCAGGCAGGCGGTCTGGGCGGCCGCCGCGACCAGCGAGGGGTCGGCCGGGATCCGGGATTCAGGCGCCCGGCGCCGCGCGCCGTCAGAGATGCGGCGCCGCGGCATGCCGTCCGGCCAGACGCGCCAGCACCAGGCGCGCCACCTCCGATGCGAGATCGATGTCGGTCGTCTTCTGCAGGGCGCTCCAGCCGGGGATGCCGTTGACCTCGACGACCAGGAGCCGGCCGTCCTCGGCGCGCAGCAGATCGACGCCGGCGTAGTCGGCGCCGACGGCCCGGCAGGCGCGCAGGGCGAGCTCCTCCTCCTCCGGAAGCAGGCGGTGCGGCAGCGCCCGGGCGCCGGCGGCGACGTTGGTCTTCCAGCCGTCGCCGACCCGCTGGGCCGCCGCCACGGCGCGGTCGCCGGCGATGAAGACCCGCAGATCCGAGCGGCCGTGCGCCACGAACTCCTGGACGTAGAAGACAGCGCGCTGCATCTCCAGCGCCCGGAACGTCCGGTACGCGAGATCCACGTCCGAGACCCGCACGATGCCGCGCCCGCCGGAGCCGAGGAGCGGCTTCACGACCGCGTCGCCCATGGCCTGAAACGCCTCCATGGCGTCGGCGAAGCTCTCCGCCGCGACGGTGCGCGGCGTCGGCACGCCGGCGTCGACGAGGAGCTGCGAGCACCAGTGTTTGTCGACCGTCCGCTCCAGGGCGCGCGGCGCATTGATCACCGGGACCCCGCGGTCGGCGATCAGGTGCAGGGCGTCGATGCGAAAGACCACCTGGTCGAGCGACCCACCCGGGATGAAGCGCACCACGAGCGCGTCGAGGTCGTCGAGAGGTTGGGGTGCGGCGAAGCTGCCGTCCACCGCCGGCCGCTCCGCTTCCGCCGACGATGTGGTGCCGACCCCGACCGACGGCGACGGGTGGGTGCGCGACACCAGCCGCTTGGCGTCGAGACGCGTCACCGCGCAGCCGTGCGCCGCGAGGGCGCGCTCCAGCGCCCCGACGTGCCAGGTGTCGCCGGACGCGAGGATGCCGATGCGCCGCGCGACCATGGTCATGCCGACCCGGCGAGACCAAACGAGCGCAGCAGCAGCGCCTCGTCGGTGCGGCCGGCGGCGAAGACGCGGCCGGTCCTGGCGTTGATGAAGGTCACCCGGGCGGGGCTGAACAGCATCGGATCGATCTTGTAAAAGTCGCCGTGCTCCCGGAACAAGTCATGAAATAGGCGGCCGTGCTCCTTCGAGGCGGAGGACGGCACGCGCTCCAGGACGTCTTCGATCGCCCGGTCGTCGGTCGCCACCCACAGGCTCACCTCGGCGCCGTACAGCACGGCGTCATTGGTCCGCCCGATCGCCAGGAGGGGGTCCGGGATGCCGGGGGCGATCGGACAGGCGCCCACGCCGGCGATGACGGTCGTCAGGTCGAATTTCAGCTCCATCAACTTGTGGAGCGCCGTCTCGACGCTGCGCGCCGCGATCTGCGTGCAGCCGGCGAGACTCCCTGTTCGGGCGGCGACCAGGGTCAGGTCGCGCGCCGCCACGCCGCAGCGTCCGGCAACCAGCGTCGCGACCTCGTCGCCCGGCAGGACGCCGGTCTCCAGCAGGAGGACGGTGCGGTCGGCGCGCCGGCGGAGCGACGGCCAGGTCTCGAACAGCGGCTCGGCCGCGGCGGCCGCCCGGGCCGGACCGGATCCCATGGCGAAGAATTTCCCGTGCTGGACCTTCCAGCCGGCGTACTGCGACCCCATGCAGGCCTGAAGCGGCGCGTCGACCGCCACGCGGGCTTCGAAGATCGTCGCCTCGCCGAGCCGGCGCGGACCGATCGCGACCCGACCGAGCCCGCCCAGGCAGGCCTCGGCATACAGCCGCCCCGCCTCGCACGAGCCGGCCGCCGCCACACCGGCGTCGATGAGGCGCGCGCCGCACGGCAGGGCCGTGACGGCGACGCCGATCTCCGGGGCGCGGGCCGCCATCTCGCCGGCGATCCGGTCGGCGTTCCGATGGATCATCCGAGCAGGTCCCGGACGCAGTCGCGGAACACCGCGGTGTGATGATCGACGTCCTCGGCGGTCGTGTCCGGGGCGATCAGCGCCATGTTGTGGAACGGCGTCATGAGGATGCCGCGGTTCATGGCGTACAGGTGGCAGAAGCGGTCGAGATCCAGGTCCATGCCGGCCTCCGCCTCCGAGCCGTTGCGCGGTGTCGTGGCGCGGAACTGGTACTCGATGCGAGTCCCCAGCCGCACGACGTGCCACGGCAGGCCGGCGTCGCGGATGACCCCTTCGACGCCGTCGACGAACCGGCCGGCGAGCGGCAGCATCCGCTCGTAGGCGGCGGGAGTCAGCACCTTCTCGAGGGTGGCGCGCATGGCGGCGATCGCCAGGGCGTTGCCGGAGAGCGTGCCGCCGAGACCGCTGACGTCCGAGTCCTCGACGGCCGAGAAGGCGATGATCCGCTCCGCGACATCCTTGGAGAGGCCGTAGGCGGCCGCCGGCAGCCCCGAGGCGATCGGCTTGCCGATGGTCAGGATGTCGGGCTGCAGACCGTGCGCCGCCGTGTAGCCGCCCGGCCCGGTGCAGATGGTATGGGTCTCGTCGATGATCAGGATGGTGCCGGTCCGGCGCGTCAGGTCGCGCAGCGCCGCGTGATAGCCGGGGTCGGGCGGGACGATCCCGCAGTTGGTCAGCGCCGGCTCGGCCAGAACGCAGGCGACGTCGCGCGGCTGGAGCGCCGCCTCGAGGGCCTTCAGGTCGTTGAACTCGATCACCCGGGTGGTGAGCGTCGGGTCGACCGGAGGACCGGTGTTGCCGCGCTTCGACCCCGGCACGCCGTTCTTGAGGGTCACGAGCGTCTCGTCGACGGTGCCGTGATAGCAGCCGTTGAAGGCGAGGATCAACGGCCGGCCGGTGATGGCCCGGGCGATCCGCAGGGCGAACCGGTTCGCGTCGGTCGCCGTCATGGCGATCTGCCAGTACGGCAGCCCGAAGCGGCGCTGCAGATCCTCGCCGACCCACAGGGCGTCCTCGGTCGGCAGCATGAAGGTGATGCCGCGCCGCACCTGCTCGGCCACCGCGTCGACCATCGGCTTGGGGGAGTGCCCGAGCATCGACCCGGTGTCCCCGAGGCACAGGTCGAGATAGCGGTTGCCGTCGACGTCGGTGATGTGCGCCCCGCCGGCTTCGCGGGCGAAGACCGGCCACGGCCCGGCCCACTTCACCATCCAGCTCATCGGCACGCCGGAGAGAAGCGACTTCTTCGCCCGCTCGAACAGCTCCCTGGACCTCGGATGGCTGTCGGCGAAGCGCCGGTCTTCCTGTTTCATGAGGTGCGCCAGCCGCGTGCGATCGATCCGGACCATGAGGAAGCCCCCTCCGGGATGAAACCCGTGTTTGAGTGCCCCATGCTGCCACACCCGGGCACCCGGCGGAAACCCCCGCGGGAAGTTCAAGGCCATCGGCCGGGCTGCCCTCCGGGCGCCGTTTCGGGGAGACGGACTGCTATGATGAAGACCTCAATGACAGCCCCTACACCGAAGCCACCGAAGATCCTGCTCATCGGTCCGGGCGAGCTGGGCGGTACTGTGCTCGAGCTCCTGGCGCGCCAGGACGGCCTCGGGCCGATCGTCGTCGGCGGGCGCGATCCCGGGCGCGGCGAGGCGCGCTGCAATCTGGCGCGCATCGGCGCCATGGCCCAGGGGCACGCGCCCGACATCCGCTTCCTGAAGCTCAATCTGCGCGACGTCGCCGCGACGGCCGAGGCGCTGCGGCGGGAGTCGCCCGACATCCTCTTCACCGCCGCGACCCTGCAGGCCTGGTGGCTGACCGACCTCCTTCCTGAACAGGAGCGCGCCTGGCTCGGACGGGCGCGCTTCGGCGTCTGGCTGCCGATCCACCTGCCGCTGACGCTGAACTTGATGCAGGCGGTGCGCGCGGCGCAGTTCAAAGGCATCGTGCTGACCGCGCCTTTCCCGGATGTGGTCAATTGCGTCCTCGGGCGGCTCGACCTCGCCCCGACCTGCGGCGTCGGCAACCTGGACGAGATCGTTCCCAAGGTCAGGCACCTGGCGGCGGAACGGCTGCGGGCGCCGCTCGCGGAGATGCGCGTCGTCCTGGTGGCGCATCACGCTCTGGAGCCGGCGGTGTTCGCGGCTCTGGCTCTGCCGGCGGGGGACATCCCGCCGTATTTCCTGCGGGTGTACCGGGGGGCCGAGGATGTCACGGCAGACGTGCGAGCCGACGAGCTGCTGCTGTCCCCGTACCCGCTGCCGCCGGGGCCGGCCTGGTCGTTCCTGACGGCCGGGTCGACGGTACGGCTGATTCGGGCGCTGTCCGCCGGAGACGAGGCGCTGCTGCACGCCCCGGGGCCGCTCGGTCTGCCGGGGGGGTATCCGATCCTCGCCGGCCGGGGCGCCATCCGGCTCGCCCCGATCGAGGGCTTGAGTCAGGCCGGAGCGGTGGCGCTGAACGAGCGCTCGCAGATGTTCGACGGAATCGAGCGGATCGAGGCCGACGGCACGGTCGTCTTTCGCGGCGAATCGGTCGAGATCCTGCGGCAGGCGTTCGGGTACGATTGCCAGCGGCTGCGGCCGGACGAGGCTGCCGCCCGGGCGACGGAGCTGATGGCCCGCTTCAAGGACTACGCCTCGCGCCTCGGGGTGAGGCTGCCGGAACGGTGAACCAGGGCGCGGCCCCGGCGGGCGCTCGGCGGATGGGAATGGGGAGGTCGGTGCGATGCGCGGGTTGAAGGGGAAGGGGGTCCTGGTCACCGGCGGCGCCAGCGGCATCGGGGCGGCGACGGCGGCGCGCTTTCTCGAGGAGGGGGCGAAGGTCTGCGTCCTCGATCGTGACGCGGCCGGGCGGCAGCGGATCATGAAAGAACTGCCGGGGTTGACGGCGGCGCTCGATGCCGACGTTACCCGGCTCGAGCAGGTGCGCGCCGCGTTGGAGGAGGCGATCCGCCTGATGGGCGGCGTCGACGTGGTCATCAACAACGCCGGGATCAGCATCCGGCACGCCTTCCTCGACATCACGCCGGAGGAGTGGGACAAGGTTCTCGCCGTCAACCTGACCGGCGTGTTCCACGTCGCCCAGGCGGCGGCCCGGCACATGATGCAGCGCGGCAGCGGCGTCATCTTGATGACCGCCTCGACCAGCGGGATGACCGGCTACCCCTGGTACGCCGACTACAACGCCACCAAGGCGGGGGTGATCGCGCTGACCCAATCGATGGCCCTGGAGCTGGCGCCGAAGGTGCGCGTCAACGCCGTGGCGCCGGGCTACGTCCTGACGCCGATGCAGCGCGCCGAGTACACCGACGCCATGCTCGACGAGGTCAACCGCAAGATCCCGATGCGGCGGCACGCCAGGCCGGAGGAGATCGCCGCGCTGTTCGCCTTCCTGGCGTCGGATGACGCGGCGTTCATCACCGGTCACGTGCACGTCTGCGACGGCGCCGAGACCGCCGGCGGCCTGGCGAGCCGCTGACGACAAGGCGCCGCGCCGCTGACGGACGGGCGCCGCGCCGCGAGGAGAGCATGAACCGCAGCACCGAGAAGTCGAAGCAGATGTTCGAACGCGCCCGGCGGGTGATGGTCGAGGGCGGCAGCTCGCCGTCGCGCGGTCCGGCGAACTACGGCGACTATCCGCTGTTCATCGCGCGCGGCGAGGGGGCGCACCTCTATGACGTCGACGGCAACCGCTATCTCGACTGGATGATGGCGTACGGCGCCCTGCCGCTCGGCCACGCCCATCCGGCCATCGTCGAGGCGCTGCGCGAGGCGGCCTCCACAGGCACGTTGTTCGCAGCGGCCACCGAAGTCGAGGTCGAGGTCGCCGAGCTGCTGAGCCGGATGATCCCGGGCGCCGAGCGGGTCCGCTTCGCCAACACCGGCACCGAGGCGGCGATGGCGGCGATCCGCCTCGCCCGCGGCGTCACCGGCCGGCAGAAGATCCTCAAGTTCGAGGGGCACTATCACGGCTGGTACGACGACGTCCTGCTGTCGGCGCACCCGTACCCGATCGCGGCGCTGGGGCACCGCAACGATCCGGTCGCCATCCCCGACTCGTCGGGGCTCAACAGGAGGGCGCTCGAGGACACCGTCGTGGTGCCGTGGAACGATCTGCCGGCGGTGCAGCGGGCGATCGACAACCATCGCGGGCAGATTGCCGCCGTGATCACCGAGGGGATCATGGCGAACATCGGCGTCATCCCCCCCGACCCCGGCTATCTCAAAGAGCTGCGATCGTTGACGGCCGCGAACGACATCCTCTTGATCATGGACGAGACGGTGACCGGCTTCCGGATCGCCCCCGGCGGCTGCCAGCAGCACTATGGCGTCGTCGCCGACATCGCGACCTTCGGCAAGGCGCTGGGGGCCGGGCTGCCGGTGGCGGCGTTCACCGGCAAGGCGTCGATCATGGAGGCGCTCGCCTGGGGCGGCGTGCTGCACTACGGCACCCAGAACGGCTCGCGCGCCGGGATGTACGCCGCGCGCGCCAGCCTGCGCGAGCTGCAGAAGGACGGCGGCGCGGCGTTCAAGCACCTCTGGCGGATCGGCGAGACGCTGCGCGACGGCCTCAACGGCGTCTTCCGCGACGCCGGTGTTCCGGCGATCGCCCAGGGGGTCGGGCCGATGCTGCAGATCTTCTTCACCGACCGGCCCGCCATCCGCGATCTGCGCGATTTCTGCGCGCACGTCGACCGCGGCCGCTTCCAGCGGCTCGCCTGGGCCCTGTTCCGGCACGGCGTCTACCTGTCGCCGTCGGCGGCGCTGCATTCTGTCGCGTCGCTGGCGCACACGGAGGCCGACGTGACGTTCACCCTCGACGCGTTCAGGAAGGCGCTCGCCGATGCCGCGCGCTGACGCACGGTCTCCGGACGGCCAGGAGCGGGCGGCGGATGGCGGCCGGCTGCGCGGCAAGGTCGCGCTGGTCACCGGCGCCGCCTCGGGGATCGGCCGCGCCACCGCCCTGCTGTTCGCCCGCGAGGGGGCGGCGGTCGCCGTCGCCGACCGCGACGCCGACGGCGCCGCCGCCGCGGCCCGGGCGATCGAGGACGCCGGCGGCCGGGCCCTGGTCATCGCGTGTGACGTCACGCGCGACGCCGACTGCCGCCGGGCGGTCGAGGAGACCGTCCAGGCGTTCGCGGCGCTGCACATCCTGTTCAACAATGCCGGCATCATCCGCCGCGCCACCGTCGCGGACACGACCGAGGAGGACTGGGACCTCACCTTCGCGGTGAACGTCAAGGGGATCTATCTGATGTCCCGGCACACCGTCCCGGTGATGGCGCGCGGCGGCGGCGGGACGATCGTCAACACCGCCTCGAACTGGGGCCTGGTCGGCGGGGCGCGCGCCGCGGCCTACATCGCCTCGAAGGGGGCGGTGGTGCTGCTGACCAAGGCGATGGCGATCGACCACGGCGCCGCCGGCATCCGGGTGAACTGCGTCTGCCCCGGCGACACCGACACGGCGATGCTCCGGAGCGAGGCGCAGCAGCTCGGCGAGAGCTACGATGCGATGCTGCGCGGCTCGTCCAACAACCCACTGGGACGCGTCGCGACCACCGACGACATCGCCCGCGCCGTCCTGTGGCTGGCGGGCGACGCCGCCTCGTTCGTGACCGGGGCGCCGCTCGTTGTCGACGGCGGCTTCATGGCGGGGCAGCCGTGAGCGGCGGGCGGCTCGCAGGCAGGGGGGCGCTGGTGACAGGCGGCGGGTCGGGGATCGGCCGCGCCGCGGCGCTGCGGCTGGCGCGCGAGGGGGCGGCCGTCGCCATCGTCGATCGGAACGAGACGGCGGCCCGCGCCGCCGCCGAGGCGATCGTCGCGGCTGGCGGGCGGGCCCTGGTGCTGCCGGGCGACGTGACGAGTGACGCCGACTGCCGCCGGGCGGTCGAGGAAACGACCCGCGCCTTCGGCGGGCTCGCCATCCTGTTCAACAACGCCGGGATCACCCGGCGGGAGACGATCCTCGAGATTCGCGAGGCCGACTGGGACCGGGTCATGGAGGTCAACGTCAAGGCGATCTTCCTGATGTCGCGCGCCGCCATCCCGGTCATGCGGCGCGCCGGCTCCGGGTCGATCATCAACACCGCCTCCGGCTGGGGCCTGTCGGCCGGCCCGAAGGCGGCGGCCTATTGCGCCTCCAAGGGGGCGGTCGTGCAGCTGACCCGGGCCATGGCGGTCGACCACGGCCCGGAGGGGATCCGCGTCAACTGCATCTGCCCCGGCGACACCGACACCCCGCTCCTGCGCAACGAGGCGTACCAGCTCGGCGAGCCGATCGACCAGTTCCTCGGCGCCGCCTCGCAGCGACCGCTGCGCCGCGTCGGCACGCCGGAGGAGATCGCCGAGGCGGTGCTGTATCTCGCCAGTGATGATGCGTCGTTCGTCAACGGCGCGGCGCTGATCGTCGACGGCGGCGGCCAGGCCGGCTCGGTTTGAGTGAGTGAAGGAGAGAGCGATGCGGTTGAAGGACAAGGTCGCGATCGTCACCGGCGGGACATCCGGCATCGGCAGGGCGACGGCGCTGTTGTTCGCCCGGGAAGGAGCGCGCGTCGCCGTCACCGGCCGCGACGACCGACGAGGGCGGGAGGTCGTCGCGGCGATCGAGCGCGCCGGCGGCCGGGCGATCTTCGTCCGTTCCGACGTCCGCCTCGCGGTCGACTGCCGCCGGACCGTCGAGGAGACGGTGCGGACGTTCGGCCGCCTCGATATCCTGTTCAACAACGCGGGCGTGTTCCATCCCCACACGACCGTCGAGTGCACCGAAGAGGAATGGGACGACCAGATCGACGTCAATCTGAAAGGAGTCTTCCTGATGTCCCGGGAGGCGCTGCCGGCGATGATCCGGCAGAAGAGCGGCGTCATCGTCAACAACAGCAGCGGCTGGGGGATCGTCGGCGGCGACGCGGCGGTCGCCTACTGCGCCTCCAAGGGGGGCGTCGTGCTGATGACCAAGGCGATGGCGATCGACCACGGCCGGCAGGGGATCCGCGTCAACTGCATCTGCCCGGGCGACGTCGAGACTCCGATGCTCCCCGACGACGCGAAGAAGCGCGGCCTCACCTGGGAGGACTACCTCAAGGGGGCCGCCAACCGGCCGCTCGGGCGCATCGGCACGCCGGAGGAGATCGCCGGGGCGGTCCTGTTCCTCGCTTCCGACGACTCGTCGTTCATGACCGGCGCGGCGCTGGTCGTCGACGGCGGCGGCGCGGCGGACTGAGGCGCGCCAGCGCCCCGACCAGCAGCCGCACGGTGGCCGGCGTGTCGTAGTGGGCGAACGAGGCGCGGATCGTCCGGCGGGTGCGAAGGTGCCGGGTGACCGCCAGCGAGTAGTAGTTGCCGCTCGGCACTTCGATCCGGGCGCGGCGCCAGAGCTGCCGCTTTACCTCTTCCTGCGTGCGGCCGCGCACCTCGAACAGGAACGTCGGATCGCGCTCGCCGGCGCGCGCCGGGTCGGTGAGACCGTGCAGGGTCACGCCGCGCGGCGCCAGCTCCTCCGCCCAGCCGCGCAGCAGGATCGTCGTGAGTCCCTGCTCCCAGGCGCGGATGCCGTGCATCGCCCACTTCAGCCGGCGCCGCATGGGGTCCGGGTAGAGGCGCCGCAGCTCCCGCTGCAGCGGCCGGAGGGTTCGCGCCGTGACGCCTGGCGCCGCGGCCGCCTCGACCCGCCCGCCGAGCCAGGCGAGGTAGTGCAGCGCCCCGGCCAGTCCCAGCATCACGGCGTGATTGGGCGTGCCCTGCTCGTACTTGGTCGGCGAGACGTCCGCGTTCGGCGCCACGCGGTACGGGCGCAGCGCGTCAAGCCAGACCTTGCGCCCCCACAGGACGCCGGTCATCGGGCCGAACAGCTTGTAGCCGGAGAAGACCAGGAAGTCGCACCCCAGGGCCTGGACATCGATCGGCCCGTGCGGCGCGTGATGGACCGCGTCCACGACGACCAGCGCGCCGTTCCATAGCCGGCCGGGGCGGGCCGGCGGCCGCGGCCACGCGGGGCGGGCTGAACGCGACGGCCGCCCGGCGGCATGGGCGATGCGCGCGACCTCCGCCAAAGGCACGACGGTGCCGAGGCCGTTCGAAGCATAGGTGACCGCGATGACCCGCGTCCGGCGGTCGACGAGCCTGGACAGGTGATCGAGGTCGAGCGTGCCGTCGCGCCGCACGCGACATTCGCGCACCTCGAGCCCGCGGTCCTCCCCCCAGATCGATTCCCACGGCGAGACGTTAACAGGGCGTGCGAGGCCGACAGGTGGAAGGCGATCTCGTGCGGCGAGGGGGCGTTCAGGAAATCGGCCGCCGCGGCGCGGGCCCCGGCGTGCAGCTCGGCGGTCAGCCGCTCGCCGTCGTGGATGTCGCCGTCCTGCGGATTGGCCCACAGGGCGGTGTGCGCCATCATCGCGGCGCTGCGGCGCGTCACGATCGTCCCGCCGGCGTTGTTCAGGTAGACGCGTCGCCCGCCCGCCATGTTGCGCCGCAGCGCGGGGAACTCCCGCCGGATGGCGGGGTGCAGCCGGGCGACAATCCTTTGAAGGGCCTCGTTCTCGGCGGCGCGCATCGGAGCGCCGCTCTTCAAGGAGCGCGCCAGCGCGCCGGTCTCAATGGGGCGCGTCAGCGCGCCGCTCTCGACGCCCCGCTTCACCAGCGCATCTTCGGCGACAGGATCAGCTGCCCGCCGTCCACCACGACCGTCGAGCCGGTCATGAAGTCGCAGACGTCGGAGGCGAGGAAGGCAATCGCCGCCGCCACCTCGCCCGGCTCGCCGGCGCGGGGCAGGGCGCCGAGGCCGTCGATCGGCACGCCGCGCGGCGGCAGGTCGGCGGTCGTCATGTCGGTGTAAATCCAGCCGGGGGCGACGGTGTTGACCCGGATCCCCCACGGAGCGAAGTCGACGGCCATCGAGCGCGTCAATCCCACGATCCCCGCCTTGGCGGCGTTGTAGTTGGCGGCGTGCGCCTCGCACTCCTTCCCGGAGGTCGACGAGATCGTGACGATCCGCCCCGGGATCTTGGCGTCGCGCATGGCGCGGGCCGCCTCGCGGCCGCACAGAAACGTGCCGCGCATGTGGATGGCGATCATCCGGTCCCACTGTTCGACGCTCATGTCGACCATGTTGACGTAAGGGTCGGCGATGCCGGCGTTGGTGACCATCACGTCGAGCCGCCCCAGCCGGCGCACCGTCTCGGCGACGAGCTTCTTCACGTCGGCCTCGACGGCGACGTCGCAGGCGATCCCCTCGACCCGGCCGGACGCCCCGAGCTCCTTCACCGCCGCCGCCACCGAGTCGGCGCGCTGCGACGACACCACGACGCTCATCCCTTCCTGTAGCAGCCGCTGCACCGTCGCCCGGCCGATGCCGCGCGACCCGCCGGTGACCACGGCGACCTTCCCCTTCAATCCGAGATCCATGCGCGCCTCCTGACAGTCGTCCGGCGGCGGACCGCGTGTTCGGGGACGATGCGTTGCCGCGGGAGACTGCGTTGTATCATCGGCCCCGCCGGGAGGTCAACGATCGTGCCGCCGCTCGAACCGATGACGCTGTATGACATTTCCTGGTCGCACTTCTGCGAGAAGGCGCGCTGGTGCCTCGACTTCAAGAAGGTGCCTTTCACCATCGTGCGCGTGAACCCGCGAACTCGCGGCGAGGTGCGGGCCCTCGGCAAGCGGGGGGACGTGCCGGTCCTCGAGGACGGCGATCAGGTGATCGACGGCTCGGCGGCGATCGCCGCGTATCTCGAGATGCGCTTCCCGGAGCCGCCGCTGCTGCCGGGGGACGCCGGCGGGCGCGCCGATGCCCTGGCGCTTCAATCGCGCTGCGACGACGAGCTGGGCCCCGACACCCGCCGCGTCGGCTACCAGGTGGCGCTGGAGAACCCGGCGATGATGACCGGGACCCTGCTGTACACCCGCGCCCCGAGACGCTGGCTCAACCCGTTGCTACGACGTCTCATCGAGCCGCACATTCGGCGCAAGTTCGCCGTCTTCCCCGCGGAGGTCGACCGCAGCCGGGCGCGGTTGCATGCGTTCCTGCCCGAGTTGCAGTCGCGCGCCGCCTCCGGCGGTTTCATGGTCGGCGGCCGCTTCACCCTCGCCGACATCGCCGCCGCGGCCCTGTTCGACCCGCTCGAAATCGTCCCGGAGTTCGTCCGCGACCGGCGCTACGCACCGCTGTTCGAGTGGAAGCGGCGCCTGATGCGGGAGCACCGCCGGCGCCAGCGGACCCCCTGGCTGACCGGCGCGCCGCCGGTCGGCTACCCGCGCCTCTAGGAGCCTGTCCGGGTATTCGGCCGGGCCGCGCGCATGGGGCTTGCGGATCGCAGACAAGGAGCGAGGAGGACAATGACCTTGGTCGGTCATCGACGACGAGCGACGCAGGCT
>JAGYID010000180.1 GCA_018606725.1 Acidobacteriota bacterium
GGCTCCCGGCCCCCGGCACGCCGCGTGCAGCAGTGTCAGGGCATGGCAAGGGAGAAGGGCGACATCATCAACCGGGTCGAACCCCCCAGCCCCATCCCCTCGGGGTTCCGCCTGTTGAGCGACGCCCAATTGGAGCAGATCCACCTGGCGTCGCTGGAGATCCTGCACCGGACCGGCGTGCGGGTCTACGACGCCGAGGCCCGGGCGCTCCTTCTGGATAACGGCTGCCCGGTCACGGACGGGAGCCTGGTCCGCTTCCCGCCCGCCGTCCTCGAGCAGGCGCTCGACGTCGTCCCGTCGCGGGTCGTCCTGTGCGACCGGCTGGGTGAGCCCAAAGTCATGCTGGAGGGCGCCCGGTCGTATTTCGGCACCGGGTCGGACCTGCCGAACACCCTCGATCTGGAAACCGGCGAGCGGCGCAAGTCGACGCTCGCCGATGTACGCAACGCCGCCCGCCTGGTCGATGCCCTGCCGAACCTCGACTTCGCCATGTCGGCTGCCCTGCCGTCCGACGTGCCGCCGCTGGTCTCGGACCGGCATTCGTTCCTGGCGATGCTGGAGAACACCGTCAAGCCGCTGGTGTTCACCGCCTGGGACGAGACCGGTCTCGCCGACATCATCGCCATGGCCGAAGCGGTTGCCGGCGGGGTGACCGAGCTCGCCACCAAGCCGTTCCTGCTGGCCTATCTCGAGCCGACCTCGCCGCTGCAGCACTCCGACGTCGCGCTGCGGAAGCTTCTGATGATGTGCGACCGCGGCCTGCCGTTCGTCTATTCACCCGGGCCGGTCGAGGGGGCGACCGCGCCGGTGACCTCGGCCGGCAGCCTGGCGATGTCCAACGCCGAGGTCCTCAGCGGCCTGGCGATCGCGCAACTGCGGCGCCGGGGGGCGCCGTTCGTCTGGGGTTGCGGCGCCGGCCCGCTCGACATGAAGACGATGATCGCGACCTACTCTTCGCCGGAGTTCCTGCTGCACTGCATGGGGATGGCCGAGCTGGCGCAACACTATTACCGCGTGCCGGTGTGGGGTTTCTCGGGCTGCTCCGATTCGAAAATTCCCGACCTGCAGGCGGGCGCCGAGAGCGCCCTGTGGATCCTCTGGACGGCGCTGTCGGGGGCCAACCTGGTGCACGATGTCGGCTATGTCGAGTCCGGGCTGACCTGCTCGCTGGAGATGATCATCGCCTGTGACGAGATCGTCGGCTATGTGCGCCGCCTGATGCGCGGCATGGAGATTACCCCCGAGACGCTGGCGCTCGACACCATCCACGAGGTCGGGCCGCGCGGCGCGTACCTGGCCGCCGCCCACACCGCGAGGCACTACCGCGACGTCTGGTATCCCCGTGTCCTGGACCGCCGCCCGCACCACGCCTGGGCCAAGGCGGGGAGCCCGGCCGCGACCAGCACGGCGCGCGACATCGCCCGCGCCACGCTGGCGGGGCACGCGCCGGTTCCCCTGCCGCCCGCGGCCGCCGCGACGGCGCGCGGCCTCATCCGCGACGCCGAGGCGCGGCTGGTCGCCACCGGTTAGAACCTCAGTGACAGACAGCTCAGTCCGCCGTCCATCTTCTGATACTCCGACATGTCGAGGCTGACGAGCCGGTAGCCGAGGCGGTGGAGCGCGGCGTGGAATTTCGGGAAGCCGGCCGCCACCAGGACGGCGTTGTTCACCCGCACGCAGTTGGCGCCGTAGTTCTCGCCCGGATCGACGCGCACGATGTCGTAACTCCGGAACGCCGGGTGCTCCGCCAACGGATCGATCAGCACCAGCCGGTTTTCGCCGAGCGAGGCGATACCGCTCTTGAGATGGAGGATCGCGTCGAGGTTGCGAATGTCGACGACGGACGAAGTCAGGCCGTCCTCGGCGAGGAAGGCGGCGAGCTGGCGTGCCCCTTCCTCGTTGGTCCGCCGCGACACGCCGATGAAGACGTGCCGTCCCGCCTCGCAGATGTCGCCGCCGTCGACGGTGCCCGGGGCCGCGATTGCGCGGAACGACAGGCCGAAGCGGCCGAGCGCCTCGCGGATCGCCGGCACCTCCCCCTCCCGGCTGGGGGCACCGGGGCGGGTGAGGATGGCACCGCGACCGGTCAGGATGGCGGCGTCTTCCACGAACGTCGAGTCTGGGTGGCGCGGGTCGGCCGGCAGATGCGTCACCGCCAGGCCGCAGCGTTCCAGCGCCTCGCAGTAGCGGGCGTGCTGCTCGGTCGCCGTCTGGAAGATCGGTGCGCCGAGATCGACGGTGGTCAGGCCGTCGGCGAAGTTGGCGGCCGGCGGGCGAACGATGGCGTGACGGAACATGTGGACAGGCTATCACGGCTGATCAGGAGCGCGTCCCGGGAGAGTGCTATCATCCCGCCCGTTGCGGGAGGCGCGCGGTGATTTCGATTGTCGTGCGTGAGGCGTCCGGCAGGGTGGAGGAGGGGATCGCGCCGGCGCGGCTGCCGGCTCTTCTGGAAGCGAAGGGCGCGACCATCTGGGTCGACCTGAGCAACCCGACCCCGGGCGAGGCCGCCATCCTGGCCGACGTCTTCCATTTTCACCCGCTGGCGATCGAAGACTGCGAAGCGCACCGCCACCACCCGAAGATCGATGACTACGGGACGTACGTCTTCATCCTGACCCACGGGGTGCACCCGGAGTCGTCGGTGCGGGACTTCCGCACCCGGCAGCTGTCGCTGTTCCTGGGGCCGAACTACCTGGTGTCGCATCACCACCAGCCGTCGCGCAGCGTCGATCACACGCTGGAGGGGCTGCGCCGGAGCGCGGCGATCCTGGCCGAGGGGCCGGACATGCTGCTGTACCGCATCCTGGACTTCCAGGTCGATCTGTACATGCCGCTGATGGACAAGTTCCAGAAGCGGATCGACGAGGTGGAGACGCAGTGCTTCACCGCCACGACCTCGGAGATCCTGAAGGGGGTGTTCGACCTGCGGCGGGCGCTGATGCGGCTGCGCCGCTTCGCGGGGCACCAGCGGGAGATCCTGCTGCGGCTGACGCGGCGCGAGTTTCCTCAGATCGACGACCGGGCCGCCATCCACCTGCGCGACGTCTACGATCACCTGGTCCGGATCACCGACCTCGCCGAGACCTACCGCGAGATCGTGGCCGTGGCCCTGGAGGCCCACCTGTCGATCGTCTCCAACCGCACCAACGAGATCATGCGCGCCCTGACGGTGGTCGCCACGCTGTTCATCCCGCTGACCTTCATCGCCGGTGTCTACGGGATGAACTTCCCGAACATCCCCGAGTTCGGCTGGAAGTACGGCTGGGTCTTCGCCTACGGCCTGATGGCCGCGGTCGGGGCCGGCATGTATCTCTATTTCCGCCGCCGCGGCATCTTCCGCGGCCCGCACCAGTGAGGCGCCTGCGGGCGTCATGATCCCGGAGAGGTGACGGATGTCGACGATGAAGCCCACGGGCGATCATGCCTTCACGGCGGAGAGTCTCCGGGGCAGCGGCGAGGAGCCGACCTATTCGGGGGCCCTCAGTTTCATGCGCCGCAAGTACAGCCGCGACTTGAAGGGTGTCGACATCGCGGTCAGCGGTGTGCCACTCGACCTGGCGACCAGCAACCGGCCGGGGGCGCGCTTCGGGCCGGCCGCCATCCGCAAAGCGTCGGCGCAGATCGCCTGGGGCCTGCCGTGGCCCTGGGGCTTCAACCCGTTCGACCGGCTGGCGGTCATCGATTATGGTGACTGCGTCTTCGATTCGGGACGCCCCGAGCGGATCCCGCAGGCGATCGAGGCCCACGCCCGGACCATCCTCGACGCCGGCGTCTTCATGCTGACGCTGGGGGGAGACCATTTCATTTCGCTGCCGCTGCTGCGCGCCCACGCGAAGACCCACGGGCCGCTGGCCCTCGTCCACTTCGACGCGCACTCCGACACCTGGCGGGACGAGGAGGGGCGGATCGACCACGGTACGATGTTCTACCACGCCGCCAGGGAGGGCCTCGTCGATCCGCGCCGCTCCGTGCAGGTCGGCATCCGCACTCACAACGACGAGACGCACGACTTCAATGTCCTGGATGCGCGGCGGGTGCTGGCGCAACCGCCCGAGGCGACGGCGGAGGAGATCCGCAAGATCGTGGGGAGGGGGAAGGCGTACTTCACGTTCGACGTCGACTGTCTCGACCCGTCGTTCGCGCCCGGCACCGGGACGCCGGTGGTGGGCGGCCTGTCGACCCACCTGGCGCTGGAGATCCTGCGCGGCCTCGTCGAGGTCGACTTCGCC
>JAGYID010000086.1 GCA_018606725.1 Acidobacteriota bacterium
TCGCGATCGGGGCGCGACTTCACATACCCTCTACACTCTCGCACGCAACTCCCGGGCCAGGGGGTTCTACTCCGCAGGGGGGTACAGGGACTATGAAATCGTCATGTTCAAGCAGGGGAAATAGTGACCGTGAGGCTGCCGGGAATCTTTATCATGCTCGTCCCCGATGCGTAACGTAGAGGTGATGTGGCAGCGACCCTGGAGGGACTCTGAGTACAGGAGTGACATCGAGCCTGGGTCCAGACTGGTCTGCCCCCTGACGGAGTTTGCCTGGGCATTCCGATACCCCGGAGATCATCCGGTGCCGACGGTGGACGAAGCCCGCCAGGGGCTGGCCACCGCGGTGCGCGCGGTGGAGGGTGTCGTGTCTCGCCTCCCTACCGAGGCCGTGCCACCCGCGCTGCTCAACCCGAACCTCTGATACGGCGGTTCGAGAAGACTGTCGCTTGGGGAGCCAGAACTCATCCTTCTCGAAACGGCGGGTCCCGGGTTAACAGGGGCCCGCCTCGTCGATCCCTCCGGATGTTCCCAAGTGTGAGCAGGTTGGCGCGCTCGATCGGTCCCGTAGGCCTGTCCAGGGAGAGCCGCTTCATCCCCGACCACGTCTAGCCCCGACCGGTTCCGCCTCTCTGACTCTCCGTCTATTGAGGAGACCGGAGTCAAGAGATTCGTCTGGCTGCCGCCCCCCTGGATCCTGAGCCTCGCGAATGCGGTCGTGAACCTGGAGGAATTGGATAAGTACCAGCATCTGCCGGCAGTGGCGACGGCGGAGAAGAAAGAAGCGAACCGGGAGTTCTTAGTGGTGGGATGGGACCCGCAAGCGGCCTTTCTGAAGAAGGTCTCATCGCTACAGGTCGACGTTAGGCACCCTGTCATCGAAGCTGATCTCGGTCACTCGCCCGCCGGCGTCGAGGCGGACCCGGACGACGTTGGCGCCGAGGGTCCGGCCGCGCCGGGCCTCGCGAATGAGCTCCTCGATCAGGGCGGCCTTCGCCTCTCCGAGGAGCGCGCTGCCAGTCTTGTCGGAAGCCCCTTGGTGGAACCGGAGGCGGGCGCTGATCATCCAGACACCGTTTTCGTTGAACGCGGCATCCGTGGAGATGGTGAAGGGGGGCAGCCGTCGTTTGGCCGTCACTCCCCACCATCCTCCCTCGATGCGTGGGCGTCAAGGAGGAAGAGTGAGCCAGAATGCTGACGAAAATCGAGGGGTCGCCGGAGAGGGCTCAGTAGCCCGGGTCGTGCGTATGGGCCCTCGGATATGATCCCGCTCGACGATCTCCTTCCCCACCCGCTGAACAGCAACGTCATGACGGCGGACCTGCAGGCGAAGCTCCGGGCCCACATCAAGCGGACGGGTCACTACCCGTTCCTGGTGGTTCTGGTCTGCCCCCCTTGTGTCTGGAAAGGCCGAGGCGTATTATCCGGCAACCGATTTTCCAGGAATGCCGCTAGCTCGCAGGAGGGTGTCCAAGATGTTCCAGGACACGATGTTGCAACTCCTTCGGATACATCCAAACGCAGTTGTGTCCCTGAGTCGCTGTTGACTGAAGAAAGGAGCTCTTCATGGCTGATGAAACTCGATCGGCGGCAAGAGCCATCGTCCTTGTCCACGGTGGCTTCGTGGACGGCTCCGGTTGGGAGCGCGTCTACAAGATCCTGCGGAAGGACCGCTATCCCGTCAGCATCGTCCAGAATCCAACGATATCGCTAGCCGGCGATGTCGCCGTCACCAAGCGCGTTATTGCCGCGCAGAATGGGCCCGTGATTCTCGTCGGCCACTCCTATGGCGGAGCGGTAATCACCGAAGCCGGCAACGATCTCAAGGTCGCGGGTCTTGTCTATATCACCGCCTTCGCACCGGACAGGGGCGAGTCGGTGTCATCGCTCATCAAGGATCCCGTGCCGGCGCACCCGTGCCGCCGATACTGCCGCCGCAGGATGGCTTTCTACTCCTGGACAAGGCGAAGTTCCCCGCTTCATTCGCGGGTGACGTGGAGGCAGAAACCGCCGCGTTCATGGCCGACTCTCAAGTCCCGTGGGGCATGGAAGCGCTCAGCGGCACGATTAGCGGGCCGGCGTGGAAGACCAAGCCGAGCTGGTACTTGGTCGCCACCGACGACAAGATGATCCCGCCGGCGGCTCAGCGCTTCATGTCCAAGCGAGCGGGTTCGACAGTCGTCGAGGTCGCGGGCAGTCACGCGATCTACGTGTCGCAGCCAATGGCCGTGGCCGCGCTCATCGCTAAGGCCGCCAAAGAAGCAAAACCGGCGGTCCATTAGGACTTGCAAACGCCACCCGGTCGCAGGAGGGAACCTCCCCATGAAACTGACCAAGAATCTCGGCATGCTCTTGTTGGGCATCTGGCTCATTTTGACGGGGTTGATACCGCTGCTGAACCTCGGCTTGCCGGTGCTCGGGACTGTCATGACCATCCTCGCAATAGCTGCGGGTGTATTGATCTTATTGGGGCGATAATCCGAGGTTCGCTGATCCAGCGAGGTTTGACTTCCACATGCATCCGACGATGGGCCGGTCGGGAGCTGGCGGGGCCGCGCGTCGGGCATGCGTCCGCCGCGCCTGATGCGGAGTCGCGGCCTCGAATGCGATCGGGAATCTCGTGAACACCACATGGCGTGGGCGATAGAATGGGAAACGAGGGGAAAGTGCTGAACCAATTGACTGTGCAACAGATGGCACGGCTGAGAGGGAGGACTGTCGCGGTCTCGACCTCCGAAGCCGACGCTCCGGCGACGCGTGATCGCTCACCTCTCCATCAACGGGAGCTTGTCGCCGAGTTGGCGCGGCAGCTGTTCGCGATGGAAGCACGCATTGCGTACGGCGGCGACCTTCGCGAGGCTGGCTTCACAAAGCTCCTCGTAGAGGTTCAGCGTGCGCGCGCGAGTTCGGCGGGCGCCACATCACCAGGGATCATCTCCTACATTCTCGAGCCGCTCTCCGCGGAGGAGCGCGCGAACTACACTGACGCCGTCGAGTTCGTCGATGTCAGGTTCCTCGATCTCGACCGCGTGGGAGACGACTCTGCGTCGGCGAGAGCATTGGGCCAGGCGATGAGCTTACGGGCCATGCGCTGGGAGATCGCTCGCAACGTGACCGCGCTCGTGGCGGTCGGTGGACGAACGTCCGGGTACGCGGGCTGGCGACCTGGAATCGCCGATGAGATCGCTTCCGCAGTCAAGGCGGACAATCCGATCTATCTCGTCGGGGGTTTCGGTGGCGCGGCGAGCTGGTACGCGAGCGCGGCATTCCTGGAAGGCGGAATTCCGAACGCTCCCGCGGCCCCGTGGCTCGGAGCGGAGACAACCGGAGAGCTCGCGCTTCCAATCGTGGACGAGGTCGTCCGTGCTCTTCGAGGGGAGGTGTCCCGAAACGGACTCACGAAGGCGGAGAATGCGCATCTCGCCCGAACGGTGAACCCCGATGAGATCATAGCGCTCGTGCTGAGCGGTCTCTCCAGAGTCTCGGGATAGCGAGGCTGCAGCCTACGCCCACCCACTGCCAGACTGGTTCCTGCCGAAGGGGTCTCGATGGTTGTCGGGCTCGACTCGGCTCCTCCGCAAGAACGCCTCGTGAATCCAGGCCTGCACGTCGCCGCTGGATTCGCTCCAGTCGTACAACTTTGCATAGCCCGCCTCGACATTGTCATGAAGTCGCGGTGGAATCGTGCGCGGATCGTCCTTGCCGTGTTTGTCGTCGAGGTAGGCGGTGCGGTACGCGGGTAGCAGGATTCCGAGGAGCCCTCCTCGCGAGTGGAGCTTCGTATCGTGAAGAGTAGACGAAATCTCCCAGTCGACGTGTTTGCGCTGCCAGGTCAATCTTCCTACCAGCACGACGGTGACCGACGCACCGCGCAGGTACTCGTCGCGGATCTTCGTGCGGATCGTCTCGGTACGTAGGTTCGGATCGATGTCGCCCATGTCGACACCAGCCGGAATGATCGTGCCGTAAGCGTCGCCGAATCGGAGCACGAACCGCTTCTTGTATTTCTCGTCGAGCTCGTGGTGATAGCTGACGAAGACCCTGTGGAGCTTGCTCATGCGGCCATCACCTATTGTTAAGCCAACAGGATTGCCACAAGGACGACGGAGGGTTACGCTGGTGAAGAGAGTATCACGTCCGAGGCTGAAGTGGTTCGCTAGGAAGGCCGGGTAGTGGGTCAGTTTGAGGCGACCTTTCTTTCCTGCGCTTCCAGAAGGCCGATCACTTCGTCCAGCGTCCAGACGTGATCCGCGACACCGGCGGCCATGGCGGGCGTGACCCTGAGGGTCTGATGCACCCGCCCGAAGTTGTACCACATGAAGTGTAGCGCCACGGCGGCCGTCAGGTTCTCAACCTTCTTGGAGAAGGCGTTGGTCAGGCGGGTGAACCGGCGCATGCTCATCCGCATGGTCAGGTTCTGCCGCTCTACGTAGGACGTACTGACGTGCTTCGGATTGGGATTCCCGGAGCAACACACGGTGCGCGTCCCGATGCACTTGGCCGGGCTGTAGCGGGCCTCTCCGGGGCGCTCCGCGCCATACAGCTTGATCAGCATCGAATAGTCGATGTTCGACCCGAAGGCGGATTCGATGGCCTCCAGATAGACGCTGTGGCCGTCCGTGGTCATCTGGACCCGGTTGCTCAGGCGGTCCGCTAGATCCTGAACGAACGTGTAGGCCGTGCCGGAGTCGCGCCCGCCCACGAGCCAGGATGGTATGAGCTTCGTGTCGGCGTCGATTGCCGTCCACGTCCACATGTCACCGATGGCCTCACCCTTCCGGGCGGCCGGGACGTTCTTGGCCTTCATTCCGACGAAGCTCCAGATTTCGTCACACTGGAGCCGCTTGCACGTCAGACCACGGAGCGCCTTGTCCTGGTATTCGGCACACGCCGCCCCAAGGTCGGCCAGAAGCCTTAGCACCGTGCCCTTGGCGATGCCCGTCATGCGGCACGTCGCCCGGACGCTGTTTCCCTCTACCAGCGCCGCGACCACTTGGCCCCTCTTCTCTCTCGTCAGCTTGTTCATAGCCCCAATATATGCTTGAGCGGTCAAGAAAGCAAGAGAAATCGTCACGCCAAATAACCCGCTGGCGCTGAGCCTCGCGGGATCGTGTCGTGGTAGGATCTGCAGTGTGAGAAAGAGGCCGCACCGCACCGAACGTCCAGCACGCCAGATGGTCGAATACCGCTTCCAAATAGATTCGTACACTCCCGATACGATACCAATGGCGCGGCTAGCCGAGTATCTGGAAGAGCTCGCGACGCTCCTGGGTGAACGACAAAGCGTCCATTTCTTGGCCGTCGAGGACGGGAGCACTGTTCCGGTGGTCGGCATAGAGCGGGAAGCCGTGCCAAAAGTTGAACAACGCGTCAGAGATGTAAAACTCAACGAAGGCCCCGAAGATGCCCGCAGGGCACGCAAGGCCCTGAATGACAAACTTATCTATGACAACGGCTCCGGCGCACTAATTGGCCCCACAGGTAGCAAGCTGCTTGTGTTCCCTGGAAGAAAAGCGCCCACTGAGCCTGTCTTTGGCCCCTTTAATCAGCCGGGCACGCTTGATGGTATCCCCATCGTGATAGGCGGAAAGCAGGACCGGGTTCCGGTCCACATCGAGGACGGTGGCGGGATCTACCTATGTGAGGCTAGCCGAGAGGTGGCCAAGGGCCTCGCCTCGTATCTTTTCACGACATGCATCAGGGTCAACGGGACAGGGAGATGGTATCGAGATAAGGACGGAGTTTGGGAAATGCGGAACTTCATCATCGACGGCTTCACGGAAGTCGCGTCGGACAGCCTCGGCACTGCGGTTGAGAAGCTCAGAAAGATCCCTGCCCAATGGAAAGAACGTCCCGATCCACTGAGCGACCTGAAATCTCTTCGTTACGATCCCTCCGATGACGAGACCGAAGTTGAGCCGAAGCCATGAACAGAGTAGCCTTCGACACTGACTTCCTGTCTTTGCTCTTACATCCTCAAGCGAAGCCCCCGACTGACGCTGCGACCGGAAAGCCCGTAATAAGATGCCCGGGCCGTATCAAATACTTGGTCGAAACTCTGGAAGCTGGTCAATCCAGAATTATCATTCCGACCCCGGTGCTTGCGGAATTCCTTGTATTAGCGGGGGAAGCCGCGTCTGACTACCTGACCGAAATCACCTCCCACGCCGTGTTTCAGGTTGCTCCATTTGACGAGATGGCCGCTATCGAATCGGCCGCGATGGCCCGCAGGGCCATTGAAGCGGGGGATAAGCGGGCTGGCGTAACAGCGCCTTGGCAGCAGATCAAGATCGACCGACAAATCCTGGCAATCGCGCGAACCCAACGCTGCGGCTCCCTGTATAGCAGCGACGAAACCATCTCGGCTCTTGCCAAGGCCTTGAGCTATCCAGTGATTGGTGTGTCTGCCCTGCCAATTCCGCCGCCGGAGGATCGGCCCTTGCCTTTTCCTAAGCAACCCAGCTCCCCCGGCGCTATTTCTGGCGACGAGAGCGTCCCCAACGAGCCGCCGCACCCTTCTTAGCGATGGCTCGGCGGCGCCTGGCTGTCAACTTCATGGCGCGCGCTGGACCGCCCTTGCGCCCACCAAGGCGACCCAAGGCTACAGCAGCGGGATTCTTGCCAGCATTTTGCGGATTCGTCGCCTCTGCAACGACAGATGCTGCAACTTCATTCACGTCCATCTTACTTGAGCGGTTAGGCATGCCTTATAATAACGGCGCAATGCGGATGGGTCAACAGCTAGGATTTTGCGCAGGCGATAAATTGCTTAATGGCCTCTTCGCCTAGCCCTGCTTGCCGAAGGGCAATAGTCACATAACCTTCTTCCAAGGTCGACCCCTTCTTGACCGTGAGAAAATGGGTCGCGCCCTGCTTGCGCCAGATCTGAACGCGCTTAGTCTCATCCTTGTGGGTGTAGCCCAGCTCACGAATTTTGTTAATGAATTGCTGGCGCGGAACCATAGGCGTCCATCTGCGGAATGGCGCTGAACGGAACATCGAAGCGCAATCTAGATGGACGAACGGCGGGGATGGCGTTGATATTTCTCCATCCGTGATCCTGCAGGAATCGCTCAAAATCGCCGGTGTGGAGTAGATCTTTCAGAATCGCATCGAGCGATTGGGAAATATCTTCCAAGAGTGAGGCCCAGGTTTCCGACTGAAGGCTCAATTTCAGAGGATCACAAACACCAATCCAGTTGCCGCTCTTTGTGCGGAAACACTTCCACTCAACCCTGGCCTCGATCTGAACTATTTTGATTAACATGGGTTACACCGGCAACAGTTCTTAACTGCCCTGAGCTAAAGATGGGTCCGAACGATTTCTAGATCAAGGGCCGTAAGTGCCTTATTAACTGCATTTCGAGAAGCAGGGCCCCGCTGACATAAGTGTTATTCGTTAGATGCTACCCTTTTTGAAAGCATAGATCAACTTCAAGCCCTCAATCTATGACATGGGCTCGATTCAAACTGACCCACTACCGAAGGCCGTCGGTGCTTGAGGTGGTGGGGCGCTTCTCTCAACTGGCGGGGTGGGCGGCTGGGAAGGCGCAGCAGGTCAGAGCATCTGGCTTCCGCCCGATGACCATGAAGCCCTGGGCCCGACGCGAGAGGCGGTCGAGAACCACCACACCTGCAATTCCGCCCGCTTGAGTTTCCGATGCGCCCGCCCGACAGCTGTCCGAAGTACGCTTCGCGCAGCCACGAGAGGTCCGGGCGGGGGGAATGACCTGGACGACAGAATGAACCAGCCAAGACTCGCGTTGGAGTATTTCAAGCGGGCCGATTCTTATAGCCCCTACAACTCCATCATTCAGAAGGGAATGGCCGACGCTGTAGCAATGCTCAAGCAGCAGGGATGAAAACGTTCGTTCCTCCACGCGCGTAGGCTTTTGCGGCGAGACGCTGCGAGAGCGGCGGGGCCTTCACGGGCGCGGCTCGAAGCGGCCTTCTCGAACCGGCCGCGCATCCGGCGTCACTATCTTGACGCTGACCCGGGGGATCAATACCGGGGCTTGCGCTTGCCGAGGCCGGCCACCAACTTGCTTGGAGTGGACCGATGCCACCACCAGGTCCACGGGAGGATCGCCATGGCCGCCGTATCCGCTCGTCGCATGCTTCTGTCGCTCTCGCTGGTCGCCGCGGTCTGCGCGGCGGCCCATGCCCAGGCCGTTGCGCCCGCTCCGTCCGGTGCTGTGCCGGCGTGGACGCTCAGGATGAAAGGAGACATCCGCTGGCAGCAGGTCACCCCGGCGGGCGCGCTCCTCGTCTCGACCGACGCCGCGCTCGCCGCCGTCGACATCGAGCGCGGCCAGATCGCCTGGGAGAAGCCCGAGCTCGGCGGGCTTCCGGCTGACAGCGTCCGCATGATCGAGGGGTCGCTCCTCATGCAGGCGGAGCGTCAGGGTCTGCTGCTCGTCTTCGACCCGGTGACCGGCGCGGTCGTCTTCGACTCCCGGCGCCTGAACGTGACCCAGATCGCCACCCGTCGTGTGCTGCCGCAGAGCGGCACCCTGCTCGTCCACGGCCGGCGCGCGGCGGGACCGGCGGTCGTGGCGCTGTACGATCTCTCGACCGGCACGCAGCGCTGGGCGAGCGAATCGCTCTTCCAGCAGAGCGAGCCCAGGCGGGCCGGGTTCGCAGGGCTGATGCAGAGCGTCGTGCACGCCGCCTCGGAATCCACCGAGCTCGAGGCCCTGCAGGCGGGGCCGGACATGATCGTCGTGAACACGCTGACGGGGCTTAGGGCGCTCGACGCCCGCACCGGCGCCGTGAAATGGTCAGCCTCGCTGCCCACCGCCCGCGCCGGCAACCCGGCGCGACACGTGCGCCTGTACCCGTCGCTCAAGAAGCGCGATCGCCTGTACGTGAGCTTCGACGACCGGCTCATGGCCTACGCCCTCGCCGACGGTCGGGCGCTCTGGGCCAGGCCCGCACAGGTGGAGGGCTGGGTGCACGACATCGTGCAGCACCCGGACGGGATCGTCATCCTCCCGGAATCGCCGCCCGCGGGCGAGGCGACGGGCCACGTGCGGATCGTGAACGGGATTGTGCAGACGGGGCTGAACGTCGCGCGCTATGAAGATGGAACGACGATCGCCGCCAAGCCGCTGCGCATGCGTGGCACCGTGATGGAGGCGTTGATCGCCGGTGGCTCGGTCGTGCTCGAGGTCGACGCCGAGTCACGCACGTTCGTGAACGTGCTGGACGTGGCCACGGCCACCGTGCGCCTGAAGAAGGATGTGAAGATCAAGGGCCGGCTCGAGTACGCCGAGCTCACGCCTGCGGGTTTGCTGTACATCTCGCGGCCCGACGCCGCGACGAATGCCGAGGTGAACATCATCGATCTCACGAGCGGTGAGCCCCGCTTCAAGGATGCCATCGAAAGCGGCAGGCCGTTGAGCTCGGGCGACTACGACGCCGCGCGATACTCCCTGCATCATGCCGTGGAGGGGCGGACGCTCTACGTGTTCGCCAACCGCGACCACCGGCTGTACGCCGTCGATCGCGACGCCGGCACCTTCAAGACGCTCGGCGGCGAAATCGAGATGCAGGGGGGCGAGGATCCGACCGACATGGAAATCCGACCCTCGGGGCTCATCCTCATCGCGCCGCAGAACCTCGTGGTCGTGGGGCGGGACGGGCAGGTGAAGCATCAGACTTATCATCCGGCGCCGCGGCTTCCGGGGCTGCTGCGCGCGCTCTACGCGATCGACGCCGTGCGCGCCGGGCTGTACGGTGCCGCCGCTTCGGCGTACGGCGACGCCTTCGCGCAGGCATCGCGGACCGCCACGGATGCCAACGTGCAGCGCGCGACCGGGGAGCTGGCGACGGCATTCACGCAGGGCGGAGCGCAGCTCACCGGTTATTCGCGCCAGGCTGCGGCCCTCGCCTCGAAACGCTTCCGCGCATCCCTCACCGTCCCGGGATCGGTCTTCATGCTGACCCGCGCGCCCGAGGGGAACGGCAACGTGCTGCTGGAAATCGCCAAGGACAGCGCGCAGCCGCGGGCGCGCGTGGATCTGGGCAAGGAGCGCGAGCCGGTGTACGCGGTGGATGACATCGCCGGCATGCTGTTCCTGCAGACCTCGCCGGGGACGCTGGTCGGATACCGGCTGTGACCGCTGGGGCGGAATTTGAACCCCTGCCTCCTGAACCCCATTAGCGACCGACGCAATCCTTCCGCCGCTGCGGGTCACGGCCTCGGCAGATGGTGATCCGGACCGTGTCGCTCGCCGACGCGCCCGCGGGATCGCTCACGACCAGGGTCACCTCGGTCGTCCCGGGCGGCAGCGCCACAGTCGGGTTGATGCCGGTGGCGTGATGGTCGCCGGCGCTGCCGCCGGGCCATGACCATTCGTAGGTCAGCGAATCTCCGTCGGGATCGGATGAGCCCGAGCCGTCGAGCGTAGCGAGCTCGCCCTTCCGAGCGCGGTCCTTGACGACCTGATCGGCCCCGGCGTCTGCTTTCGGCGCGGCGTTCTCGCTCTGATGAATGACGTACACGCCCGAGGTCGTGCCGGCATAGAGGGTGGCCGGGTCGGCGGGATCGACCGACAGCGTGTTGACACGAAGATCGGTCAGGCCCTCGTTCAATGCGGTCCAGCTAGCTCCTCCGTCGGCGCTCTTGAAGACGCCCTGCCCGAACGTGCCGGCGTACACGGTCAACGGATTCCGGGAATCGATCGCCAGGATATCCAAAGAGGTGCCGGACAGGCCGATGGCGGTCCATTGACCGCCCGCGTCCATGCTCTTGAGGACTCCGATGCCCCCCGTGCCGGCGTAGAGGGTCGTCGGCGTCAAGGGGTCGATCACCAGCGAGCCGACGTAAAGGTTGGTCATTCCACTGTCGATGGGGTGCCAGGACGTAGCGCCGTCGGTGCTCGCGAAGATCCTCTGGTCATTGAACTGGACATCACCGGTCCCGGCGTAGAGGGTGGTCGAAACCTGGGGGCCGATCGCAAGCGACAGGATTCTGCCTCTGTTCAATCCCATGTTGACGGCGCGCCAGGTGGCTCCCCCGTCGACGCTCTTGTAGACGCCGCCGCCGCCCACGACATCCTGGTTGCGGTGGGTGCCGGCGTAAAGAATGGCAGGATTCCCGGGATCGATGGCCAGTGCATAAACGATGAGAAAGCTGGGGAACGTGGTGCGTGTCCAGTTGTCGCCACCATCGGTGCTCTTGAAGATTCCGGCGTACCAGGTGCCCGCGTGGAGCGTCCCCGGCGTCTGAGGATCGATGGCCAGCGAGGAAACGTTCACGAAAGCGGAGAAGTCGCCGCGCAGCCCGGCATTCGCGGCGCGCCAGGTGCCGCCACCATCAACGCTCTTGAAGAGGCCGCGTGAGTCGGTGCCGGCGTAAACGGCTGCGGGACTCCGGGGATCGATCGCCAGCGAGAGCACGGGAGTGGCCGTCAGTCCACGGTTCGCGGCGACCCAGTTGCCGCCGCTGTCGGCGCTCTTGAAGACACCGTCGTGGGACAAGCCGGCGTACACCGCGGTGGGATCGCGGGGGTCGAGAGCCACGGCAAGGACGTCCGTGCTCACCAGACCGGTGTTGACGGGGCTCCAGCTCACGCCGCTGTCGGTGCTCCTGAAGACGCCGGAGGTCCAGCCGTACACGGCCAGAGAGGTGGCGGCATAAAGCGTCGTCGGCGTCGCGGGATCGACGACGAGGCCGTTCAGCGTAATTCCGAGCGGGCTGCCGCTGGATTGGGTCCAGGACCCGCCGCCATCGACGCTTCGATAGATGCCGTACTCTGTGGTCAGGTAGAGGTTCGTGGGAGTCCGGGGATCGACCACGACGGAAAAGATATAGATATAACTGGGGGCACCGGGACTGCTGGGGGGAATACCGTCGTTGATGGCCTGCCAGCTGATGCCCGCATCCACGCTCTTGAAGACGCCACCATAAAAGGTCCCGGCATACAGTGTCGTTGGCGTCCGGGGGTCGATGGCCAGGTGAACAGGCGAAGACCAGCCCTCGGGAGCGATGGGCAGCATTTGCCAGGTAGCCCCACCGTCGGTTGTCTTGATCGTGCCACGCTCACTGCTCGCGTAGAGGGTTGACGGGTTCTGAGGATCGATCACCAGGCTATGGACGGTGCTGTTCGACAACCCGATGTCCAGGAGAACCCAGTGATCCCCGCCGTCGGCGCTCTTCCAAAGATTTGCCGCATAGCCGGCCGCGTACAGCGTGGACGTCGTTTGCGGATCGACGACGAGGGTGCTGATGGCGAGCGGATTGATGGAGAAGCCGAGGTCAAGAGCGCGCCAGTGACCGCCGCCGTCGGTGCTCTTGAACAGGTTCGATCCGCCGGCGTAGAGAGTGGTGGGGGTCGCCGGGTCGACGGCAAGAAAGGTGACCGTTCCCCCTTCCGGTCCGGTGGGCGTCCAGACGCTCGCGCCCGCCTCGATGACCGGGAGGCCGCTCAGGCAGATGAGCGCGGAGAACAGTGCGAGACTCGTGGTCTTCGGTTTCATGTGATCTCCAGTCCTCCCCTTGTGAGCGCCTGCACGATGGAATGGGCGGGAGAATGGATCACATGGGCGGGGAATCCAATCCGGAGCTTCCCGCAATTCGGGTAGGAGAATCCCCTACATCAATCGGAAGATGGACACCCGGACCTCCGTGGGCGTACGCTTTCCCATCGGAGGCGACACCGCATTGTCCGACCTGACCCCAATCGTCGCACCGGGCGACTTTCCCGCGTGCAGGAAGAGCGTCTACCTCAACACCGCCTCCGTCTGCCTCATGTACAGCGGCGCGGAGCGGGCGGTGGTCGAATGGACGCATGATCTCGCCGAGAACGGAACGATCCATTTCGACGAGGCCGCCGAGGAGGGGGCCTTCGCGACACTGCACGCATCGGCCGCGCGGCTGTTCAACTGCCGTCCCGAGGAGATCGCGGTCGGATCGAGCGCGACCGAGCTGCTGGCTTCCCTCGCCTGGGCC
>JAGYID010000002.1 GCA_018606725.1 Acidobacteriota bacterium
CGCGGCCGACGGTGTTTCACTGGCACGGCGACACGTTCGACCTGCCGCCGGGGGCGACGCTGCTGGCCTCGTCCGATCTCTACCCGCACCAGGCGTTCCGCGCCGGGCCGCGCGCCTGGGGCGTGCAGTTCCACATCGAGGTCAGCGCCGGGATGATCGATCGCTGGGTCAAGATGTTCTCGCCGGCCGAGAACGAGGCGGCCGGCGGCGCCGCCGCCGTCGCGCGGCTGCAGGCGGAGGCGCCGGGCCATGCCGCGGCGCTGACTCCCTACATCGACCGGATGGTGGCGGCGCTGGTCGCGTCCCTCAGGTGAAGGCGCGGTAGACCGCCAGCGGATCGGGCAGGGGAGGCCAGGCGGCGATCCCCATGGCGTCCTCGACGTACGACACCTGCCGCATGCCGACCAGGACGCAGGTCACGCCGGGGGTGCTGGCGACGGTCCACAGCGCCTTGCGCGACAGGCTCTCGGGGCGACGCGCCTCGGGGAGCAGCGGATCCATGACGCGCGCCACCGCCGCCGGGGCGGTCTCGCCCGACCTGCCGGGTGACGCGAACGACGGCGGCGGATCGGCCAGACGCAGCAGCCGGTGACCGACGATGGCGTTGAGCGGACGGTTGATCAGCACGGCGAGCCCGCCATCGGCGGCCGCCTGCAGCGCCGTGCGGTCGCCGCGAACGCTGGTGTTCTGCACGAGCGCCCCGCCCGACTCGATGAGGTTCATCGGCACCTGCAGGACGCGGAAGTGGTGTCCGGGTCCGCCGGCCGCCTCCGCCGCCCGCAGCATCCTGCCGACCGAGGTCGCCTCCTCATCGTCCGGCGCCGCGACGGCGGTGTTCGATGAAATGCCGTAGAAGCGGATGACGCCCTGCCGGACAGCTTCCTCGAAGAACGCGAACGCCGCCGTCACCCGGCGATAGAACTCGTCGCGCCGCCGCTCGAGATCTCCACCGCCTCCGCCCGACCCGCCGCCCCGGTGCGCCGCGTCCGACAGGAAATACTCCGGGTTGTGCAGCAGGCAGACGTCGAGCGCCTCGAGGCGAAGCCGCTCCAGCGAGCGGGTCAGCTGGTCGCGCAGGAACTCGGGATGGATGCAGTGCCAGCAGCCGTCCATGTAGCGGACCATCTCGGGGAACGGCGTCCCGGCGCGCTCGCGCTCCAGGGCCAGCCGGAGGTTCTGCCCCTGCACGTAGCCGATCTTGCTGACCACGACCACGCCGTCGCGCGGCGGCAGGCCGTCGCGCCCGCAGCGCGTCAGGACCTCGCCGACCAGCCGCTCGCTGCCGCCGTCGGTGTAATTGGTCGAGGTGTCGATCAGGTTGCAGCCGGAGCGCAGGGCCGCCTCGAGGGCGGCACGATGCTCGGGTGTTGTGTCGTCGACCCGGTAGCACCCGAACCCGAGCGGGCTGACCGACAGGCCGGTCGCCCCGAGCGGTCGCCGCGCGTGCCCCGGAGTCCCGGCGGACGGCCGGCGCTCAGACATGGTTGCGCAGCATCAGTTCTTTCGGGTGCGGATGCAGATAGACCTGGTCGCGGACGTACGGCACGTCGAAGCGCCGCAGGTGGTGCTTCAGCAGCGTCAGCGGCACGACCAGCGGCACGAGGCCCCGGCGGTACTCGTCGATCACCGACAGCGCCTCGGCGCGGTCTTCCGACGAGGCGTCGCGCTTGAAGAAGCCGAGCAGGTGCTGCAGGACGTTGGCGTGCTTGCCGCGCGTCGCCTTGACCCGCAGCGCCTCCATGAACAGGGCGCCGTACTCCTCCTCAAGCGCGCCGGCGGGCTTCGAGCTGGCCCGCGCAACCAGTTGCCCGAGGAGGGTGTAATGCTTCGTGCTGTGGGCCAGGATCTGGAACTTGTGGGCGGTGTGGAAGGCGACCAGCCGGCCGCGGGTCAGGCCGGCCGCCACCAGGTCGCGCCAGCGCCGGTAGGCGAAGACGCGCTCGACGAAGTTCTCGCGCAGCGGCAGGTCGTACAGGCGCCCCTCCTCCTCCACCGGCAGGAGAGGGAAGCGCTCCTGGAGCGCCCGCGCGAACACCCCCGCCCCCCTGCGGCCGGCCATCGCGGACCCCGACGCATAGACCCGCACCCGTTCCATGCCGCAGGAGGGGGAGCCCTTCTTGAGGATGTAGCCGCTCAGGTCCTCGCCGTCCAGCTCCGCGAGGCGGCCGCGGGTCCAGGCCATCATCCGGTCGGTCTGGTCGGTCCGCTCCTTGGTGAACACCAACCGCGGATCGTCCGGATCGCCCTCCAGCCGCAGCGTCGGCCGCGGCACGCCGAAGCCGGCCTCCAGCTCGGGGCAGACCGGCACCCACACGAAGAACTTCCCGAGCGTGTCGGTGATGTAGTGGTCGCGCTTGTGGCCGCCGTCGTATCGGACTTCCTGTCCGAGCAGGCAGGAGCTGATGCCGACGCGGATGCGGGAGCCCGGGCGGGGCATCAGGCGGGGCATCAGACGGGACCGGGGGGGGCGGCCGGACGCGCTACTGCTTCTTGAGCGTCGAGAGGTAGGTCGCCAGCGCGTCGAGATCCTCGGCCGCCAGCGTCGGGTACGCCTTCATCTTGCTGTCGGCCTTGGCGCCCTTCGGGTTGGTCACGTAGCTCTTGATCTGGTCGATGCTCAGCTTGCTGCCGACGTCATCGAGCGGGTTCTTGCTGTTGCCCTTGCCGGCGATGGCGTGACACATCGAGCACTTCTGGGCGGCGTACACCTGCGTGCCCTTCTCGACCTTGGCCGCATCGGGGGCGGCATCATCGGCGCGCAGGAGCGCCGGGGCGGCGGTCAGGGCCAGGACCAGAACAACTGCGAACGCGATGACGCTGCGCATCGGTGCGTATCCTCCATCAGTTGAGGGGAGCGCTACGATATCACGCTCGCCGGGCCATTTCACTACAGCGCGCCCAGCAGGACTTTCCGCAGCGTGGCGGCGTCGATGTTGGAGCCGGACAGGACGATCGCCACCTTGCGGCGCGCCAGTCGATCGCGCAGCTTGAGCAGGCCGGCCAGCGAGGCGGCGCCGGCCCCCTCGGCGAGGTTGTGGGTGGTGCGCAGCAGCAGGCGCACCGCTTCGGCCAGCTCGCCCTCCGAGGCCAGCACGAACCCCTTCAAACCCTCGCGCAGCGCCGGGAAGGTCAACTCGTAGGTCATCCGGGTGGCGAGGCCGTCGGCGAAGGTGTCGGCGCTGTCGCGCGTCAGCGGCGCGCCGGCGTGCCAGGAATCGTGCGCCGCCGGGGCCTTCGCCGCCTGCACGCCGTAGATCTCCAGCTCCGGCCGCAGGGCGCGCACCACGGTCAGAGCCCCGACCGCCTGCGAGCCGCCGCCGACCGACACGACCATCGCCTCGATGTCCGGCTGCTGCTCGAGGATCTCCAGGGTCAGCGTGCCGGCCCCGGCCAGGACCAGCGGTTCATTGCTCGAGTGGACGATGTGCAGGCCGCGCGCCTCCGCCAGGCGCCGCATGACCTGCACCGATTCGTCGTAGTCACGCCCCTCCTCGATGACCTCGGCGCCGAGGCCGCGCAGCGCCTCGTTCTTCTCCGGGCTGTTGCCGATCGGCACGCAGATGACCGCCGGCACGCCGTGCAGGCTCGCCGCCCACGCCAGGCCAAGTCCGTGATTGCCGCGCGTCGCCGCCACCACCCCGCGCCGCTTCGCTTCGTCGCTCAGCGCGGTCACGACCGCCAGGTCGTTGCGCGCCTTGAACGCGTTGGTCGGGTTGTGGTTCTCGTGCTTGACGTACACCTCGATCGAGCAGCCGACGGCGGCGTCGAGCGGGGCGTAGCGGCGCAGCGCCGTGGGCGGCAGGTGCGGCCGGATGCGCCGCTCGGCGGCGCGCACATCATCAAGGCTGATCGGCCAGGCGTCGGCGGTCATGGGGCGGTCTCCTTCAAACCGGGTGGGGGCCGGATGGACGGCTGGACCGGAGCTCGGGCGGAATCGCCTCGGTGACGCGGGCGGCCAGCTCGTCGAGGTGGCCGGCGAAGTTGTGCTCGGCCCCGCGCACGGCCAGGACGCGGGCCCCGTGCGGCAGCATCGCCGCCAGCGTCATCACCAGCCCGAGGGGACCGTACGGGTCGGCGTCGCCCTGCACCAGCGCCAGCGGCTTGGCGCAGTCCTGCAGGAAGCCGAAGTTCACCAGCGACACCGGCGCGCCGATGCCGATCAGCGCCGCCGCCCGCCGGTCGGCGCAGCCGACGCGCAGGCCGACGTAGGCGCCGAAGGAATAACCGGCGACCAGCAGCGGCCGCCCCGGGTAACGCCCGGCCAGGTGGTCGAGCAGGACGCGCAGGTCGTCCTGCTCGCCCTTGCCGGCATCGTGCGCGCCGTCGCTGCCACCGACGCCGCGGAAATTGAAGCGCAGCACCGGGAGCCCGGCCGCGCTGATCGCCTCGGCGGTCGTGTGCACGACCTTGTTGTGCATGGTGCCGCCGAACAGCGGATGCGGATGGCAGACGACCGCGGCGGCCGCCGCGTCGTCCCCGCCCGGCGGGTGCTTCAGCATGCACTCGATCCGCCCGGCCGGGCCGTGCAGGAAGAAGTTCTCGATCCGGTGCGTCAACGAGCGGCTTCCTCAGGGGACGTTCGCCGTGGTAGAGTTCGCCGCGTCAAAGTATGTGAGCGGCCACCAACTCAGCTCCAAAACTGAGTTTACTCCATCATGCTTCAGTCGACCCTCACCCCGAAGGCATCACCGCGAGCTGGACGGGTCGCACGCGTCAGGCCTCTGCCGCGCGACGCAGGCCCAGCCTCAGAAACGCCACCTCTCAAATGGGCCGGCGGCAAGCGCTGGCAGATTCCTCATCTCATGCCGTTCTGGGAGCCCCAGAAGCACCGAAGACTGGTTGAGCCATTCTGCGGTGGTCTCGCAGTGGCTCTCGGGTTACGCCCAAACATTGCGCTGTTGAACGATCTCAACCCTCATGTCATTAACTTTTACCGATGGCTGAAGAGAGGACTCGCCCTCACGCTCAAAATGGAGAACCGCTCCGACCTCTACTATGCCCACCGAAACAAATTCAACCGGCTTCTCGATTCCGGGAAGCGCGCGACGAGTGAGGCAGCGCAATTATTTTATTACCTGAATCGCACCGGGTATAACGGGCTTTGCCGATTCAATCGCTCCGGTCAGTTCAACGTCCCGTTTGGTCGCTACAAGACGATCAACTATCGTGAGGATTTCAGCTCGTTCAAGATCAGCTTTTCGCGATGGAATTTCACGACTGTTGAGTTCGACCGACTCCCGCTTGAGCCGAACGACTTCGTCTATGCAGACCCACCCTACGACGTACCTTTCACGCAGTACTCGCAGGGTGGCTTCGCATGGGAAGACCAGGTCCGGGCGGCTGAATGGCTGGCGCGGCACCCCGGGCCGGTCATACTATCCAATCAGGCAACGAGGCGGATCGTGGGTCTCTATGAGGGCCTTGGCTACTCACTCAAGTACTTCAAGGCGCCGCGCATGATCAGTTGTACCGGGGACAGGACGCCTGCCCGCGAGGTGCTGGCGACGAGGAATCTCTGAGTTCAATGCAACCCAGGGATACCGGAACCGGGGATGTGTTGGAGCTGATGGTCATCCCCGCGCTTCAGAGAGGTAGCTACGAGTTTCGCAAACGAGTGCGAATCGGCAGGCGACTGGGCTGTGGTGCGCACATCGTTGATCTGGTGGCCGAGCGAGACGGAAGGAAGGTTCTGATCTCCTTGAAATGGCAACAGACACGAGGGACGGTAGAACAAAAGATTCCCTTCGAAGTTATCTGCTTGGGGGAAGCGCTCGCTGCTGGTGAATTCCAAAAGGCGTACCTGGTGCTGGGTGGAGAAGGCTGGACCTTGCGCGACTTTTACACTCGAGGCGGTTTGCAGGCATACCTCAAGAACGTTGCCGACGTATCTATCGTGACCCTGGAATCCTTCATCGCAGAGGCGAACCGAGGGCGACTCTAAGTATCCGGTGCCTCGTTCGACTCCCTCTGAAAGGACAAAGCTTGCCGGCGTCCCCCGACCAGTTCCGCAGTGCCCTGCGCCGATGGGGCAGCGGTGTGTCGGTGGTCACCACCGACCGGCTGGGCGGCATCCAGGGGATCACCGTCAGCTCGTTCTGCTCGCTGTCGCTCGAGCCGCCGCTGGTGCTCATCTGCATCAACAAGCGGACCGGCAGCCACCGGTTGATCGAGGAGCACCGCGCCTTCGGCGTCAACATCCTGCGCGACGACCAGAAGACGATCTCCGACCGGGCGGCCGGCCTCACCGGGCCGCAGGGGAACTGGCTCGACGATCTGCCGCACCGGAGGTTCGTCACCGGCGCGCCGGTCCTGTCGGACTGCCTGGCGTGGCTCGATTGCGCCGTCGAGGCGGCGCACGATGGCGGCGACCACACCATCTTCGTCGGGCGGGTCGAAGCGGCGGGCCAGGCGGACGGCGGCCCGCTGCTGTATTTCGACGGCGCCTACCGGCGCCTCGGGAGGGCGATCGTCGGCCGCTCCCGCCGCGCTTGACAGTCACCGGCCGCCTGCGTAAGGTGGCGCCGGCTTAGGAGGACCGCCCGTGCTGTTCAAGAACAATCACAAGATCTTCTTCGACCTGTTCGGCGCCATGGCGGCCGGGGCGGCCGAGGCGGCGCTGACCCTGGAGGAGATGTTCAAGGGCGACTCCAAGGGGCCGGCCCACTACGCCGAGCAGATCAAGGCGATCGAGCACCGCTGCGACGCCCACATGCACGACCTGGTCCGCACCCTGCACAAGACTTTCATCACGCCGATCGACCGCGAGGACATCCACGACCTCGGCGCCGCCCTCGACGACGTCGTCGACCTGATCGACGCCACCGCCAGCCGGGCGGTGCTGTTCAAGGTCGGCAACGACATCCCCGACGGCGCCCAGTTCGCCCGCATCATCCACAAGCAGGCGGAGGAGATCCGCCAGGCGGTCGGCAACCTCAAGGACGGCGCCGCGGTGATGGAGCGCTGCCGCCGGATCAACGACCTGGAGAAGGAAGGCGACAAGCTGTACCGCGAGGCGATGGCGCGGGTGTTCGAGTCCGGCCGCGACCCGATCTACGTCATCAAGGCGAAGGAGATCGTCGAGACGCTCGAGGGCGCCACCGATGCCGGCGAGTACGTCGCCATCGTGCTCGAGAGGATTATCTTGAAAAACCAGTAGGGGTGCCCGCCATCGATCCCGTCCTGCTCTCCGTCATCCTCATCATCCTGGTCGCGCTGGTCTTTGATTTCCTGAACGGCTTCCACGACGCGGCCAACTCCGTCGCCACCGTGGTGTCGACCGGCACCCTGTCGCCGAACGTCGCGGTGGCGTGGGCGGCGTTCTTCAACTTCGTCGCCGCCTTCGGCTTCGGCGTCAAGGTCGCCACCACCATCGGCAAGGGGGTGGTGCAGCCGGACGTCGTCGATCGGTGGGTGGTGCTGGGCGGGCTGGCCGGCGCCATCGTCTGGAACCTGGTGACCTGGTGGCTCGGCCTGCCGGTGTCGTCGTCGCACGCCCTGATCGGCGGGCTGGCGGGCGCGGCGGTGGTCAAGGGCGGCTTCGGCGTCCTCATCCCGGCAGGACTCGGGAAGATCCTGCTGTTCATCGTCATCTCGCCGCTCGTCGGCCTGGCGATCGGCTTCCTGATGATGCTGTTCTTGCTGTGGCTGCACCAGGATTCGCTGCCGGCCACCGTCGACCGTCGCTTCCGCCGGCTGCAGCTGGTGTCGGCGGCGTTCTACAGCCTCGGACACGGCACCAACGACGCGCAGAAGACCATGGGGATCATCTCGATCCTGCTGTTCTCTTCCGGCTACATGAAGGTGTTTCACGTGCCATTCTGGGTGATCCTGCTGTGCCACGCCACCATCGGGCTCGGCACCCTCGCCGGCGGCTGGCGGATCGTCAAGACGATGGGGATGAAGATCACCAAGCTCCGGCCGATCGGCGGCTTCAGCGCCGAGACCGCCGGCGCCGTGGCGCTGCTCGGCACCGCCTACCTCGGCATCCCGGTCAGCACCACCCATACCATCACCGGCGCGATCATGGGGGTCGGCTCGACGCAGCGGCTGAGCGCGGTGCGCTGGGGCGTGGCGCAGCGGATCATCTGGGCGTGGATCCTGACCATCCCGATCTCGTTCGCGATCTCGGCTGCGACCTACGAGTTGATCCGGCTGTTCCTCTGAGGCGCGACGCCGGGCCCGGCCGGCGCGGTGTCGCGGGCCGGCTCAGTCCCGCTCCGAGGCGGTGTCCAGCACCCAGGCGCGGCCTTCGCCGGCGATCAGCGCGTCGGCCTGCGGCGGCCCCCACGATCCGACCTTGTACGACGGCGGGGCGGGGGCGTCGGGGTCCTCGGCCACCCGGGTGAGCGGGTCGATGATCGACCAGGCCTCCTCGATCTCGTCGTGGCGCATGAACAGCGAGGCGTCGCCGTTCAGCGCATCGAGCAGCAGCCGCTCGTAGGCGTCCGGGCCGGGCACGCCCGGCTCGTTGAAGTGGTACTGCAGCGTCGAGGAGCGCACCTCCATGCCGCGCTCCGGCACCTTGGTCTGGAAGCGGATGTGGACCCCCTCATCCGGCTGGATGCCGAGGCTGATCCGGTTGGGCTCCGGCGACCGCCCGTTGGTCAGCTCGAACATATTGTGCGGCGGGCGGTGCAGCTGGATGGTGATCTCGGTCATCCGTTTCGCCAGTCCCTTGCCGGAGCGCAGGTAGAACGGCACCCCGTGCCAGCGCCAGTTGTCGATGTACAGGCGGACCGCCGCGAAGGTCGGCGTCTTCGTGTCGCGCCGCACCCCGGCGCTGCCGCGGTAGCCGTCGTACTGCCCGAGGACCATGTGCCGCCCGGCTGTCGCCGGGGAGATGCGGCGCACCGAGTCGAGCAGCTTGACCTTCTCGCCGCGCAGGGCGTTCGCCTCGAAGCGGTTCGGCGCCCCCATGGCGATGAGGGACAGCAGCTGTAATAGGTGATTTTGGAACATGTCGCGCAGCACGCCGGCGCCGTCGTAGTAGGCGCCGCGTTCGCCGACCGTCCCCGACTCGGCGACGGTGATCTGCACGTGGTCGATCATGTTGCGGTGCCAGAGCGGCTCGAACATGACGTTGCCGAAGCGGAACACCAGGATGTTCTGCACCGTCTCCTTGCCGAGGTAATGATCGATGCGGAACACCTGCGACTCCTTGAACACCTCGAGGATCCGGCGGTTGAGCGCGCGGGCCGATTCGAGATCCCGGCCGAACGGCTTCTCGATGACGACCCGCCGCCAGGCGGCCTCGTCCGGGCCGGGCGCCGCCAGGCCGGAGCGCTGCAGCGACACCAGCGCCTTGTCGTACAGCCACGGCGCCAGCGCCAGGTACAGCAGCCGGCCGCCGTCAGCGTCGAGAACCCGGCGCACGGCGGCCAGCCCGTCGGGCTCGGACACGTCGCCCTTGACGAAGCGGATGGCGCGGGCGAACCCGGCCCAGGCGTCCGGCTCGCGCGGCGCCTGCGGGTCGGACCGCAGCGCCTCCGCCAGCTCGTTCCGGAACGACTCGTCGTCGTACGCGTGGCGCGCCACGCCGACGATCTGCAATCCCTCCGGAAGCCGCTTCTTGCGGTGCAGGTTGAACAGGGCGGGGATGAGCTTGCGGAAGGTCAGGCTGCCGGAAGCGCCGAAGATGACCAGCGTCGGGTGGCGCGCCACGGCGGTCAGCGGCCCTCGTCCAGGGCGAGGGTCTTGCGCAGGCGGCGGGCGTGCCGCTCTTCGTTGGAAAAGTGCGCCCGCAGGAAGGTCTCGACGATCTCGCGCGCCAGCGACTCGCCGATGATGCGCGCCCCGAGACAGAGAATGTTGACGTCGTCGTGCTCGACCCCCTGGTGGGCGCTGTAGGTGTCGTGGCACAGCCCGGCGCGGGCTCCCTTGATCTTGTTGGCGGCCACCGAGGCGCCGACGCCGCTGCCGCAGACGATCAGGCCGCGTTCGGCGGCGCCGCCGGCGACCGCCCGCGCCACCGCCGCCGCCGAGTCCGGGTAGTCGTCGTGCGGATCGCAGGTCGGGGACAGGTCGGTCACCGCGTGCCCGTGGCCGCGCAGCAGATCGGCGAGGACGTTCTTGAGCGCGAACCCGGCGTGATCCGCACCGATGGCGATCTTCATCGGACAGGCTCTGCCACGACGTGGAACGTGAGCGACCCCCAGTACGACGCCCAGTCGGCCTTGCCGTCGCCGGCCAGGGCGCGCATCTTGGTGGTCCTCAGCAGATACCAGCCGGCCGACGGGACCGGGACCGAGGCCCGGCCGTCGGCGTCGAGGGCGCCGCACCAGTCGTAGTCGCCCTCGTCCTTCTTCGAGGCCTTGCGCTCGCGGTCTTTGCGGTCTCCGCCCGCCGCTCCGGGGTCGGCGGCGTATGCGGCGCACAGCCGGCCTCCGGCGTAGGGGAGACCCTCGAACAGAACGCGCACCGGCATCGGCGTGCCCGGCTGCAGGCCGACCGGCGACGCTTCCGGGATGATCTCGAGCGTCAGGCCGAGCGGGGCGAGAGCCGGATCGCGCGGCATCGAACTGGGCGCAGCCGCTGACCCGGGAGCCGCCGCGGTCGCCGGCACCGCCGCCGAAGTGCCCGCGACGACAAGCACCTTCACGAAGCGGCTGTAGCGCTCGCGGCCGGGCGATTTGTTCGCCTTCATCTTCGAGCGCATCTCGAGGATGTCAGCGTGCGCTTCGTCCTTGAGATAGGTCTGGAACTCCTTCGCCGGCAGGGCGATGTATGCGGGCGAGGTGGTCAGGGCGATCGCCGTCAGCCCCGGGCGGCGCAGATTCAGCCGGGCCTGCGTCGGCAGGCCTCCCAGCGGTGCCGCCTTCAGATCGGCCCGACCGGCGGCGTCCACCAGAAAGAACTCCTTGACCTGTTCCTTGCGCCAGTTGGTGGCCGGCCCGGGGAAGACGCCGCTGATGTGCATCGCCAGGTCGAAGGTGTCGCCGACCGCCGGGGCAGCGTCGTCCGGCATCAGGAAGAAATCGTGCGCCGTGGCCACGCCGGCCCAGGCGCAAAGCAGCAGGAGTCCCGCGAATGCCGTGCGTCGTGTCATCTCAACCCTCCGGTGCGGCGCGCCGCCGCGTCATTAAGATACCACCCAGCGACGCGCGATCGCCTCGGCCGCCCGCTCGCCGCTGCGGATGCAGTCGGGGATGCCGACGCCGTTCAACCCGTTGCCGGCCAGCGCCAGCCCCGGGAACAGCGCCAGCCGCTCCTCGATGCCGCTCACCACGTCGAGGTGGCCGACGCCGTACTGCGCCATGGCGCGCGGCCAGATGCAGGTGCGCGCCAGGATCGGCGCCGCGGTGATGCCGAGGATATGCTTCAAGTCTTCGCGCGCCAGCGCCTCGATCCGTCCGGGGTCGGCGGCGGCGCCCTCCGCGCCGGCCGACCGGCCGGAGGCGAAGGCGCGCAGCAGCACCGTCCCCGCGGGCGCGCGGCCGGCGAACTTGACGCTGGAGAACGAGCAGGCGATCAATGCGCGCTTCTCGGAGCGCGGGATGACGATGCCGAAGCCGTCGAGAGGGTGCGGGATGTCGGCCCGGCGATAGCCGAGGCTGACGGTGATCGACGTCCCGTACGGGATGGACGCGAGCAAGTCGGCGAGACGGGGGTCGGCGTCGCGCAGGAGCGGCGCCGCCGCCGGGGCCGGCAGCGCCAGGACGACGTCGTCCGCCGGCAGCCGCTCGCCGGAGGCGGTGGTCACCACCAGCAGGCCGTCCGTGCCGGTCGGGGCAATCGACGCGACGGGCGCGCCGAGCCGCAGCGCCCCGGGCGGCAGGAGCGATTCGAGCGTGCTGACGAGGGTCTGCAGCCCGTCGCGCAGCGTCATGAACAGCGAGTAGCGGGCGCCGGAGACGCCGGAACGCTGCGCCGCGCCCGCTTTCCTCCGGGCCCGCAGCAGCGCCAGGATGATGCTGCGGTGCTCGCGCTCCATCTCCAGGAAGCGCGGCATGGTCGCCCTCAGGCTGAGCTGTTCCGGCTCGGCGGTGTAGATGCCGGCGACCAGCGGTTGGGCCAGCCCCTCGAGTGCCTCGCGCCCGAAGCGCCGCAGGACGAACGATGCCAGGCTCTCGTCGCCCCCGCCACGTCGCCCCGCGCCGCGCGGCAGCACCAGGTCGCATGCCAGCCGCAGCTTGCCGAGCGGGCTGATGACCGGCGACGCCAGGAACGGCGTCAGCCGGGCCGGCGCCATCAGCTGGAACCCCTCCGGGATCGGCAGGACCCGGCCACGCCGCAGCACGAACGCGCGCCGGCAGTCGGGGTTGGTGCCGATGAGCTCGGGCTCCAGCCCGAGCCGGCGGCACAGGTCGAGCGCCCAGGGTTTCTCGGAGATGAAGCAGTCGGGGCCGCCTTCGACGAGGAACCCGTCGGCTCGCTCGGTGGCGATGACGCCGCCGGTCCGGCTCGACGACTCGAGGAGCGCAATGTCGACCGGCACCCGGCGCTCGCGCGCCAGGGTCGCCAGGCGGTGGGCGCAGGCCAGACCGGCAATGCCGGCGCCGACGACGATGGCCCGCCGGCGCGTCCCCGGCGGGACGAGCGTCGCGGTCCCGCCGCCGGATCGCGGCCCGGTCATCGGCGCCCCATCCGATCGCGAACGACCGCGGCGAGCATCCGGATGAACGCCGGGTGGTCGCCGGCGGTCCCGGCGCGGTGGAAGCCGAGACCGATCGTCTCGGCGGTCTTGCGGGCCGCGATGTCGAGGTCATAGAGAACCTCGACGTGGTCGCTGACGAAGCCGATCGGCGCCACCACGACGTCGGCGACGCCGCGCCCGCGCAGGTCGCGCAGCGCGTCGGAGATGTCCGGCTCCAGCCACGGATCGCGCGGTCCGCCGCTGCGGCTCTGCCAGGCCATCGTCCAGGAGGCGATGCCGAGCTGTCCGGCGACCAGCGTCGCGGTGCGGGCGAGATGCTCCGGATACGATGACCGCTGCGCCATCGGGATCGGGATGCTGTGGGCGGTGAACACCAGCGCCGCCGCGCGGCGGCGCGCTTCGGGGATCGTCTCGTACGCGGCGGCGACCCGCGCCGCGTTGGCTTCGATGAACAGCGGGTGGTCGAACCACGCCTCGACGTGGTCGACCGCCGGCGCGGACGCGCCGATGGCGCGCTGCGCGCCGGCCACCGCTTCGAGATAACTGTCGCGCGACGCCTCGGACGGGTGGGCCGCCAGGATGACGCCGACGGCCCGACGGCGCCCCTCGCCGGCCATCCGCCGGAGCGTCGCCTCGATGAACGGATCCCAGTGCCGCATGCCGACGTACACGGGACGATCGGGCCCTTCGACCTTCAGCAGCGCCTGCAGCGCCTCCGCCTGCTGGAACGTCAGGCGGGTCAGCGGCGACGAGCCGCCGACGTCCTCGTAGTGCCGCACGACCTCCTCGTAGCGCTCGCGCGGCACCGGCTTGCCGCGCAGGACGTTGTCGAGGAACGGGCGCACGTCCGCGAACCGCGCCGGGCCGCCATAGGCCAGCAGCAGGACCGCGTCGTGGGCCGGCGGATTCCCGTGGTCCGGCATGAGGTCGGGCGATCGCATGGCGTCAGGCACCGGCCCGGTCGTGGACGGCGTCGACCAGCGCCAGCACATTGTCCAGCGGCGTATGCGGCAGGATGCCGTGGCCGAGGTTGAAGATGTGGCCCGGCCGCCCGCCGACGCGCTCCAGCAGCGCCTGCGCCCGGCGGACCAGCTCGCCGCGCGGCCCGAACAGCAGGGTCGGATCGAGGTTTCCCTGCACCGCGAGATTGCCCAGCCCGTTCCACGCGTCCACCAGGTCGAGACGCCAGTCGAGACCGATCACCCCGACGCCCAGCTCGCGGATGTCGCCGAGCAGGTGACCGGTCTGCGTGCCGAAATGGATGACCGGCGTGCCGGGCGTCAACCCGGCAATCAGCGTGCGGGTGTGGGGCAGGACGAAGGCGCGGTAGTCCTCCGGCGTCAGGCAGCCGACCCAGGTGTCGAAGATCTGGATCGCCTGCGCCCCGGCGGCGATCTGGCCGTTGACGTAGGCGATCGTGGCGGTGGTGATCCGCGCGAGCAGATCGTGCCAGGCCTGCGGCTCGCGCAGGAAGAACGACTTGGTCTGGACGTAGTGCGTCGAGCCGCCCCCTTCGATCATGTACGACGCCATGGTGAACGGCGCCCCGGCGAAGCCGAGCAGCGGGATATCCGGCCGCAGCGCCCGGCGGGTCCGGCGGATCGCCTCGAACACGTATCCGACCGTCTCCTCGACGTCCGGCGTCCGCAGCCGCTTGACGTCGTCGCCGGTGCGCAGCGGCGGATCGATCGCCGGTCCCTCGCCCTTGGCGTAGGCGAGGCCGAGCCCGAAGCCCGGCACCGGCAGCAGCAGGTCGGCGAAGATGATGGCGGCGTCGACGCCGAGCCGCTCGACGGCGTAGACGGTGATCTCGGTCACCAGGTCGGGGTCGCGGCACATCTCGAGGAAGCCCCGGCGGGCGCGGATCTGGCGGTACTCCCGCATGTAACGCCCCGCCTGCCGCATCAGCCAGACCGGGGTGACGGCGGTCGGCTCGCGCCGGCAGGCCTTCATGAACGGGCTCTGCGCCAGTGCCGGCGTCAGCGGCGGCGCCCCGCCGGTCAGAGCCGTCCCGCCGGTCCGCGGTGCCGGAGATCGCAAAGTTTCGGTGACCATCGGCCGACCCGCGCCTCCTGCCCCCATCGTCACCGGTCCGCCGCCGTCGCGCTTCGCCTCCAGGATGTCGTGGCAGCGGAGGCTCGCCTCGCGCACCAGCGGCCCCATCTTCGGATGCTGCGGCTCGAGGTCGACCGCCAGGCCGTGATTGCGCAGGCTCTCGCTCGCCACCGGCCCGACCGAGGCGACGACGGCGCGCCCGAGCGCCGCCCGCAGCCGCCCGTCGAGTCCGGTCTCGCGCGCCACCTGCATGACGTTCTCGACCTGGTTGGCGTTGGTGAACAGGGCGACGGCGACGTCGCCGTCGGCCACCTGCCGCAGGGCCGCCTGCAGCGGGGCGAGATCGTCCGGCAGCGCCCAGCGGTAGATCGGCACGCGGGTCACCTGCGCGCCCCGCTCCTTCAGCCCCTGCAGGAGCTCGAGGTTTGTGACGCCGTATTCCTGCACCGCCACCCGTTTGCCGCGCACGGGGGCCTTGGCGTCGAGGGCGGCGAGCAGCTCGACCCAGGTGTTCGGCTCGGGCACCGTGAGGCCCGGTTCGAGACCGAGCCCCTTGAGTGCCGCGACCGGCTTGGGACCGCGGCAGACCAGGGTGACGCGCCGCAGCGCCTCGACGATCCGCTCGCGCGGGTGCCGCGTCTCCAGGGCCTGCACCAGCGTCCGGATGCCGACTCCCGTCAGGGCGATCAGGATGTCGTGGTCCCCGGCCAGCAGCCGCTCGCCGAACGCCAGCGCCTCGCGGTTCTGCTCGAGCGGGATCTCGCGCATCGACGGGGCCATCACCGGCACACCGCCGTGGCTCAGAATCAGGCGCGACATCTCCGCCGCCATGCGGCTCTCGAAGGCGACCACCCGCAGACCGCGGAAGCCGCCTTCTCCTGGCGCGCCGGACAATGGTTTCTCCATGAGCGGCCCGGATCGTACTGTCTGCCGGGGGCGACATACAAGACTTCCATGGTGGTGCGGAGCTTGTTGCGGTCCGCCCGGAGGCTCCCGGAGGGCTTATGGCGGCAACCCAAAGAACGCGGTAACCGACTCAAGACGCAGGTGGCTAGCCCCCGCGCCGCAACAAGCTCCGCACCACGATGATTATCATTGACAAATAAGTACACGTTTAATAGACTTCGTCCGCCTTCCGGAAAGAGCGGGTCCATGCGGAAATGCTCGCCGGGCGGGTCTGACGAGGGGTCATGAAGGTCTCAGCCCAGGAAGAATACGGTCTGCGGTGCATGCTGCAGCTGGCCCGGCGGCAGAACAACGGACAGGAGCTGCCGGTGACCCTCGCCGAGATCGCCCGGGAGGAGGGCCTCACCGTCCCGCACGTCGCCAAGCTGATCCGCGAGCTGCGGCGCTCCGGCCTGGTCCGCAGCGTCCTGGGCCGGACCGGCGGCTACACTTTGAGCCGGACCGCCGCCTCGATCAGCGTCGCCGAGATTCTCTCGGCGCTGGGCGGCAAGCTGTACGACGACAGTCACTGCCAGAAGTTCACCGGCGACCTGAAAATCTGCAGCCACAACAGCGACTGCTCGATCCGATCCCTGTGGGGCGTCCTGGAGACCCTCCTCGAGAGGGTCCTCAGCAAGACGACGTTGTTCGACCTGATCGCCACCGAGCAGGGGATGTGCGCGACGCTCGACGGCAAGACGCCGCCCCTGCGCGCGGGCCTGGGGCGCTGAGCGGGAGACGAGGATGGCGGGCGCGAGCAACAAAGCGATCCAGGACCTGACGAACGGCGAGTACAAGTACGGCTTCGTGACCGACATCGAGGCCGACGCCGTCCCGCGCGGCCTCAGCGAGGAGATCGTCCGCATGATCTCCGCCCGCAAGCACGAGCCGGAGTTCATGCTGCAGTGGCGCCTCAAGGCGCTGCGCCACTGGAAGACCATGACGGAGCCGACCTGGCAGAACGTCCACTATCCGCCGATCGACTACCAGGACATGATCTACTACTCGGCGCCGAAGGGTATGGACCGGCCGAAGAGCCTCGAGGACGTCGACCCCGAGCTGCGCAAGACCTACGAGAAGCTGGGCATCCCGCTGGAGGAGCAGAAGCTGCTCGCCGGGGTGGCGGTCGACGCGGTGTTCGACAGCGTCTCGGTCGCGACCACCTTCAAGGACAAGCTCAAGGAGCTGGGAATCATCTTCTGCTCGTTCTCGGAGGCGGTGCACGAGCATCCCGATCTCGTCCAGAAGTACCTGGGGTCGGTGGTGCCGTACACCGACAACTTCTTCGCGACCCTGAACTCGGCGGTGTTCAGCGACGGCTCGTTCGCCTACATCCCGAAGGGGGTCCGCTGCCCGATGGAGCTGTCGACCTATTTCCGGATCAACGCCGCCGACACCGGCCAGTTCGAGCGCACCCTGATCGTCGCCGACGAGGGCGCGACGGTCAGCTATCTCGAAGGGTGCACGGCGCCGAAGCGCTCCACCAACCAGCTGCACGCCGCGGTGGTCGAGCTGGTGGCGCTCGGCAACGCCACCATCAAGTACTCGACCGTGCAGAACTGGTACCCGGGGGACAAGGACGGCGTGGGCGGCATCTACAACTTCGTCACCAAGCGCGGCAAGTGCGCCGGCGACAACTCGAAGATCTCCTGGACGCAGGTCGAGACCGGCTCGGCGATCACCTGGAAGTACCCGTCCTGCATCCTGCAGGGCGACAACTCGGTCGGCGAGTTCTACTCGGTGGCGGTGACCAACAACTACCAGCAGGCCGACACCGGCACCAAGATGATCCACATCGGCCGCAACACCAGGAGCACCATCGTCTCGAAGGGGATCTCCGCCGGTCACGGGCAGAACACCTACCGCGGCATGGTCAAGATCATGAAGGGGGCGCAGGGCGCCCGCAACTATTCGCAATGCGACTCGCTGCTGCTCGGCGACAAGTGCGGGGCGCACACCTTCCCGTACATCGAGGTCAAGAACAGCACCGCCAGGCTCGAGCACGAGGCCTCGACGTCGAAGATCGGCGAGGACCAGCTGTTCTACTGCCGCCAGCGCGGCCTGACCCACGAGGATGCGGTCAACATGATCGTCAACGGCTTCTGCAAGACGGTGTTCCGCGAGCTGCCGATGGAGTTCGCAGTGGAGGCGCAGAAGCTGCTCGGCGTCAGCCTCGAGGGCAGCGTCGGCTAAGGAAAAAGGACACACGCATGCTGGAAATCGCGGATCTGCACGCCAGGGCCGGCGGGAAGGACATCCTGCGCGGCATCGACCTGGTCATCAAGCCCGGCGAGGTGCACGCCATCATGGGCCCCAACGGCTCTGGCAAGAGCACCCTCGCCAACGTCCTCGCCGGCCGCGAGTCGGTCGAGGTGACCCGGGGCACGGTGCGGTTCGCCGGCCGGGACCTGCTGGCGTTGCCGCCCGAAGAGCGCGCCTGGGAGGGCGTCTTCCTGGCGTTCCAGTACCCGGTCGAGATCCCCGGCGTCAGCACCATGTACCTCCTGAAGGCCGGCCTCAACGCCATCCGCAAGCACCGCGGCGAGCCGGAGCTCGATGCCATGGAGTTCCTGGCGCTGGTCCGTGACAAGCTCAAGCTGGTCGAGATGGACCAGGCGTTCCTGAACCGCTCGGTGAACGAGGGGTTTTCCGGCGGCGAGAAGAAGCGCAACGAAATTCTTCAAATGGCGGTCCTCGACCCGAAGCTGGCGATCCTCGACGAGACCGACTCGGGGCTGGACATCGATGCGCTGCGCATCGTCGCCAACGGCGTCAACGGCCTGCGCAATCCGCAGCGTTCGATGCTGGTGATCACGCACTACCAGAGGTTGCTCAACTACATCGTTCCCGACCGCGTCCACGTGCTGTCGGGCGGGCGCATCGTCAAGTCCGGCGGCAAGGAGCTGGCGCTGCAGCTCGAGAAGGAAGGGTACGCATGGATCGACACCCGCGCGGACGGCGGCGTCAAGCCGGCACCGGCGCCAACCCGCTGAAGACGACGAAGCGCAAGCGCGTCTCGGGCGGGAAGGGCCCCGCCAGCGGCAAGCGCGCCATCGCCGCCAAGCGCGCCGCGATCGACACTCCGACTCCCGGCACGAACGCCGAGACCGCCCCCTGGCTGTCCGCCTTCGCGGCGCTGGAGCACGACGGCTGGCTGCGACGCGACCGCTGGACCGCGCCGCTGCGGCGCGCGGCTCTCGACCGCTTCGCGGCGCTCGGCTTCCCGACCACCCGGCAGGAGGAGTGGCGCTTCACCAGCGTCGCGCCGATCGCCCGGGTGCCGTTCCGCCCGCAGGCGGCGTACCAGCCTAACGGCCTGACGCCGGAGCAGTTCGAGCGCTTCACCTTCGAGCCGTGGGAGTGCAGTCACCTGGTGTTCGTGAACGGTTACTTCGCGCCCGAGCTGTCGACGCTGCGTTCGATGCCGGATGGGGTGCGGGTCATGAGCCTCGCGGAGGCGCTCCGCACCCAGCGCGATGCGGTCGCGCCGCACCTCGGACGGCTGGCCGGCACCGATGTCAACACCAACGTCTTCGCGGCGCTCAACACCGCCTTCATGCAGGACGGCTTGTTCATGGAGATCCCGGCGGGGGTGGCCGTCGACGAGCCGATCCATCTGCTGTTTGTCTCGTCGCCGCACGGCCGAGACCTGGCCTCGTGCCCGCGCAACCTGATCGTCGCCGGGCCGGGCAGCCAGGCGGCGATCGTCGAGAGCTACGTCAACCTGGATGACGGGGCCCGCTATTTCACCAACGCCGTGACCGAGATCGTCGTCATGCAGGGCGCCGGCGTCGATCACTACAAGATCGAGCGCGAGGGGCCGGCGGCGTTCCACGTCGCCACGGTGCAGGCGCACCTGGCCCGCGACAGCCGGCTGGCGTCGTACAACGTGTCGATCGGCGGGGCGCTGGTGCGCAACGACATCAACGTCGTGCTGGACGGCGAGGGCGCCGAGTGCCGGCTCGACGGCCTGTACACCCTCTCGGGCAGCCAGCACGTCGACAACCACACTCTCATCGACCATGCGCGGCCGCACGGCACCAGCCACGAGCTGTACAAGGGGGTCCTCGACGGCCGCTCGCGCGGCGTGTTCGACGGGCGCATCATCGTGCGCGCCGACGCCCAGAAGACCGACGCGCACCAGGTCAACAAGAACCTGGTGCTGTCCGAGGAGGCGCTGGTCGACACCACGCCGCGGCTGGAGATCCTCGCCGACGACGTGAAATGCACCCACGGCGCCACCGTCGGACAACTCGATGAGGACGCCCTGTTCTACCTGCGCTCGCGCGCCATCGGGCAGGAGGCGGCGGCCAACATGTTGATGCAGGCATTCGTCAGCGACGTCGTGCACCGCATCAAGATCGCCCCGATCCGCGCCGGGCTGGAGTGCCTGCTGTTCACCCGGCTGCCGCGCGAGCACCGGCGGGAGGCGCACACGTGAGGACGGCGGGCGAGCGGTCGGCGGGCGGGCAAATCGCCGGCGCAGCGACCCGGGCCAGCGCCTCGGGCGGGAGGGCCTTCGACCCGCTCGCGGTGCGCGAGGATTTCCCGATCCTGCGGCAGAAGGTGTATGGAAAGCCGCTCGTCTATCTCGACAACGCCGCCACCACGCACAAGCCGCGCGTCGTGATCGAGGCGATCGAGCGGTTCTACGAGAACGACAACTCCAATATCCACCGCGGCCTACACGCCCTGAGCGAACGGGCCACGGCGGCGTTCGAGGCCGCCCGCGACACCGTGCGCCGGACGCTCAACGCCGCCGACCTCAGGGAGATCGTCTTCACGCGCGGCACCACCGAGGCGATCAACCTGGTGGCCCAGTCGTTCGCCCGGCCACGCCTGCGCCCGGGGGACGAGATCGTCATCTCGACTCTCGAGCATCACTCCAACATCGTCCCGTGGCAGATGGTCTGCGAGGCGACCGGCGCCCGCCTGCGGGTCATCCCGATCGGCGAGGCCGGCGAGCTCGACATGAAGGCGTACGAGGCCCTCCTCGGTCCGCGCACGCGGCTGGTGGCGATCGTGCACGTGTCGAACGCGCTCGGCACCATCAACCCGGTCGAGCGCGTCATCGAGGCGGCGCACGCCCGCGGCATCCCGGTCCTGCTCGACGGGGCGCAAGCGGTGGCGCACATGAAGGTCGACGTGCGGGCGCTCGACTGCGACTTCTACGCCTTCTCCGGCCACAAGGTGTACGGGCCGACCGGCATCGGCGTCCTGTACGGCAAGGTCGAGCACCTCGAGGCGATGCCGCCGTATCAGGGGGGCGGCGACATGATCGCCTCCGTCACCTTCGAGAAGACCACCTGGAACCGGCTGCCGTACAAGTTCGAGGCCGGCACGCCGCACATCGCCGGCGGCATCGGCCTGGCGGCGGCGCTCGACTATCTCGATCGGCTCGGGCTCGAGGGACGCGCCGCGCACGAGCAGGATCTGCTGGTCCGCGCCACCGCGGCGCTGCGGGCGATCCCGCGGGTGCGGATCATCGGCACGGCCCCCGCCAAGGCGAGCGTGCTGTCGTTCGTCATCGACGGCATCCACCCGCACGACATCGGCACCATCCTCGATCGGGACGGGATCGCCATCCGCGCCGGGCATCACTGCACGCAGCCGCTGATGGATCGGTTCGGAGTACCGGCGACGGCCCGCGCCTCGTTCGCGCTCTACAACACCCGCGACGAGGTCGACGCGCTCGCGAAGGGCGTCGCCCGGGTCATCGAGGTCTTCTCCTGATGTCCGAGCTGGGCGATCTGTATCAAGAGGTCATCCTCGACCACAACAAGCGGCCGCGGAACTTCCGGGCGCTGCCGGGGGCGGACCACCGGGCGGTGGGGCACAACCCGCTGTGCGGCGACCGGATGACCATCTACCTGAAACTCGACGGCGACGTGGTCACCGAGGTGACATTCGAAGGATCGGGCTGCGCCATCTCGAAGGCGTCGGCCTCGATGATGACCGAGAGCATCAAGGGGAAGACCCGCGCCCAGGTCGAGGCTCTGTTCAAGAAATTCCACGGACTGGTGACCGGCGAGCCGCCGGCGTCCGGCGCCGACCTGGGCAAGCTGGTGGTGTTCTCCGGCGTCAGCGAGTTCCCGGTGCGGGTCAAGTGCGCCACGCTCGCCTGGCACACGCTGCGGGCGGCGCTGGAAGAGCGGACCGAGGCGGTCTCGACCGAGTGATGAGCGACGGCGGGCCGATGATCGGCGTCGGCCCGGTGCGCGACAGGGGAGCGATGATGGATGATTCGAGCAAGCCACAGGGTCAATCACCGGACGACGGCAGCCCGCTGCCCGATCTCGGCAAGCCGCCCGACCTGCGCGACAAGATCGTCGAAGTGCTGCAGACCTGCTTCGACCCGGAGATCCCGGTCAACATCTACGAGCTGGGGCTGATCTACGACATCGACATCAAGCCGGAGGGGGAGGTCGGCATCAAGATGACGCTGACCTCGCCGATGTGCCCGGTCGCCGGCTCGCTGCCGCCGGAGGTCGAGGCGAAGGTCGGCGGGGTCCCGGGCGTGAAGAGCGCCAAGGTCGAGGTCGTCTGGGAGCCGCCCTGGACGCCGGAAAAGATGACCGAGGCCGCCCGCCTTATGCTGGGGATGATGTAGGGGCGACCCGCGCCGGGCTCAGCCCCACCGGCGAACTGCCGGCCCCAGGCTCAGGGGGTCTGTCGGCTCGCCGGCAGCGGCGCCGTCTTGCCGGTCAGCCGGTCGGCGACGAAGTTGTCGAAGATGTGCACCATCCACTCGAGGCTCGACAGCCGGCCGCGGTCGTAGCCGCCCGAACCGATCCCCTGCTGCGTCAGCTCGCACGCCTTCCAGTCCTGCTTGTTGGTCAGGTCCCAGAAATCGGATGCGTCGGAGGGGTCGAACCCCGCCTTCGTCACCTCGGCCGGATCGAACAGATAGTCGTTGACGATCTCGCAGCGGTCGGGAGCAACCGGCCACACCTGGTGCGTCATCACGTAGTCCGGGTGCAGGCTCAGGAGCAGGTTCGGATAGACGATGTAGTAATGGATCTTCCGGTACTCGTCGGCCGGCAGCCAGGGGAGCGGCGGCCGCTGGGTTTGGCCGGAAAGCGTCATCGTCTGATACTCGTCCTTGCGCAGGTCCATCCAGCCGCCGACGGTCGCCCGGTTGACCAGGTCGGTCTGCCCGCTCATGTAGTGCGACACCTTGTTGAGCTCGGGATGGATCAGGGAGCAGTGATAGCACTCGGAATAGTTCTCCGCCAGGATCTTCCAGTTCGCCTGCACGGTGTAGTGCAGTCGCTTGCCGCGCTTGAGCGTCCCCATCCGGTAATGGGCGAACTTCGACCCCATCTCTGCGAGGTGCTCCATGAGGCCGGGGCCGTCGGGCGAGAAGTTGATGAACAGGAAGCCGTCCCACGTATCCAGCCGGACCCGGTGCAGACCGAAGGCGGTCTTGTCGAAGTTGCGGCTGTCCTCCATGTGCGGGGCCGAGCGCAAAGCACCGTTCAGCTCGTAGGTCCAGGCGTGGTAGGGGCACCGCAGCCGGGAGAGCCCGCCACCGCACGGCTCCGTCAGCAGGCGCGAGCCGCGGTGCCGGCAGACGTTGTGGAAGGCGTTGACCGTGCCGTCGGAGTCGCGCATGACAATGACGCTGTCGCTGCCGATCGTCCGGGTCAGGTAGTCGCCCGGGTTGGCGACGTCCTCGTCGCGGCCGACGCACAGCCACATCTTGGTGAAGATGCGGTCGACCTCCAGCGCGAAGATCGCCGGGTCGCGGTAGAGGCGGCCGGGCAGCGTGGTCGACTCCTCCAGCGGCACGCGGATGGAGGCGAGATCGCGTTCGAGGTCGGCCGGCTCCGGAGGCGCGGGCTCCGTCATCCGGCGCGCCGCAGCGGCGCACGACATCTCCACCGTCCCCTGCGTTCTCGTTTCCATGCGTCCGTCTGCCATGGCGTGCCTCGTTTCTGACCGGGATAAAGAGTCGCGCGCCACCCGGCGGCGGCAATTCTACCAGCGACCGGAGCGCGATCTTCGGTGTTGCGCGGAGAGAGAATACCGCGTGAAAGCACAATGCGCAACACATTCTCACTATATGAAATTATGAAGATTGGCATGACCGCGCCCGGTCACGCCGCGCCGGTCGCGGCGCCGCTCGCCGCGCCATGGCGCCGGACAACGCACCGCGGCGCGGGCCGAGGCTCTATACTCGCCGCCATGTTCGCGCACCGTCTCGCGTGGCCGAACCGGGTGAACCGCCTCGCCGCCCTTCTGGAGGAGAAGCGGCGGCAGGGGCGTCCGATCCTCGACCTGACCGAGTCGAACCCGACCCGCGTCGGGCTCGACTATCCGGTCGAGGAAATCCGCCGGGCGATCGCCGACCCGGGGATCGCCGCCTACGAGCCGTCGGCGCGCGGACTGTCCGCCGCCCGCGAGGCGGTGGCGGCGTGGCATCGGCGGCGCGGCTGGGTCGTGGATCCGGAGCGCATCGTCCTGACCGCCAGCACCAGCGAAGCCTACGCGCTGCTCTTCAAGCTGCTCGCCGATCCAGGGGAGACGGTGCTGGTGCCGCGCCCGAGCTACCCGCTGTTCGACTTCCTCGCCGCGCTCGAGTCGGTGCGCCCGGTTCCGTACCCGCTCGAGTCCGACGGCGGGTGGAGCATCGATCTCGAGACGCTCGAGCGGCTGGCGGCGGCGCAAGGGCCGGGGCGGCCGCGGGCGATCGTCACGGTGAACCCGAACAACCCGACCGGCACCGCGCTGCGCCCGGACGAGCTCGCGGCCCTGGAGGAAATAGCTGCCCGCCACGACCTGGCGGTCGTCTCCGACGAAGTGTTCCTCGACTATCTCGATGACCGATCCACAGCCGATCGATCCACCGGCACGCGGGCGGACCGGGCCGGCTCTGCGCCGCATCGCGCCGTTTCGGTCCTGGAGGGGGAGGGGAGGGCGCTGTCGTTCGTCCTGGGCGGTCTGTCGAAGTCGTGTGGCCTGCCGCAGATGAAGCTCGGCTGGATCGTCATCCGCGGCCCGCAGGCGGCGGCGTTCGAGGCGCTGGAGCGGCTCGAGCTGATCGCCGACACCTACCTGTCGGTCGGGGCGCCGGTGCAGCTCGGCGCCGCCGCGCTGCTCGATCTTGGCGAGGGGATCCGCGCGCAGATCGCCGCCCGCATCCGCCACAACCGGGCGGCGCTCGCCGCGGCGATCGGCCCCTCGTCAGCCTGCCGGTTGCTGCCGTCGGCCGGCGGCTGGTACGCGGTCGTGCAGATCCCCGCGGTCAAATCGGAGGAGAACACAGTCCTCGCACTCCTCGATCAGGACGACGTCCTCGTCCACCCCGGCTACTTCTTCGACTTCCCGCACGAAGCGTTCCTGATACTCAGCCTTTTGCCCGAGCGCTCGACGTTCGTCGAGGCGCTCCGTCGGATTCTGTCGCGCTCGGGCGCGACCTGATGGTGGAAGGCGCAACCGGCGTCCCCGAATAACACCGAGGCCGCCGGTGTGGCACCGGCGGCCTCGTTCCACCCAACCCCACCAGGCGAGCCCGGCGCGGCTGGTTCCCCCGCTCGGTTAGTTCTTCGCCGACCTGAGCCCTCCGCTCAGTCCGCCACGCAGCTCAGCAATCCGGCCGCGTCGGCGCAGATGGCGGCCATCGCCGTGCCGGAATTGAGGCACGGGTTGTCATCGACGCCGCCGAAGTGGTGCAGCACGATGACGCGGTTGGTCCCGGACGCGAGGATCGGCGAGCCGGACGACCCACCTTCGCTGTCGCAGGCATAGGCGATCTGGCTGGCGGTCGCCGTCCTGGCGTACGTCTGTCCGATGTCGTCGACGTCGCACAGCGCCGTCCTGGCGCCGTCCTCGTAGACCCCGACCTTCTTCTCGTTGCCGCCCGGGTGCTGGATGAACCAGATCGGGTCGCCGATCGTCACCGGCCGGGTCGATGGGGTCAGCTCGCCCCAGGTCGCCTCGGGGTTCCCGAGCAGCGTGAACAGCGTGTAGTCGAGCCCCTCCTTCTGGCCTTTCCGCTTGATGCTGTTGGTCTTCAGGAAGGTGCCGCCGGTGTAGCTGGTCGTCGGCGCGGCCATCGTGCCGCCGCAGCCGGCGCTCTGGAAGTTGAACAGCGCCTGCACCGTCTCGGTCTCGCGTTGGGTGCTGAAGCAGTGGTTGTTGGTCACCATGGTGCTGTCGTTCGCCCCCGCCGCCAGCCAGCCGGTGCAGGCATAGATGTAGGCCCCCTGGATCCACGACAGCCGGGCGACAGCCCTCTGGTCGGAGTCGAATACCGGGTCGGAGGTGTAGCAAGCCACGTCCTCGACCCCGTTGGTGCCACAGATGACCTCCGGGACCGGCCCGGCCTGCTTCTGGTAGAACGGCATCGTGCCGTGCCCGACGGCGTCGATCACGTAGCCGAACCCCATCCCCCGGCCGCCGTACAGACGGACGATCGCCGTGTCGCCGGCGACGGCGAGCGCCCAGACATCGCCGTTCTGGTGCGGCCCCTTGCCGCGATAGGTCCAGACCTGCGCCCCGTCGGGGCTGCTGACCGTGAGGTAGTCGCCCGGTGCCAGCCGCAGATCGGAGAAATGGACCCGCACGAACTCGGCCCCCGGAGAGATCACCCGGTCGGTCCAGACCACCTTGCGGGCGTCGGTGCCCGCCGGGTAGGGGTGCGGGGTCTCGAGACGCATCGGCCGGACCTCCCCGGCCTTGAGCGGCGCCTGGGCGAAGGCCGGGGCCGCGACAACCACGGCGAGGACGGCGACGAAGAGAATGAAAGCGATGGACGGACGGTGCATGGGCAACCCCCTCCTTCTTTCCGGCCCATATACGCCGGTCCGGATCCGGGGTCAAGGAGATTTCCCGGCTGAACTTCCTGAAGACTGTCACCCCGACGCCTCGCCTGTTCCGGGGGGACGATCCGCCGGGTTCGGTGAATCCGGTCGAGGTCACCTGCATCTACAGGGCATGACCCGGAGCCGCGTTGTCCGCCGGAGACCCCTTGTGTATACTCCGGCGCTCCCAATCGGACCATGGGGGTCCGATTCGGTTCTGGGCGACTCACGAGGAGGTCCGGAATGAACAGGAAGAAGGCGGTTGGGTTCGCGGTTGCCGCGGCGGTTGTCGGCATGCTGGCGTCGGGCTATCAGTTCGCCGGCGACGAGGCGAAGAAGGACTCGGGCAAGGAAGTGAAGTGCGCCGGCATCAACAGCTGCAAGGGCCACGGCGCCTGCGCCTCGGCCGACGGCAGCAGCGCCTGCGCCGGCAAGAACGAGTGCAAGGGCAAGGGCTGGGTGAAGGTGAAGAGCGAGAAAGAGTGCACCGACAAGGGCGGCACCGTCGTGAAGGACGCCCCCAAGGAAGAGCAGAAGTAACTCCCTTCCGACCGCAAGGATTCAGCTGCGACGGCAGGGTCCGGGCCGCACGGGCGGCCCGGACCCTCCGATCCTGCACCAGCATCAATCCGAAATCATGAGCGCGCGGACAACAGCGGCGGGAAGTCCAGACGGTGTCCGGCCCGGGATCCCCGGGGTCGGAGGGAGTCGGCCCGCCGGTCTGGGCCACGGGGTCGGTCTGCGCCGCGACCACTTCGAGCGGGTCCTGTCGGGCCCGACCCGGATCGACTGGTTCGAGGTCATCTCCGAGAATTTCATGGTCGACGGCGGCCGGCCGCTCGACGTCCTCACCAAAGTGCGCGGGAACTATCCGGTCGTCCTGCACGGCGTGTCGCTGTCGATCGGCTCGACCGACCCGCTCGACGAGGAGTACCTGGGCCGGCTGGGCGACCTGGCCCGCCGCGTCGAGCCGGCCTGGGTGTCCGACCATCTGTGCTGGACCAGCATCGGCGGTCACCACGCCCACGACCTGCTGCCGCTGCCGTACACCTCCGAGGCGCTCGACAATGTCGTCGCCCGGGTGGCCCGCGTGCAGGAGTGGCTCGGCCGGCCGATCGCGCTGGAGAACGTGTCGTCCTACGTCGCCCATCGCTCCTCCGAGATGACCGAGTGGGAGTTCCTGGCCGAGGTCGCGCGCCGCTCCGGCTGCGGCATCCTGCTCGACGTCAACAACATCTACGTCAGCGCCCGCAACCACCGCTTCGACCCGCGGGCCTATCTCGCCGGCATCCCGCCGGCGGCGGTCTGGCAGTTCCATCTCGCCGGGCATTCCGACAAAGGCTCGTTCCTGCTCGACACCCACGATCATCCGGTGGCCGACGCGGTGTGGGACCTGTACCGCGACGCGGTGCGGCGCTTCGGCCCGGCCAGCACTCTGATCGAATGGGATGACCGGATTCCGCCCTTCGAGCGCCTGGAGGAGGAGTCGGAGCGGGCCCGGGCCCTGAAGGATGCGACGCTCGCGGAGTCGGCCGCGCCGGCGCGTGACGCGGCGGCCTCGACGCCGGTGGCGCGATGAGCGCCATCCCGGCCGCCGGCCGGCTCCGCGCCACGCAGCAACTGTTCTGGGACCTGATCACCGCGCCGCAGGGCGTCGGCCCGGCGCTCGAGGGCGCCGATCCCGGCGGTCGTCCAAGGCGGGAGAAGTTCGACGCGACGTTCGCCGGGGACGCAGCGCTGCCGGCCTCCGAGCGGCTCGAGATCTACGCCAACATGTACTTCTTCCGGCTGCACGACTGCCTGAGGGAGGATTTCCCGCGCACGGCGGCCTGGCTCGGCGCCGATCGGTTCCACAACCTGGCGACCGACCTCCTGCTCGCCCACCCGTCGTCCCACCCGTCACTGCGCTTCCTCGGAGCCCCGCTGCCGCGATTCATCGCCGGCCATCCGCTGGCGGGCGACTATCCGGGACTTGCCGACATGGCGCGGCTGGAGTGGAGCCGGGCCGACATCTTCGACGCCGCCGAGGCGCCGGCCCTGACCCGCGACCGGCTGGCGGCGCTCCCTCAAGAGCGGGTCGGCGACGGACGGCTGCGGCCTATCCCGGCACTCCGGCTGCTGCGTCTGGAGTACGATGTCGTGCCGCTGTGGCGGAGGCTGGAGAAGGATGCGGGCGGCGCGGCCGCCGGCTCACACGGCGGCGGCAGTGGCAGCGGCAATGCCGCGCCCGACGTCGATGGGGCCGCGGATGAGGCGGGTCACCAGCACCGCTGCGATCCGGGCGCGCCCGGCGACGCGGCCCGCCGGAAACCGATTGCGGTGCGCATCTGGCGAAACGGCTTCATCGTCTACCACAAGCAGATGGACGACGACGAAGCGCTCTGTCTCGAGGGAGCGCTCGCCGGCGAACCGCTGGCGCGCCTGTGCCAGCGGCTGGCGGCCGGCCGCAGCGTCGCGCGGGCGACCGCGCGCGTCGGTCGCATCCTGCAGGGCTGGCTCGACGACGGTATCCTGACTTCAATCGACATGTCCGAGTGAGAGCGGAGGCGCGATGGCATTCTCGCTGCGGTCGTCCGGGGTGGTGTGGCTCATGGGGTTCGTGGCGATCGCGGTCGCGACAACCAGTGGCGGGACGGTGAGCGGCGCGCCGGTGGAGGAGACCAAACCGGCCCCGGCGGCTCAGGCGGCCGCAGCAGGGGAAGCCGCGGCGGCCCGGGCCGCCGTGCCCGCGGCGTCCGTCACATCGGCGGCGCCGCCGACGAAGGTCGAGGACGTCGTCGAGGTTTTGCACGGCGTCACCGTCCACGATCCGTACCGCTGGCTGGAGAACGGCGATGCGCCCGAGGTGCGCGCCTGGGTCGAGGCGCAGAACGCCCACACCCGCGCCGTCCTCGACGCCAGACAGGGCCGCGAGCAAGTGCGCGCCCGGCTTACTGAGTTGCTGTCGATCGGCACGATCACCGCCCCGTCGGTCCGCCGCGGGCACTACTTCTTCACCCGCCGCGAGGGCCACCAGAACCAGCCGGTGCTCTACGTGCGCGACGGGCTGAAGGGGAAGGACCGCGTGCTGGTCGACCCCAACGAGCTGAGCCCCGACGGCACCGCGGCGCTCGACTGGTGGTACCCGTCCGAGGACGGCGGCCTGCTCGCCTACGGCGTGTCGACGAGCGGCGACGAGAAGAGCACGCTGCGCGTCATCGAGGTCGCCACCGGCAAGGCGCGGCCGGACGTCATCCCGCACACCCGCTACGCGTCGCTCGCCTGGCTGCCGGACGGCAGCGGCTTCTACTACACCCGCTACCCGACCCCGGGCGAGGTCCCGCCCGGCCAGGAGAACTACAACAGCCACGTCTTCCTGCACCGGTTGGGGAGCGATTGGAAGGGCGACCCGAAGATCTTCGGCGAGGGGCGCAAGCCGGAGGACATGATCGGCGTCGGGCTGTCGCCCGACGGACGCTGGCTGGTCGCGCAGGCGAACGAGGGCTGGGGCCGCGCCGATCTGTACATCAAGGACGTCAAAACCGCGAGCGCCGGCTTCACGCCGGTGGCGCAGGGGATCGACGCCCTGTTCAGCGGCGAGGTGGTCGGCGACACGCTCTACCTCCTGACCAACTGGCAGGCGCCGCGCTTCCGGCTGTTCGCCGTCGACGTGCGCCATCCCGAGCGCGAGCGCTGGAAGCAGCTCATCCCGGAGACCGACGCGGTGCTCAACCAGGTGGCGCTGGTGCGGGGGAAGATCGTCGCCTTGTATACGAAGGACGCGTCGTCACGCGTCGCGGTGCATGGCGCCGACGGCAGGAAGATCCGCGACATCGCACTGCCGGCGCTCGGCACCGTGACCGGGATCTCCGGCCGGCACGACGAGGACGAGGCGTTCTTCGACTTCTCCTCCTACGCCACTCCGCCGGCCATCTACCGCTATGACGCCAAGACCGGCGTAAGCGGCGTCTGGGAGCGCGTCAAGGCGAACCTCGACCTGTCGAGTCTGGAGGTCCGCCAGGTCTTCTACCCGTCGAAGGACGGCACCCGGGTGTCGATGTTCCTGGTGCACCGCAAGGGACTGAAGCTCGACGGGACGAACGCGACCGTGCTGTATGGCTACGGCGGCTTCAACGTCGGCATCACCCCCGACTTCTCGCGCGCCACGGTGCTGTGGCTGGAGCGCGGCGGCGTGTACGCCGAGGCGAACCTGCGCGGCGGGAGCGAGTACGGCGAGGAATGGCACCGCGGCGGCATGCTGGGGAAGAAGCAGAACGTCTTCGACGACTACATCGCCGCCGCCGGCTGGCTGACCGACAACGGCTACACCACCCCGGAGCGGCTGGCGATCTACGGCGGCAGCAATGGCGGCCTGCTGGTCGGCGCCGCCCTGACGCAGCGGCCGGAGCTGTACCGCGCCGTCGTCTGCGCCGTGCCGCTGCTCGACATGGTGCGTTACCAGAACTACCAGATCGCCCGGCTGTGGATCGCCGAGTACGGCTCGGCCGAGAACGCCGAGCAGTTCGGCTGGCTGTACGCCTACTCGCCCTATCACCACGTCACCCAGGGAACCGCCTATCCGGCGGTGCTGCTCACCGCCGCCGAGAGCGACAGCCGGGTCGACCCGATGCACGCCCGCAAGATGACCGCCGCCCTGCAGGCCGCCACCGGCTCCGGGCGGCCGATCCTGCTGCGCCTGGAGACCAAGGCGGGACACGGCGTCGGCAAGCCGCTGACCAAGCAGATCGACGAGGCGACCGACATCTGGTCCTTCCTCCTGTGGCAGCTCGGGATGTAGAATCCCCAATGCTGGCGGCGCCGCCGGCTGCAACCGCGCCCGTCCCGGCCCCGGGCGCCTTCACACCAACGATCAATGGAGAGCCCAGCATGCAGCGATTCCCTCGACTCGCCGTCCGTTCGCTGGCCGTCATCGCCGTCGCCGGTCTTCTGGCGACGGCCATTCAGTTGTCGCCCGTCCCGCGGGATCCGTACGCCTCCGCCCTCGCCGACCTCAGCGTCGCCACGACGGCTGTCGCGGCGAACACCTGCAACAAGCAGTGCGGGCAGGCGCCGCGCGGCCTGAAGTTCCGCTGCTACGACACCACCAACAGCACCTCCTGCAAGGTGGTCAACGGCGGCAACGACTGCGCCGTCGGCACCTGCTGAATCCGGGATCCGATCCCTCCCGGTCGGGCCGGTGGCGCCGCCGGCCCGACCGGGACATTCAGGACTCCGAACGCCGCTTTTGCTAGAATCCGCCCATGCCGACGACTCACAGCGTCTGCCCGCTCGACTGCCCCGACCGCTGCAGCCTCGATGTCACCGTCGAGGCGGGGAAGGTCACGGCGATCGCCGGCAGCCGGGTCAACCCGATCACCGACGGCTTCATCTGCGACAAGGTGCGCCATTTCACCGAGCGCCAGTACGGCGCCGACCGGCTGCTCCACCCGATGCGCCGCAGCGGCCCGCGCGGCTCCGGCCAGTTCGAGCGGATCACCTGGGACGAGGCGCTCGACACCATCGCGGTCCGCATGCGCGAGGCGCGCAAAGTCCACGGCGGCGAGGCGATCCTGCCGTTCAACTACGGTGGCTCGAACGGCATGCTGACCCAGGGCGGGACGGACGAGTGGCTGTGGCGCTCGATCGGCGCGTCGCGGCTGGCCCGCACCGTGTGCGCCGCGCCGACCGGCGAGGCGTGCCGGGCGCTGTACGGGCGGATGGCGAGCCACGACTTCCCCGACTTCGAGCAGGCCCGCTTCATCCTGATCTGGGGCGCCAATCCGAAGCACAGCAACATCCATCTGATGCCGTACCTGAAGGCGGCGCGCGCCGCGGGGGCGAAGATCGCCCTCGTCGATCCGCGCCTGACAATGTCGGCGCAGTACGTCGACATGCATCTCCCGGTGTACCCCGGCAGCGACGCGGCGGTGGCGCTGGCGATGATCGGGCACCTCGATCGGAGCGGCCGCGTCGACCGCGGCTTCCTGAATGCGCACGCGACCGGGTCGGATCGCCTGCTGTCGCGGGCCCGGGAATGGACGCTGGAGCGGGCGGCGGCGCGGGCCCGCGTCAAGGCTTCCGACATCGCCGCCATCGCCGAGGCCTACGCCGCCGCCCAGCCGGCGCTGCTCCGCTGCGGCTGGGGCCTGGAGCGCAACCGCAACGCCGAGTCGTCGGTCGCCGCGGTGCTGGCGCTGCCGGCCGTCGCCGGCAAGTTCGGCGTGCCGGGTGGAGGGTACGCGCTCGCCGCCTCGCCGGCCTACGACGTGGATGACGATCGGCTGGCCGGCAAGCCGGAGGCGCCGACGCGTTCCATCAACATGAACCGGCTCGGCCGCGCGCTCGTCGAGGAAACCCGCCCGCCGATCGACGTCCTGTTCGTCTACAACTGCAACCCGGTCGTGACCATTCCGGACCAGAACCGGGTGCGGCGCGGCCTGATGCGCGACGATCTGTTCACGGTGGTGTTCGAGCAAGTGATGACCGACTCGGCCCTCTACGCCGATATCCTGCTGCCGGCGACGACGTTTCTCGAGCACACCGAGCTGTCGAATTCCTACGGCACCTACGCCGTCATGCTGGGGGCGCCCGCCGTCGCGCCGGCCGGTGAGGCGCGCAGCAACGAGGAGGTGTTCGCCGCGCTGGCGGAGCGGCTCGGCGTCGCCGAGGGGATGCCGCGCGGCGAGGCGCTGCTGCGCCGGGCGCTGGCCTCGATCGGCGGGCCGATGGGCGGGGACGGCGGCCGGAAGGAGGACGCGCTCGAGCGGCTGCGGCGCGACAAGATCCTGCGCTTCGATTTCCCCGGCGAGCGGCCGGTGCAGTTTGTGACGACGTTCCCGACCACCGCCGACGGCAAGGTCCATCTGTGGCCCGAGGCCCTCGGTGACGATCCGTACGTCGTCCTGCCCGACCCGGGCGACGCCGACCCCCGTCATCCGCTGGCGCTGATCTCGCCGGCGACCAACAAGACGATCTCGTCGTCGCTCGCCGAGTACGGCTTCCGTGAGGCGGTCCTGGAGATGCATCCCGACGATGCCCGCTCCCGGCGGCTCGCGGACGGCGCCCTGGTGCGGGTCCACAACGATCTCGGCGAGGTCGTCGTGCCGCTGCGGATCAACCGGGAGGTGCGCCCCGGCGTGGTGTTCCTGCCGAAAGGGTTGTGGAATCGCCACACGCGCAATGGCGCCGTCAGCACCGCCGTATCCCCCGATCACGTGACGGCGGTGTCGGGCGGCGCCTGCTTCAACGACGCGCGCGTGGAGGTGCAGTCAGCGTGACCAGCGAGGTGACCATGATGACACCCGGGATGAAAGCACAGACGAACAGGATCGTGGCCTTCCTCTGCGCCGTCGGCGCGCTCGCGGCCGGGACGATCGGCTGCGGCGGGGCGCCCACTCAGCCTGCCAGGCCGGCCCTGCCGGCGGGCGAGACCCTGACGTCGGGCCAGTACAGCCTGACGCTGCCGCTGGGGCTGCAGGCCGGCGCGGTGTACATCCCCGACAACAATCCATTGTCGCAGGCGAAGATCGAGCTCGGCCGGCAGCTCTACTTCGACCCGCGGCTCAGCCGTGACGGCAAGGTCTCCTGCGCCACGTGTCACGACCCGGACAAGGGGTTCTCGGACGGCCGCCCGACGTCGGCCGGGATCGGCGGGCAGACCGGGGCGCGAAATTCGCCGACGGTCATGAACCGCCTGTTCAGCAAGGAGCAGTTCTGGGACGGTCGCGCCGAGGATCTCGAGGCGCAGGCCCTCGGACCGGTGCAGAACCCGATCGAGATGGGCCACACGCTCGAGGGGATGCTCACCAACCTGAAGGGGATCCAGCCCTACGCGCCGGCGTTCGAGACCGCCTTCGGCAGTCCGGGGATCACCGCCGACCGGGTCGGGCAGGCGATCGCCTCGTACGAGCGGGTCGTGCTGGCGGGCAACGCCCCGTACGACCGCCAGCAGGCGGGGGAGACGGCGGCACTGAGCGAATCGGCGGCGCGTGGCATGGCGATCTTCAACGACGCGCAGCGCGGCAACTGTGTCACCTGCCACGCCGGCTTCAACTTCACCGACGAGTCGTACCACAACCTCGGCGTCGGCATGGACAAGCCGAACCCCGACTGGGGTCGCTTCGGCGTCACCAAGCAGGAGTTCGACAAGGGGGCGTTCAAGACCCCGACGCTGCGCAACGTCACGCAGTCGGCCCCCTACATGCACGACGGCAGCGAGGCGACGCTGCAGGACGTGGTCGAGTTCTACGACCGGGGCGGCCGCCCGAATCATTGGCTGTCGAAGGAGATCAAGCCGCTGCACCTGGGCGCGCAGGACAAGGCCGACCTGGTCGCCTTCCTCGAGGCGCTGACCGGCGAGGTGCGCGGCACCGAGAAGCCGACCTTGCCCTGATCCTCTACGCCCCCGGCTTCGGCGCCGCAGCGGCTGACGCGTCCTTGGTGGACGGCGCGTCCGAGTAATGCATGTGGACGATTTTCCACTTGCCGTTGATCTTGTGGATGACGTCCGTCTCCTGGTTCCACGACTCGCTGATCGAGCCGTCGACCAGCTTCTCCTTGACGAAGATGCGGTAGCTGGCGACGGCCGAATCGTTCGACGGTCCCGTGTGGATCGCCATGTCGGCGGTCCGCACCTCGAGCACCCGCCGCCCCTTGTCGATCTCCCCGGGCCAGAAGATGCGGTACTCGGGCATGTCCATCCGCCCCTCCTGCCAGACCTGCGTCATGTCGTCGGTGAAGAAGTCGAGGAACGCCTTCACGTCGTTCGACTCGTAGGTCTTGTTGAACCGCCCTTCGAAATCGCGGATCTCGGCGAGTGTTCTGTCCTTGTCCCCCGACGCGGCGGGCTTGGGCGAAGCGGCGGCGACCAGGAGCGCGGCCAGGGGGATGAGCAGCAGCGGCAACAGGCGTTTCGACATGGAGACGTCCTCCGTATCGGAATGTGGAACCGGGTTTCGGGTGCGGGCGCATCCTAGCAGATCGCCGGGCGGATCGGACCGGTCGTTCCTCTGCTAGAATCCGCTCATCATGTCAACGAAGACGACGCGTTCATCCCGAGCCAACGGCGTTCGAACCAGGAAGTCCGGGGCGCCCCACGCCGCGGACCGGCGCGGCAACGGCGGCGCTGCGGCGCGATCCGGCGCGACCGCGGAGCCGGCAGCCGAAACCCCGGCGACCGCCCTCGATCGCGGGCTGCGGCCGGGCGCCCTCGACACCGCCGCCAAGCACAGGCGCTATCTGTTCCCGTGCGCCACGACCTATTACCAGGAGCCCCTGACCCTGGTGCGCGGGCAGGGGATGCACGTCTGGGACGACCGGGGCCGCCAGTACCTGGATTGCTTCGGCGGCGTGCTGACGGTCAGCGTCGGCCACTGCCACCCGGAGGTCACCGAGGCGATCGTCAAGCAGGCCCAGACGCTGGTGCACACCTCGACCCTCTATCCGAACCCGCCGCTGTCGGACCTCGCCGAGACGCTCGCCCAGATCCTGCCCGGCGACATCAACCGGACGTTCTTCACCAGCTCCGGGACCGAGGCGGACGAGACGGCGGTGCTGCTGGCGCGCATGCACACCCGCAACCAGGAGATCATCGTCCTGCGCTACGGCTACTCCGGCCGCTCGATGATGGCGCTCGCCGCCGCCGGCCAGGCCCCCTGGAGGCAGACCGGGACGCAGGTCGCCGGCTTCGTGCACGCCATGGCGCCGTATTGCTACCGCTGCCCGCTAAACCTGACCTACCCGTCCTGCGAGGTCGCCTGCGCGAAGGATGTGGAAGAGGTCATCAACACGGCGACCAGCGGCGCGATCGCCGGCATGCTGGTGGAGGTGGTCATCGGCTCGGGCGGTTTCATCGTGCCGCCGAAGGAATATTTCCAGATCGTCGCCGAGTCGGTCCGTCGGGCCGGCGGCGTGTTCATCGCCGACGAGGTGCAGACCGGCTGGGGCCGGACCGGGAAAATGTTCGGCATCCAGCACTACGGCGTGACCCCCGACATCATGACGTTCGCCAAGGGGATGGCGAACGGCAGCCCGATCGGCTGCACCGCCACCACCGAGGCCATCGCCTCGGCCATCCGGCCGCTGTCGTTCTCGACCTTCGGCGGCAACCCGATCACCTCGGCCGCGGCGCTCGCCACCCTGCGGGTCATCCAGAAGCAGAAGCTGGCCGAGAACGCGCGCGACATGGGCGACCACCTGCACCAGGGCCTCCTGGAGCTGCAGTGCAAGCACCGGGTCATCGGCGATGTGCGGGGCTTAGGCCTGATGCAGGGGTGCGAGCTGGTCGGGCCGGAGAAGACGCCGGATCCGAAGTCCGCCGCCGCCGTCCTCGAGGGCACCCGCCGTCGCGGTGTGCTCATCGGCAAGGGCGGCATGTGGGGCCACATGCTGCGCGTCGCCCCGCCGCTCACCGTCAACCGCTCCCAGATCGACGAGCTGCTCGCCGCCCTCGACGGCGCCTTCGCCGACCTCGCGCTCAGCGCCTGACGGCGGGTCGCGGCCGACCCGATGCTCACCCCGAATGCAGAGACGGATCGGCCCGCCCCGGCGACGCCGGCCCCGGGCGGCGTGGCGCCGACGGTCGTCCTGGCGCTGACCATGTTCATCGAGGCGCTCGGCTACGGCATGGTGGCGCCGACGCTGCCGTTCCTGGCGCAGCAGGCAGGGGGCGGCGAGCGCGCCATCGGCTTCCTCGTCGGGCTGTACGCCGCCGTCGGGCTGCTCCTCTCGGTGCCGCTCGGCGCGCTGGCCAACACCCACGGACGGCGCTCGCTGGTGCTGATCGGGCTGGGCTCGATGACCGTCGCCTCGCTCGGCTTCGTGGTCGCGCCGGCCTATGGGTGGCTGGTGGTGGCGCGCTTCGTCCAGGGGATCGGCGCGACGGCGATCTGGGTCGGCGCCTTGACGATCGCCGCCGACCTCAGCAGCGATGAGTCGATGGGCAAGTCGCTGTCGCTGATCGCCGGAGCGTGGTCGCTCGGCTTCGTCGTCGGACCGGCGCTGGGCGGTATCGGCACCGTCCGCACGCCGTTCATGCTGTATGCCGCCCTGTCGGCGGCGGCGCTGGTCGCGGCGCTGGTGGCGCTGCCGGAGACCGGGACGATCGGCGTGCGCACGACCTTCGCTGGCATCATGCGCGTCTTCCGCCGGCCGCCGGTCCTGGCGTCGGCGGCCGCCACCTTCACGCTGTCGTTCTATTACGGCGTGCTCGAGGCCTTCCTGCCGCTGTTCGTCAACCGGATGAACGTCAACCGGCTGGGCATCGGGCTGCTGTTCGCCATCGCCGGCCTGCCGAGCATCTTCCTGCCGCGCCTCGTCGGGAACCTCGCCGACCGCGTCGGCGACGTCCGGCTGATCATCGTCGGCCTGGTCTACGGCGCGCTGTTCTGCGCATCGTTCCTGCTCCTGGTCGGTCACCTGCCGCTGTGGCTGATGTTCTTCCTGGTCGGGACGATCGAGTTGCTGATCTACATCCCGGCGGTGGCGCTCCTCAATCGCGGTCTCGACCGGGACGAGCGGGTGTTCGCCACCGGCTCGCATTCGTACGCCTTCTCGACCGGCTTCTTCGTCGGACCGATGATCGGCGGCCTGCTGCTGCCGCTGTGCGGCTTCCCGGGCCTGTTCATCATGCTGACTGTGGTGATGCTGGCGGGTCTGGTGACGCTGGTCGCGCTGCGGGCGAGCGCCGAGGCGGCGGCGTGAGCGCGCCGCCGGCGCGCGGCTGTGAGCGCCCCAAGTCGAGGGCGGCCCGGGCTGCGCCTCGCGGGGCACGCGGTCGCGCCGCCCGGCTACGGCTGGAATACGCCGTACAGGCGGCGCGCCGCTCTCTCTCCCGCGCCCGGCCGCCGAAGAGCGGCGGCTTGCGGGCGCGGTCCGAGATGACCCCGCGAGGCGCAGCCCGGGCCACCCGTCACCGCTGTCGATCACCCCGCACGCCGCCGCCGCGGTCTTGCCGATCAACGGCACAAGCATTAATCTTCAACCCTGCATGAAACCCGACGACAAGGACGCGACGCGCGGCGACGACAAGGACGCACCGCGCCCGGACGCGAGGGACGCCGTGAAAGTCTCCGCGAAGAACGGCGGGCCCTCGGAGAACGCGGCCGCGCCGAACGGCGCGGTGCCCGAGCCCGCGGCCGAGGCGCCGACGGTCGCACCGGTCGCGAAAGAGGGGCCGCCGCCGAGGCGCTTCCTGTTCATCTCCAAGTTCGCGCTGATCCACGACCTCGCCTGGCAGGTGGCCAAGGAAGGGAACGACGTGCGCTACCACATCATGATGAAAAGCGAGCGCGACGTCGGCGACGGCTTCGTCGAGAAGGTCGACCGCTGGGAGGACCACAAGGACTGGGCCGACGTGATCGTCTTCGACGACTGCGAGTTCGGGTCGCTGGTCGAGAGGCTGCGCAAGGAGGGGAAGGCGGTCGTCGGCGGCAACCAGTACACCGACCGGCTGGAGATGGACCGCGACTTCGGCCAGGAAGAGATGCAGGCGGCGGGGCTGTCCATCCTGCCGCGCTGGGAGTTCAGCTCGTTCGACGACGCGCTGGCGTTCATCCGCGCCAACCCGGGGCGCTACGTCGTCAAGCCCTCGGGGCGGGCGCAGAACGAGAAGGTCCTGTCGTTCGTCGGGCAGGAGGAAGACGGCCTCGACGTCACCATGATGCTCGAGCATTACAAGAAGGGGTGGGCCAGCAAGATCAAGTCGTTCCAGCTGCAGAAGTTCGCCGCCGGCGTCGAGGTGGCGGTCGGCGGCTTCTTCAACGGCTCGGATTTTGTCCTGCCGGTGCACATCAACTTCGAGCACAAGCGGATGTTCAACGACGACATCGGCCCGCAGACCGGCGAGATGGGGACGGCGGGTTTCTGGTTCGCGCCGAGCCGCCTGTACAACGAGACCCTTTTGAAGATGAAGGAGCGCCTGGCCGAGAACCACTACGTCGGCTATGTCGACATCAACTGCATCGTCAACTCGCGCGGCATCTACCCGCTGGAGTTCACCTGCCGCTTCGGCTACCCGACGATCAATCTGCAGATCGAGGGGGTGCTGTCGAAGTGGGGGGACTTCCTGTACGCCATCGCCCGCGGCGAGCCGTTCAACCTGCGCACCAAGAGGGGCTTCCAGATCTGCGTCGTCATCGCCGTGCCGCCGTTCCCGTTCGTCGACCCCGACACCTTCAAGAAGTTTTCCGAGGACGCCGTCGTGCTGTTCCGCAAGCCGATGACCGAGGGGATCCACCCGGGCGACATCCGGCTGGTCGAGGACGACTGGCGGCTGGCCGGCAGCTCGGGCTACGCGCTGATCGTCAGCGGCTCCGGCTCGACGATGGACGACGCCCGCCGCGAGGCCTACAACCGGGTCAAGAACATCATCATCCCGAACATGTTCTATCGCACCGACATCGGCGAGCGCTGGAGCCGCGACGGCGACCTGCTGCAGACCTGGGGATTCCTGTCATGACGGCCGGCGCATAGGCGTCGGGCCCCTATCATTATTAGTAGCGTATCCCGGCGCCTTGACTTCCGGAAATCGATCACCATATTGAAATCGTCGTGCGCGCGAAGCGGAGGCGCAGTGAAGCTGTCGAACAAGCTGCTGTGGATCTCGATCCTCTACTTCGCCGAGGGGCTGCCGTACGGCTTTGTCTACGACGTCCTGCCGGTCTACTTCCGCCAGCACAACGTGTCGCTGAAGGAGATCGGCTTCATGTTCCTGCTGACGCTGCCGTGGGCGATCAAGGTCTTCTGGGCGCCGCTGATCGACCGGTTCGGGCAGCGCAAGGCGTGGGTCAGCGCCTGCTGCGTCGTCATGTCGCTGGTGGCGATCTCGGTGCCGCTGTTCGACGCCGCCAACCCCACCATGGTCCTATGGGCGCTGCTGCTGGGGCTGACGATCGCCTCGGCGACGCAGGACATCGCCATCGACGCCTACACCATCGGCCTGGTGTCGCGCGGCGAGGAGGGGATCGCCAACGGCTTCCGCTTCACCACCTACCGGCTGGCGCTGATGCTGGGGGGCGGCGGCACGATGTTCCTGGTCCGGCCGCTCGGCTGGACCTGGGTGTTCATCGTCGTCGGGCTGGCGTTCCTGGCGCTGGCGTTCACCGCCTGGCTGACCCCGCCGGTGCAGGTCGTCCACCAGAGCGCACGGCAATGGGCGCAGCACTTCCGCGCCTTCCTCACGCGGCCCGGCTCGATCGCCATCTTCGCCTTCATCTTCACCTATCGCATCAGCGACCTGGTGATGGGTCCGATGGTCAAGCCGTTCTGGGTCGACCGCGGCATGAGCACGGAGGAGATCGGCACCATCTCGACCATCTTCGGCGTCGTCATGGGGGTGCTCGGCGCGCTCGCCGGCGGTTGGCTCACCAGCCGCATCGGCATCTTCCACGGCCTGTGGGTCCTCGGCCTGGCGCAAGCCGCCTCCAACCTCGGCTACGCCGCGGTGGCGCAGTTCGACCTCGGCCGCCCGTATCTGTACGGCTCGTCGCTGTTCGAATCGTTCACCGCCGGCCTCGGCTCCGCGGCATTTCTCGCCTTCCTGATGCGCATCTGCGACAAGGACCAGGCCGCCACCCAGTACGCCCTGCTGTCGGCCCTGTTCGGCCTCACCCGCTTCGCCGGCGGCTGGTCCGGCCAGGCCGTCGAGCAGTTCGGCTACGCCGGCTTCTTCACCCTGACCGCGCTGCTCGGCCTGGTCTCCTACGCGCTATTGCCGTGGGTGAGGCGGTGGGTGGGGAACGGGAACGGACTCGGCCGTCGCGAAGCAGGGGCAGCGGTCGGCCAGGGGGAAACCGGAACCATCGCCGGACGCTCCGATTCCGGCCACGGCGCGCCGGCGCCAGCTTCGCTCCGCTAGGCCCCTCTTCTCGTCAACGCCGCTTCATGGCCGCTTTGCGGCCAAAAACATGTTGATCGACCCCCTCTTCAAAGTATATTCAGGGAACTTCGGGCTCTGAGCACGCTTAATCCGCATGAAACGCCAGTGGGAGGGGTGCCCGCCGGCAGAGGGGGATCCATGCGCCGGACATCCCGATCGCGACACCCGTCCAACCGGGTGGCGATTGCCCTGGCTCTCTTCGTTGCGTGCACTCCTCTGATCGGCGGGACACAGCCCGCGCCGGCTTCCGGGTCCGGTCTTCAAGTCAGGCCGGTTCGCGGGGCGCACGTTCCCGGCGAGCTCATCATCAAGTTCATCGGCAGCGCGTCCGACGCCGACAAGCAGAACCTCCGCGCCCAGGCGCATGCGCAGCGGTTGCGCCGCTTCAGGAGCGACGCCGAGCACTGGAAGCTGGGGCACGGCGTCACCACCGAGCAGGCGATCGCCCGGTTCCGCGGCCACCCGCGTGTCGAATACGTCGAGCCGAACTACCTGGTGAACCTGGCGCTGACCCCCGACGACCCCTTCTTCGGGAATCTGTGGGGGCTGAACAACGAAGGTCAGAGCGGCGGGCTCGCCGGGGCGGACATCGATGCCGTGCGCGCCTGGGACATCAGCACGGGCAGCCCCGGCATAGTGGTCGCGGTGATCGACACGGGGATTGACGCGGGCCACGTCGAGCTCGCGCCGAACGTCTGGACCAACACCCGGGAGATCGCGGGGAATGGCCGCGATGACGACGGGAACGGCTACGTCGACGACGTCCACGGGTGGGATTTCGTCAATCACGACAACAATCCGTTCGACGACCACAGCCACGGGACGCATGTCAGCGGAACGATCGCCGCGGTCGGGAATAACGGCATCGGGGTCGCCGGCGTCACCTGGCACACCTCGATCCTGCCGCTGAAGTTCCTCGACGCATTCGGTTCGGGCACCGACGCCGATGCCATCGCGGCGATCGATTACGCGGCTGCCAACGGCGCCCGCGTCATCAACGCCTCGTGGGGCAGCCCCGAGTACTCGAACGCACTGCTGGAGTCGATCCAGCGGGCCGGCAACGACGGAGTGCTGATCGTGGCGGCCGCCGGCAACTATTCCCTGGACATCGATTCGGTGCCGTTCTACCCGGCCGCCTTCAACGCCGACAACATCGTCGCGGTCGCCGCGTCGGATGATCGCGATCGGCTCGCCGGGTTCTCAAATTACGGAGCGCAGAGCGTCGACCTGGCCGCTCCCGGGGACGGCATCCTGAGCACCGTCCCCGGTGGGGGCTACGCCGTGTTCAGCGGCACCTCGATGGCCGCCCCGCACGTCGCCGGCACCGCCGCACTGACCCTCGCCGTCGCGCCGGGTCTCGACGTGGCGCAGTTGAAGCAGCGCCTCCTCGACTCCACCGATTCGATCGCCGACTTGCAGGGGAAGGTGCTCACCGGCGGCCGGCTGAACGCCTTCCTGGCGATCGCCACGCTCGACCAGACGCCGCCGGGCCCGATCGCCGACCTGGCCGTGACCGGCGCCACGAGCAACTCGGTCCAGCTGCGGTGGACGGCGACGGGCGACGATGGCGAAGAGGGGACCGCCGCCGCCTATGACGTCCGCTACTCGACGGCCCCGATCGATGCGACCAACGTCGATGCCGCATCGCTGGCCGCCGGGGCGCCGCATCCCGCCCCCGCCGGCTCGCCGGAGGCCATGGAGGTCATCGGCCTCGAAGCGGGGACCGAATACCACTTCGTCGTCAGGGCGATCGATGACTGGGGGAACCTCGGGGCGATCGACAACGATGTCGCGGCGAGCACGCTGCCGCCGCCGACTTTCCGGTGGGCGCCGGAGCGGTTCGACCTGGACCTGGTCGCGGGTCAGTCGGTCACCCGGACGTTGACGATCGAGAATGCCGGCGAGGGCACGCTCGACTGGCAGGTCGCGCTGCCCGCGATCGGGACCGCTGCGGCGGCTCCGTCCGCCGCTCCCATGGCATTGCCGAAGGGAGCGGCGGATCCGCGTGTGGGGCGGCCGGTCACCAGCGGCTTCGGCGGCCCCGATGCGTTCGGATATACCTTCGTCGACAGCGATGAGCCGGGAGGTCCCGGCTTCACGTGGGACGACATCGAGCTGACCGGCACGTCGATCGGGTCGCTGCAGAGGGATGATCAGATCAGCGAGCCGATCCCCCTCGGCTTTTCATTCCCGTTCTACGGGGCGTCCTACGACGCCGTCCGGGTCACCACCAACGGCTTCCTCAGCTTCCTGCAGGTCGAACCCATCTACGACAACCAGCCGCTGCCCAGCGATCTCGCCCCGCTCACCCTGATTGCGCCGCTATGGGATGACCTTCACTTTCACGACAGCGCGCGCGCCGTCTACCGGAGCGAGCCGGGCCGGTTCACCGTGCAATACACGGGGGTCGAGCGCTACGAGGGTCCAGGTTCCTACACCTTCCAGGTCACCCTGCTCGCCTCCGGCGACATCGAGTATCGCTACCTCGAGCTGACCGGCGACGTCACGTCGGCCACGATCGGAATCCAGGACGAGGCGGGCCTCCGGGGTCTCGAAGTCGCGTTCAACACGCCGTACCTCCATGACCGGCTCGCGGTGCAGATCGGGCAGACTCCCCAGTGGCTGTCGGCGGCCCCGACGTCGGGACGACTGGCTGCCGGCGAGCACCAGGATGTCGCGATCGCGATCGACTCCGCCTTCCTGCGAGCCGGCGCCCATCAGGGCGTGGTGGTGGTCACCACCAACGATCCGCAGGCGTCCCTGGTCGGCATCCCGGTGGCATTGAACGTCGAGGGGGCGCCGGCGATCCGGATCGACCCGCAGGCGCTGGACTTCGGCGCCGTATTCCTCGGATATCCCCAGAGCCGTCGATTCCAGACGATCAACATCGGCTCCGATCCCCTGATCGTCAGCTCCGTCGCATCGTCCGACCCGCTGGTCACCGTCTCGCCGGCGTCCTTCACGGTCGCTCCGGGAGTCCGGCAGGAGGTCGAGGTGACCTACGCCCCCGCGAGCCCCGGTCAACTCGAGACGGCTCTGATGATCACCAGCAACGCAGCGAACCAGCCGTCCCTCGCGCTCCCCGTCACCGGGACGGCCCTGCCCGCGCCGTCGATCGCCGTGATGCCCGACCGCCTGGATGCGACGATCGGCGAGGGAACGCAGAGCGCCGCCACTCTCACCCTCGCCAACCACGGCGGCAGTCCGCTGAACTACACGCTCGAGGTCCTGCCGGCCGCGGATGCCTTCTGCGCGAATGAGCGGGTCTATGTCACGGAATTCTATGCCGGGGCGGTCTCACGGGTGAGCCTCGGCTCCGGCGAGGTGACGCGAATTTCCACGGCCTTCGTCAACCCCGAGGGATTGCTCGTCGACCGCGACACGAATACGGCGATCGTGTCGGACCTCGGCACCGGCTCCCTGTACGAACTCGGGCTCGCGACCGGGACGGTGCGGACGATCGCCAGCGGCCTTGGGGCGCCGTTCCACGCGGCGTTCTCGCCCGACCGGAGATCGATCTACCTGACCGAGGCCGAGAGCGGCAGCCTGCTCAGGATCGACCGGGCCGGCGGGGCGATCAGCGTCATCGCCAGCGACCTGGGAGGGGTCTGGGGCATGGTGCTCGACCATGACGGAGCCACGGCCTACATTTCGGAAGTTGTCGAGGACCGGATCTTCCGGCTCGACCTCGCCACGGGCGATCTGAGCGTCCTGCCCGCATCCGGCCTGGTCGAACCGGCCGGTCTCGCCCTCAGCCAGGACGAAACCACTCTTTACGTCACCGGCTTCGACAGCCCCGGGTCTCTGTACAAGGTGGATGTGGCGAGCGGCTCGGTCACGACGGTGGCGCAGGGGCTCGCTTATCCCGACGGCGTGTTGCTCGACTCATCCGGGGATATCGCCTATGTCGCCGAGAGCGTTGACAACATTGAGGGTGGCGGGATCGTGGCCATCGATCTGAGGGACGGCTCGAAGCGAGGGATCGCGTCCGGGGCGCTGAATGGCCCCTCGGTGATGGCGATCGATCCGGGTGGTCCCTGCCATGGCGGTTTCCTGTCGGCGGCACCGACAACTGGATCGATCGAGCCCGACGGGTCCGCTGCCATCCACGTCGGGTTCGACGGGAACGGGGTCGAGCCGGGCTCTTATGCGGCCATCCTCCGGGTGTCGAGCAACGACCCCGCGACGCCGGTGGTCGACGTGCCCGCGACGCTGACCGTGTTCGGGGCGCCGCACATCGCAATTGAACCATCCTCCCTCGACTTCGGCCTGGTGTATTCCGGGTTCGCGCGCAACCTGGGCCTGACGATTCGCAACGCCGGGTCGGCTCCGCTGACGATCTCCGCCGTCACCGCGAACGACCCGGCGCTGACGGTCGAGCCCGGCGCCCTGGTGGTGCCGGCACGCGGGAGCGCCGGCGTCACGGTCACCTACGCGCCGCTCTCGCCGGGAGCGCTGGCGGCCAGCCTGACAATCGAGAGCGACGCAGCCAACGGCCCTCTTCAGACGGTGCCGGTCACCGGCTCGGCGCTGCCGCCGCCGCAGATCCGGGTCGAGCCGGCGTCGTTCAGCGAGACTCTGCTCACTGGTGGCGTCATCGGACGCACGCTGCGGGTCGGCAATGACGGCGGCAGCGAGCTGAGCGTCACTCTGTCCCCCGAGCTGATGACCGAGGCCGGCAGCGCAACTGTCACTGCGCCGGCGGGACGCTACCGGCTGGCGGCGGGCGACGTCACGCTCGATCGCCGGATGGTCGGTGGGAAACAGGGCGGGGGAGCGGCGCAGGACGGTGACATGGTCACCAGGTTGTACCCGCCGGACCGATCGGGGCTGGTCGATGCGCCCTCTCGAAGGTTCAGCGATCACGCCTACCCCGGGTCCGCCCCGGTCATATGGACGCCGGTCGCATCCCTGAGCTCCACGCAGCAGCAGGAATTCGACCTGGTGAACGGCGGCTTCGAGATCGGCGATTTCACCGGCTGGCAGGCGTCGTCGAACGGCTACGCCGAGCTGACGCCGTGGACCGTCACCAGCGGCGGCGGCAGCTGGTTCGGGGACAACCTTCCGTTGGAGGGATCGTTCGAGGCGATCAACGGGTTCGACGGGGAGGGGGGGTTGGAGTACACCCTGCAGCAGGCGTTTACACTGCCCCCAACCCTCTTCGGTGCGGAGCTGTCCTACAGCGATCACATCCGCTTCGACAGCCTGGGGATCTCGAGCGCCCTGCCGAGGATCTACGAAGCGACCTTGCGCGATACGAGCGGCCAGGTCCTGGCCCTGATCGCCCGCGAGGAGATTCTGTTGAACGGTCACGGCTATACCGACCTCGGCTGGCAACGGCGCAGCGTCGACCTCGCGCCCTACGTCGGTCGGACGCTGGTGTTGTACATCCGCGAGTTCATCCCGGAGACGTACACCGGTCCCGCCAGCATCGAGTTCGATGATGCCCGGATCACCGGCACATCCATTCCGGATTGGCTGAAAGTCAGCCCCGCAGCCGGGTTGATCCCTCCGGGCGAGTCCCGCGATTTCGCAATCACCTTCGATGCCGATGGGTCGGGCTCGGCGCTCTACCAGGGCGCGGTGCGGATTGAGACCAATGTGCCAGGGCTGGAGGTCGTCAGAGTCCCCGCCGCATTGACGGTGATCGGCGCGCCGAATCTCAGGCTCGACGCCGGCCGGCTCGATTTCGGCAATGTCTATACGGGCCAGACGCGCGTACTGGATCTGCCGATTCACAACGACGGCCCCGACCTGCTGGTGATCACTTCGATCGCGGCGGACCGATCCGAGTTCGTGCCGTCCGCCCAATCCCTCGAGGTGGCGCCCCGCTCCGTCGAGACGCTTCGCGTCAGCTTCGCACCGGTGACCCCGGGCGAGTTGCCGGCGCAGCTCGCGCTCGAAAGCAACGATCCGGATTCGCCGATCGTCACGGTGATGTTGACCGGCGTCGGCGTCGAGCCGCCGGTGGTGACCGTCGCCCCGGAATCGTTCGACCTCACATTGAACGAGGGGGAGATCGCGACCCGCAGCCTGACGATCGGCAACGCCGGGGGCAGCCCGCTCGATTTCGAGCTCGGCGCGAACCTGACGCCTGCCGGCGGGCTCAAGGCCCTGTCGGCCGGCTGCACGCCGAGCGCGGCGTACGTCACGGAGTGGTACAGCGGCCGCCTGGTGAAAGTGGACCTGGCCACCGGCGGCACCGCGATCGTGGCCGAGAACCTGTTTTATCCGAACAAGGGACTGGCGCTCAACGCCGATGCGACGACCGCTTATCTGGTGGAATCGTACGGGGGTACTGTCGATGCCGTGAACCTGGCGACCGGAGCGGGCACCATCATCGCGTCCGGGCTCGGCTTTCCGATCGGCCTCGATCTGAATGCTGCCGGCGATACCCTGTACGTCACCGATGCCGACCCGAATGATCTGATCGCCATCGACCTGCGCAGCGGCGATCGCCGCACGATCGCCTCCGGCATCGGCGGGGCGACCAACGGCGTCGCGCTCGACCCCCTTGAAGGCACTGCCTACGTCGCGGACTACCTGGGCAATACCTTGATCAAGGTCGACCTGACCAGCGGGACGTCCAGTGTCGCAGCGAGCGGGCTGCAGGGTCCCGTGTCCGTGACGGTTGATCCCTCCGGCACGACGGCGTTGGTTGTCGAGACGGCCGGCGGCAGTATCGCGCAGGTCGATCTCTTCTCCGGCGCCGTCCAGCGCGTCAGCACCGGCTTATGGGGTCCGGTCGGACTCGACATCCTGCCGGGCAGCACGACCGCCTTCGTCACCGAGGTGGGCATCAATGCCCTCTCCAGCGTCGACCTCTCCGACGGGACCGTCACCCGACTTACGCAGAGCCTGTTCAGTCCCCTCGGCGTGGCCCTCGATGTTCCGTCGTCCTGCCGTGGCGGGTTCTTGAGCCTCGAACCCGATCGCGGGTCGATCGCGGCGGGCGAGTCGGCCGATGTGACGCTGCGCATCGACAGTAATGACCTGATTGGCGGGAGCTACCGGGCCGACATCAGCGTGGCGAGCAACGACCCGGTGCGGCCGGTGGTCGAAGTCCCGGTCTCGCTGACCGTCATCGGGAGACCGAATATCGAGGTGAGTCCCGACCGGCTCGACTTCGGATCGCTGTTCGTCGGCCTGGACCGGACTCTGTCGTTGACGGTCCGCAATCGAGGGAGCGATGTGCTCCACGTGACGTCGATCGCCAGCACCATCGCGGTGTTCGCTCCTTCGGCCTCCGACCTGGTTGTGGCTCCGAGGACCGTGGGAACTCTCGCGGTCACTTTCACCCCCTCGAGCGCCACGGCATTCGACGGACAGCTCCTCCTGAACAGCGACGACCCGGACACCCCGCTGGTGACGGTGGGTCTGTCGGGGACGGGTCTGCCGCCGCCGGACATCGAGGTGGCGCCGCCCTCCCTGACGCAGGACCTGTTCACCGGTGGGACGGCGATACAGGCCCTGACGCTCCGCAACACCGGCGACAGCGACCTGACGTTCGCCGTCACCTTGGTGAACCGATCCGCCCTCACCGGGCCGATGGTCATGCAGGGGGAGGGTCTGGAGCAGCCACGCCCTGCCGCCGGGATCGGTCCGCAGCGCTGGGGTGACCCTGACCGAAGCCCAAGTCCGTCCATCGGTGCCATCAGTGTGCGACCGTCCGCACCGTTGCTCGCGACCAGCCTGCCACTGGTGATCTCCGACCCCGCGGGGGACGGCGGCCAGGTGGACGTCATCGAGGTGCGGGCCCAGAGCAGCCTGACGGCGCTGGACATCGAGATTGATTCAAGCACGTCGATCAATCCCTTCGACTTCGGTGGGTACCTGTCGCTCGATGTGGACCAGAATCCCCTCACGGGTTTCGCCCCGAGCTTCGGCAGTCCGGGTCAGGACATCGGCGCAGAGTACGAATTCACCTTCTTCGAACTCGGATATGGGGTCGTTTCACTGATCAGGCTGTCGGACTATGCCTTGATTGCGCAGTATCCGGTAGACATCCAGGCGCACTCGCTTCGCTTCAGTGCGCCGCTCGCCGGCCTTGGCAACGACGACGGCAACATCGATCTCACCGGGGTCGTAGGCACCAGCTACGGTCCAACGGACTGGTTCCCCGACGCCGGGCACGGCACGATCGCCACCCTCACATGGGTCACCGTCGCGCCTGCCTCGGGGGCGGTCCCGCCGGGGTCCTCGCTCCCTCTGCAGATATCGTTCAACGCCCTGGGCCTGATCGGTGGCGACTACGACGCGGACATCGTCGTCCAGAGCAACGACCCCGACGAGAGCCGGGTGGTGGTGCCGGTCCGCCTGCACGTCACCGGAGCCCCGGATATCGACCTGTCCGCAACGTCGTTCGACTTCGGTCCGCTGTTCATCGGCGCCTGCGCCACGCGAACGCTCACTGTCTCGAATGCCGGCACGGACGTCCTGAATGTCTCCGAGCTGAGCACCAACGATCCCGAGTTCACGGTCGACGCGAGCAGCTTCAGCCTGGCCGCGGGCGCGCACCGGGACGTGACCGTGAGCTTCTGCCCGGCGAGCGCGGCCGTCCTCGAGGCAACGCTCACCGTGCACAGCGACGACCCGGACACCCCGCTGGTGACGGTTGGGCTGTCGGGGACGGGGCTGGTGGCGCCCGACATCGACGTCGCGCCCTCCTCCATGACGCAGGACCTGTTCACCGGCGGGACGGCCATCCAGACCCTGACGCTCGGCAACGCCGGCGGCAGCGACCTGACGTTCGACATTTCGCCCGCCGAAAGGACCGCGGCCCGGGTTGCGACCGCCTCCTGCACCCTGACCACGGCCATCGTCACTGAAAACAACTTCGGCAGGATCTCGACGGTCGATCTGACGACGGGTAACATCGCCTTGATTGCCTCCGAGCTGGGCGGTCCGGTGGGAGTGGCTCTGAATCCGGACGCAACAGTCGCCTATGTGGCTGAGCTCGACTCCGGGGTCGTCTCTTCAATCAACCTCACGACAGGTACAAGAACCGTCATTGCGTTCGGACTGAGTGCGCCTGTAGGCCTGGATATCAACAAGGCGGGGACGACGGTTTATGTGACGGAGTACAACACAGGGGAGCTCTCTGCCGTAGACCTCGCCACCGGAAGCATCACCACCATCGCTTCCGGCTTGGGCACTCTGGTGTTCGTGGCTCTGGACGCCACGGGCAGGACCGCCTACCTGAGCGCATCGTATGCGGGCACGCTCTCTGCAGTCGACCTCGCCACCGGCGTGCGAACCACGATCGCCACAGGTCTTCCATTTCCGGAGAACCTGGCCCTCTCGCCTGACGGCACCACTGCGTACGTTGCGGCGGCCAACAGCGGGGAACTTCTGGCCGTGGATCTTGCCAGTGGCGCGACCGAGCCGGTGGCTTCGGGGCTTAATGGCCCTGTTGCCGTGGCGCTCGACACCCGCGCCCACGAGGCCTACGTGACCACCCTCTATGAGGGCGCGTTGTGGCGGATCGACCTCGCGACCGGGACCAACAGCCGTATCGTCTCCGGACTGGGCGGCCCCTTCGGGATCGCTCTCAAGCTTCCGTGGTCGTGTCGACTCGGGTTCCTTCAAGTCGATCCGACGAGCGGCATCGTGTCAGCGGGTCAGGAGACACCCGTCACCGTCACGTTCGACGCCGCCGGTCTGATCGGTGGCGACTACGACGCGGACATCGTCGTGGAGAGCAATGACCCCGACGAGAGCCGGGTGACTGTGCCGGTCCACCTGCACGTCACCGGCGCTCCGAACATCACACTTTCGGCCGCCTCACTCGATTTCGGCAGCCTGTTCATCGGCGCCTGCTCCACCCGGACTCTCACGGTTTCGAACACCGGCACGGACGTCCTGAATGTCTCCGAGCTGAGCATCGATGCCCCCGAGTTCACGGTCGACGCGGGCAGCTTCAGCCTGGCCGTGGGCGCGCACCAGGACGTGACCGTGAGCTTCTGCCCTGCCAGCGCAACGCTCCACGAGGCCACACTCACCGTTCTCAGCAACGACCCTGACCAGGGTTCGCTGTCAGTGTCCCTGAGCGGGACAGGGCTGGTGGCGCCCGACATCGACGTCGCGCCCTCCTCCCTGACGCAGGACCTGTTCACCGGCGGGAAGGCGACGCAGACCCTGACGCTCCGCAACACCGGCGGCAGCGACCTGACCTTCGAGATTGCTCCGGCCTTCGCAGCGTCCTCGCTCCCGGCCCCCGGGTCAAGTCTCGAAGACATCCTCGCCGTGCTGAACACCAACTTCGCGGCCGTCACCGCAGCCATTCCGAACCGCTATGACTTTTTCGAGGGTGAGTTCGGCTACTACATCGATGACGGGGGCGGCGACATGTACGACGGGGGGAATCTTCTGAACACCAACCTCGGAGGTTCCCTCAACTACTCCAACAACGTCATCGCCGGCAGCAACGTGCTTGGCACCGGCGGGCGGTACTTCACCCGCAAGTACCCCGGGCTGTTCGTCCTGGTGGCGGACATTCAGGGCCTTGACTCCTTCACGATCACCGGAAACCTGGGGGCGGACGGCGGCGGCAACCTGGACGGCGCCGTTGTCGAATCCCAAGTGGGCGGGGTCCGCTATCGCGGCTTCGTCAAGAGGGTCTTCAACGCCTTCGACCCGTCGGTGAATCACCTCATCATCGTGGACGACTCCCCCGGCGTCACGCACGACTTCCCCCTCGACACGAACGACGACTATCACCGGGTCTCCGGCCTGACCACGACCCGCCGCCTCTATGACCTGCTCTATGCCGGGACGGACGGGGCGTACATCGACAACGACGCCACTCTGACCATCATGAAGGCGTTCCTCGAGTCGCTCCATCTGCTGCCACCCTGGGTGACCGTCGCGCCATCGTCCGGCACCGTGCCGGCGGGGGCCAGCCTCGACGTCACCGTCAGGTTCGACGCCGCCGATCTGATCGGTGGCGACTACGACGCGGACATCGTCGTCGAAAGCAACGACCCCGACGAGAGCCGGGTGACGGTGCCGGTCCGCCTGCACGTCACCGGCGCCCCGGACATCGCGCTTTCGGCCGCCTCATTCGATTTCGGCAGCGTGTTCATCGGCGCCTGCTCCACCCGGACGCTGACGGTCTCGAACATCGGCACGGACGTCCTGAATGTCTCCGAGCTGAGCACCGATGACCCCGAGTTTACTGTTGACGCGAGCGGCTTCACCCTCGCCGTGGGTGCGCACCGTGACGTGACCGTGAGCTTCTGCCCGGCCAGCGCAGAGGTTCTCAAGGCAACGCTCACCGTGCGCAGCAACGACCCGGATCAGGGTTCGCTGCCCGTGTCCCTGAGCGGGAGGGGGCTGGTGGCGCCGGACATCGAGGTCGCGCCGCCATCCCTGACGCAGGACCTGTTCACCGGCGGGACGGCCACCCAGACCCTGACGCTCGGCAACGCCGGCGGCAGCGACCTGACGTTCGATATTTCGCTTGCGGCATCATCCGCGCCCCTGATCGCCACCGATCCCTGCACCCCCACCACGGCCATCGTCACTGAAGACTTCGCCGACCAGATCTCGACGGTCGATCTGGCTACGGGTGGCATCGGCTTGCTCGCCTCCGGGCCGGGCGGGCCGGTCGGGGTGGCTCTGAACCCGGACGCAACGGTCGCCTATGTCGCCGAGGTCAACTTAAACGTCGTCTCGTCAATCGACCTCACGACAGGGGCAAGGACCGTCATCGCGTCCGGCCTGAGTGGGCCTTTGGGCCTGGACATTAACCCGCCGGGGACGACGGTCTATGTGACGCAATTCTATACAGGGGAGCTCTCTGCCATAGACCTCGGCACCGGAAACATCACGCCCATCGCAGGCGGTTTGGGCTCCCAGGTGTTCGTGGCTCTCGACGCCACCGGTAGGACCGCCTACCTGAGCGATTCGTCTGCGAACACGCTCTCGGCCGTCGACCTCGCCACCGGCGTGCGAACCACGATCGCGACAGGCCTTCCATTTCCCGAGAACCTCGCCCTCTCGCCTGACGGCACGACTGCCTATGTTGCGGCGTTCAGCAGTGGGCAGCTCCTCGCTGTGGATCTTTCCAGTGGGGCGACTGTGCCGATCGCTTCGGGGCTCAACGGCCCTCTTGCCGTGGCCCTCGACACCCGCGCCCGTGAGGCCTATGTGACCAATTGGGACGGTGAGTTGTGGCAGGTCGACCTCGCGACCGGGACCAAGAGCCGTATCGCCTCCGGACTCCAAGGTCCCTTCGGGATCGCTCTCAAGATCCCGTCGTCGTGTCGAATCGCTTTCCTGAAGGTCGATCCGACGAGCGGCATCGTGTCTGCGGGCCAGGAGAGGCCCGTCACCGTCACCTTCGACGCCGCTGGTCTGATCGGGGGCGACTACGACGCGGACATCGTCGTCCGGAGCAACGACCCCGACGAGAGCCGGGTGACGGTGCCGGTCCGCCTGCACGTCACCGGCGCCCCGGATATCGACCTGTCCCCGACGTCGTTCGACTTCGGAACGCAGTTCATCGGCGCGACGGCGACGCAGACGCTGACGGTGCGGAACCGCGGGACGGACGTGTTGCAGGCAGACGTCACGGTGGAGGGGGAGGCGTACGGCGCCGACACCGGGACGTTCAGCCTGGCGGTCGGGGCGAGCCAGACGGTGACGGTGACGTTCCGGCCACAGTCCGCCGGGCTGCTGACCGGCACCCTGACGATCACCAGTAACGATCCGACTTCGCCGACGATCGCCGTACCGCTGACCGGCACCGGCGTCGAGGCACCGATCATCTCCGTCCGGCCGACGCAAATGGAAATCGCCATCGCCGAGGGAGAGCGACGAACTACGACTCTGAGCATCGACAACTCGGGGGCCGGCCAGCTGGAGTACCGACTCGCGATCGAACCGCGCTTTGACGACTGCACCGCGACCGCCGCCATCGTCAGCACGCAATCGGGCACGCTCTCGAGGCTGGATCTGAGCACGGGCAGCACCGTCTTGATCGCTGCGGGACTTTCCGATCCCAGGGGCGTCAAAGTGAACGACGCGGGGACCACCGCGTATGTCGTCGAGCGCACTGCTGGCGCGCTGACGCGCATCGACCTCGCGAGCGGCATCGTGAACAGGGTCGTCACCGGCCTCGAGTATCCCAACGATGTCACCCTGAGCGCGGATGAGCAGTTCGCCTACGTCACCGATCTGGGGGGTGGCGGGCGCGTCGCCCGGATCGCCCTGGCGTCCGACGCGGTGACCACGATCGCAAACGTCACGAACGCCCGCGCCCTCGCGCTGACACGGGATGCGACGACGCTCTACGTCGCCGCCGCCGGCGGGATTTACAGGATCATCGTCGGCACCGGCGAGAAATCCTTGTTCACCGGCGGTGTGAGCGATCCGACCGATCTGGCGCTGACCCCGGACCAGGGCTTCCTCATTGTCTCCCAGGCGTTTTCATCGGCCGTCTGGACTATCGACATGCGGACCGCGGCACAATCGCTCCTCAGCCTTCAGGTCGCCTACCCGGGCGTTCTCGATGTCGATGGATCGGCGGCGTACGTGGGGCAGTCGTTGCAGCCGGGCTACGTTTTCCGCATCGACCTTACGACCCGCGTGGTCGGGCGTTACGCGCCTTCGTTCACCGGCCCGCAGGGGCTGTCCCTGGTCTATCCGCGCGAGTGCACAGGAGCGTACGTCACCGTGGCGCCCCAGGCCGGTTCGGTGCCGGGGCACGGCAGCGCCGACGTTGCCGTCACGGTTGACGCCGGGGGTCTCAGCGCCGGCACCTACCGGGCCGCGATCATCGCCACGAGCAACGACCCGGTCACGCCCTGGTTGGAGATCCCGGTAACGGTAACCGTCTCCGCCGATCGTGATCATGACGGGGTCCTCGACAATGTGGACAATTGCCCGGCGATCCCGAACCCGGATCAGCAGGACGGTGATACGGACGGGCTCGGGGATGCCTGCGACAACTGCCCGGCGGCAGCCAATCCGACCCAATCGGATGTCGACAGAGACGGGATTGGCGATGCGTGCGATCCGTGCACCGATAGCGACCTGGACGGATTCGGAAACCCCGGGTTCCCCTCCACCACCTGCCCGATCGATAACTGCCCCATGATGGCGAATCCGGCTCAGGCGGACGTCGATCACGACGGCGTGGGCGATGTTTGCGACACCTGCACCGACACCGACGGCGACGGCTTCGGCGACCCGCAGCATCCGGCCAATCAGTGCTTCCCGGACAATTGCCCCCTGGTCGTCAACCCCACCCAGAGCGATGCCGACCACGACGGCATCGGCGATCCCTGCGATCCCTGCCCGCTTGATCCGCTCAACGATCCGGACCACGACGGCGCGTGCACCGACGTCGACAACTGCCGGCCGGTGGCGAACCCGGGGCAGGAGGATGCCGACGGCGACGGCCGGGGCGATGCGTGCGACAACTGCCCGGCGGCGCCCAATCTCGATCAGGTCGACGTCGATGGCGACGGCGCCGGCGACGCCTGTGACGTCTGCCCCCGCGCCGCCGACCCGTCGCAGCTCGACACCGACGGCGATGGTCCGGGTGATGCCTGCGACAACTGTCCGGCGACCGCCAACCCCGGCCAGGCCGACGCCGACGGGGACGGCTCCGGCGACGCCTGCCAGCCGACCGTCTCAATCATATCGATCCGCCAGGACGGCGGCAGCGATCTGGAGGTGACCGCCGAGGCGCTCGACCCGCAGGGGGAGAGTCTTTCCGGCGACGTGTCGATCCTGTTGGGGGCCAGCCCGTTCATGACGCTGCACGACATCGGCTACACGTTCGACTGCTCGCTTGGCTGGCTGCCCGACGGCGTGCCGGGAGAGGGGATCGGGTTCGCCTTCGGCTCGGTCGACGAAGCGCTGCTGTTCGACCTCGACGCCAATATCGGCTGCAACGATGCCGCGCAGGATTTCGGCATTCTCATCGGCCCTTGCGCCAACCCGGAAAGCGAACCCTGGAGCATCATCGGGTTGGCCGCCCTGACTCTGCCTCAGTCGATCTGCGTCCGCCGGCTGACGGAGGACTCGGGGGGAACTGACCTGACTCTCATCTCCTACGACCGCGATCAAGTCACGCTCAGGATCGGATCGGACGTCACGGTCCTGAAAGTTCCGTTCGCTAACGGCCTGCCGGCCCGCACCGATATCTCGTCGCTTGCCCCGGGGACTCCCTACCGCCTGCGACTGACGGTCACCGACGGCAACACCATGCCGGCGAGCGCGGAGTCGGAATTCCTGTACCAGGGCGAAGGCACCATGGTGATCGCGGCCCCGACCGGTGGCAACCGCCCGCCGCAGGCGACTATCGCGGCGCCGGACAGGGTCGAGTGCGGCAGCCCGGCGGGCGGTGTCGTGCCGCTCGACGGTTCGGGCTCGACCGATCCCGACTCGACCGGATCGGTCAACGACATCGTCGGCTACGACTGGATCGAGGATATCGGCGCCCCGACGCAGCGGGTCCTCGGCACCGGCGCGACGCTGGCGGTGGTGCTGCCGCTCGGCCCGCACGCCATCACGCTGCGGGTCACCGACAGGCAGGGGTTGTCAGGGACGGCCCAGACGATCGTGACCGTCGCCGACACGATCCCGCCGTCGCTGTCGTTGTCGGTCGACCCGTCGGTGCTGTGGCCGCCCAATCACCGGCTGGTGCCGGTGCAGGTGGCGTGGCAGACAAACGACGCCTGCAGCCCGGCGGTGATGGTGACGTTGATTTCGGCCGTCAGCAGCGAGCCGGACGACGCGCCCGGCGACGGGGACGGCCGGACGACCGGTGACATCGCCGGTGCCGCTCCGGGCACCGCCGCCACGACGATCGAGCTGCGCGCCGAGCGCGCCAGCAGCGGCGCTGGACGGACCTACACGCTGACCTACCAGGCGACCGACGCGGCGGGGAACGCCGCGCCGGCGATCGCGCTGGTGAGCGTGCCGCACGATCTGGGGGAGGGGCCGGAGCCGCTGCAACTGCGGCTGGAGCACGCCGGCGCGGACGGCGCGGCGCGGGCGTACTGGAACGCCGTCAACGGGGCGCGGGCCTACGACCTGGTGCGCGGCGATCTCGCCAGCCTGAAACAGGAGATCGACCGGGTGTCGCTGGGGGCGGTGACGGTGCCGGCGCGCGAGACGGCGGTCACCAGCTGGACCGGCGGCGGGATGGCGGACAACCCGGCGCTGGGGCGTGCGTTCTTCTACCTCGTACAGTCGCGCGACGCCCAGCTGCGCCCGAGCGGCTTCGGCACCGAGTCGGTCCCGCTGCCGCGCTTGCCGGCCTCGTGCGAAAGCGGCTGCCCGGGTGACATCGTGACACGAACAACGGCAGGCGATCCGAAACGCAAGTAGGACCGCTACGTGCGGTGTGGGGGGAGTCAGATGATTAGGGGCGGCAGTGGGCGAGCTCGAATCGTACTCTTCATTGTTCTGCTCCTCGCGACGCTGTCGATCACAGGTGCCGGTGCGCAGGTGTCGAATCCGGATCGGGGTGCCACACCACCACCGAGCCTGACCAGGGCGATGTTCCCGGCGCAACTCTTCCCGGTGGGATGGAACCCCGAAAGTGCAGTCGTCGGAGATTTCAACAACGACCAGTTCGTCGACCTGGCATTCGCCAATATGGGGAACTACAACTACCCAAATGGATTCATCGGGGGGGATGTCGCCGTCCTCTTGGGTTACGGTGACGGGACATTCACAACCGACTTGCATCTGAGCGGAGGTGACAGCCCGACCTGGATCGGCGCCGCCGATTTCAACTCGGACGGCTACGACGACCTCGCTGTAAGCAACACCAACTCGGCCGATGTCTCGATTCTCCTGAGCAAGGGGGACGGAACGTTCGCTCCGCAGGCCCGTTATCCGGGAGGAGGAGGGCGCCTCGCGATCGGCGATTTCGACGGTGACCGGCGCAAGGACATCGCCGTCATCGGCGCGGCGGGTCAGGCGTCGGTCCGTTTCGGCAAGGCAAATGGCGGCTTCGAGGATGCGATCAGCATCGCCGCGCCCGCCTCCGACTGGCCGGTCGCGTCGGATTTCGACGGCGACGGCAAGGACGACCTCGTCCTGGCGTCCTACACCCGCCCTGAGTTGACCTTCGTGCCGGGTCGGCTGCGTACTTCCTTTGGCCCGATCACCGCCATACCCCTGCCATCCGGGGTCGGCGGACTGGTCCCGGGCGACTTCGACTCGGATGGCCGCATCGATCTGGCTGTCTCGCTGACCTCGTGGTACGGCGGCGGACCCGCAATCGGATTCCTGCGGGGCAGGGGCGACGGCACGTTCGACGTCCCTTCCGAGGGCCCCTGGGGGACTGGAATGATTCAGCAAGCGAGCATGTTCGCGGCGGACTTCGATGGCGATGGGTCGAGCGATGTTGTCAGCTACACGCTTGCGGGTCCGACGGTCATGCTCAATGACGGACACGGAGAATACTCGCCGGCACCGGAAGGAGTCCGTAACAATCTCGGTGGCCTCACCTCGGTGACGGCGGATTTCGATCGTGATGGCCGTGAAGACCTCGCGGTGGCCGGATTTTACGTCGAGCGTCCATCGGACGTCCTCATCGCCAGGGGCAAGGGAGACGGGACGTTCCTGTTGGAAAATGGCTACCCGACGGCTACAGGGGCCCGCGACATCCTCGTGCGGGATTTCAACGGCGATCGACGGGATGATGTCGTCGTGGCTGAGTGGGGTGAGGCGACCAACCCCGGGTCGATTGCGTTCTTCCCTGCAGGCGCCGACGGAACGCTGGGCGAGCCGACGCGGTACCCAGCAGGCGAAACGCCGTTCGGCCTGGCGACGGCCGACTTCAATTCCGACGGCCAGGCCGATGTGGCATTCGGGAGTCGCACTTCACATTTCGCAAGCGTCATGCTCGGCGTCAGGGATGGCTCGTTCATGCCGGTGACGACGCTCGACGTTCCCGGATCCCCGATCGCCCTCGTCACGAGCGACTTCAACGGCGACGATCATGCGGATCTGGCGCTCCTGGTCCGGGACGAGCAATTCTACCTCAATCATGTCTACATTCTGCTCGGTGATGGCCTCGGAGCCTTTTCGGCTCCATCGCCGCAATACATGACCACGGGCTGGTCGCTCATGGTCGCCGGTGACTTCAACGTCGATGGGTGCAGCGACCTCGTGCTGGCAGATGCGTTTGGCACGCCGGTGATCACGCTGCTTGGCGCCTGCGACGGCACCTTCCGGGAGGGGCCATACAGCGCAGACAACGATAGTCGGCCAACGTTCGCCATCGTCGTCGGCGACTTCAACTCCGACCAAGTCCCGGACCTGTCGATGGGGATCGCCATCCGTCTTGGTCGCGGCGACGGCTCATTCGCCAAGGCGGTGGCGCTCCAGGGGCAGTATCTGTCGAATACGCGGTCGACCGTTGGAGACTTCGATCGTGACGGCGATGATGACCTTGCGGTGGTCGATTTCTTCTACACCAACGTCTTCCGGGGCGATGGCGCAGGAGGTTTCGCGTCGGCTGCGCTGTTCCATACTCTCGATTCGGCGACCGCTGTGGCGACAGGGGACCTGGACGGTGACGGGCGGCTGGATCTCGCCTGGGTCTCCGGCGCCCGTCCGCTTGTCGCGACGCTGCTCAACATCGGGCCGTTCGCCGGCGACGTTGATCATGACGGGATCGACGATGCCCTCGACCCGTGCGTCGATTCCGACGGCGACGGCTTCGGCGACCCGGGGTTCTCCGGCACCTGCCCGACCGATAACTGTCCGGCCGTCGCCAATCGATCGCAGGACGACGCCGATCGCGATGGTCTCGGGGATGCCTGCGATACCTGCGCCCGTGACCCGCAGAACGACGACGACCGCGATGGAGTCTGCGGTTCGGTCGACAACTGCCCCATCGATCCGAACCTTGATCAATTCGACAGTGACGGTGACGGGTTGGGCGACGCCTGCGACAATTGCCCGCTCGACGCCGGCCCCGATCAGACCGACAGCGACGGGGACGGCTGGGGCGATTTCTGCCAGCCGGTCGTCACCATCGCCGGCGTGACGGAGGACGGCGGTTCGATCCTCGAGGTCGACGCCCGGGCGGTCGATCCGCAGGGCGATCCGCTCAGCATCCTCATTGAATTCTTCGACGTGAACAACCAGTCGGGATTTGGGCTCGGTTACGATCACCTGCCGAAGCACCTGTCCCTCTCGTTTCTCGTACCAGATACCACCTACAGAATGCAGATTCGGGCCCAAGACCCGAAGGGAGTTCAGGGTCTAGCCGCGACGCAGTTTCTGCATCAGGATGAGTCGGTCATGCTGATCAGCGGCGGGACCGACGCGCCCAGGGTTTACTCCTCCGACGTGTCAATTTCCTACAACCGCCCGATCGGTCGGGGTTCGGCGACTGTGTCCTGGAGGACAGCCGGTGAATGGGACATCGCAGGCTTCAACATCGTGGCCGTCGATCCGGTGCGCGGGCGCATCCGGCTCAACGACGCTCCAATCCGCTGCGTGGAGTGCACGACCGGCGAATCGGCGGACTATCACTTCTTCCTGCCGAAGCACAAATCGGCGCGCCGGGTCTACGTCGAGGTGCTCACGACCGGCGCCGGATCCGAGTTCGCCGGACCCGCCATCCGGCGTTAGCCGGACGCAAACACCATTTGACCGCGCGCGTCCTCGCGGTATATTCCCGCGGCACCCGGGGTGTGGTGTGGGCGCCGGCATGCCGGGGGCCTGGCATGATGCTGCCGGCGCCATCTTTTCGTCCGTGGGCCGGAGGAATCGTGAGCGATCGCAACGGGTACCTGGGTATTTCGATGACAGCCGCCGCGCCCACCGCCGCCACGCCGGCAATCGATCGGCGGTGGAATCGCGCTGCCATTCTGCCGCTGCTGGCGCTGGTCCTGCTCGTCGCCCCGGCGGCCCGCGCCGACTCGCTCTATCCCGGGCCGCTCTCCGGGCGGGCGGCCGGCCCGTTCGCCGCCGGCGACCTGAACGGCGACGGGCGGGCCGATCTCGCGGTCGTCTCCGAGGCGCAGGGCGAGGTGGCGGTGCTGATCGGCCGCGGCGACGGGTCGTTCGAGGCGACCACGTCGTACACCGTCGGGAGCGGTCCGGACGCGGTGGCGATCGGCGACTTCAACGGCAACGGCATCGCCGACCTGGCGGTTGCCAACCGGGACAATGATACCGTCACCATCCTGCTCGGCAACGGCAACGGCACGTTCACCATCTGGGTCAACGCGGCGGTCGGTGATGCGCCGTCGGCGATCGCGGTCGCCGATTTCAACGGTGACGGGCGCGCCGACCTGGCGGTCGCCAACCGGGGCGCCGTGGCCGATACGCTGCCCGACGATCTGTCGGTCCTGCTCGGGCGCGGCGACGGGACGTTCCAGGCGCCGACCAGGGTGCTGGCCGCCTTCGGTCCGGCGGCGATCGTCAGCGCCGACTTCAATGGTGACGGCCGGGCCGACCTGGCGGTCGCCAACGGCCAGAACGTCACGCCGCGCGGCACCGGCACGCTGTCGATTCTGCTCGGACAGGGGAACGGGACGTTTCAGAGCTCCGCCGAGCCGGAGGCGGGCTCGGCCCCGGTGGCGCTGGTGGCGGCCGACTTCGATCTCGACGGGCGCATCGATCTCGCCGTCGCCAACAGCGGCGACAATGGCACCGGCCCGCTGCACAGCGCCTCGCTGCTGCTCGGAGACGGCGCCGGCGGCTTCGCGCCGCAGGCGTATTTGCCGACCGACATCGCCCCCAACGATCTGACGGCGGGCGACCTCGACGGCGACGGCCGCCCCGACCTCCTGGTCGTCGACGACCGGGCCGCCGACGCGGTCGTCCTGCGCGGGCTGCCGGGCGGGGCCT
>JAGYID010000087.1 GCA_018606725.1 Acidobacteriota bacterium
GAACGACATCAAGAAGGTGCTGGCGTACTCGACGGTGTCGCAGCTGGGGTACATGATGCTGGCGGCGGGAGTTGGAGCGTTCGGCGCGTCGATCTTCCATCTGATGACGCACGCCTTCTTCAAGGCGCTGCTGTTCCTCGGCGCCGGCTCGGTCATCCACGCCATGAGCGGCGAGCAGGACATCCGCAAGATGGGCGGGCTCGACCGGCGCATCTTCTGGACGCACCTCACCTTTGCGGTCGCCCTGTTCGCGATCTGCGGCATCTACCCGCTGGCCGGCTTCTTCTCGAAGGACGAGATCCTCTACGCCTCGTTCCAGCGCTCCATCGTCCTGTGGGGCGTCGGGGCGATCACCGCCGGCATCACCGCCTTCTACATGACGCGTCTGTACATTCTTGTCTTCCGCGGCGAGGAGCGCTTCGATCACGAGGTGTCGCACCACGTGCACGAGTCGCCCCGGACCATGGTCGTGCCGCTGGCGATCCTGGCCGTTCTGTCGTTCGCCGGCGGCTGGATCGGCATGCCGCGGGTGATCTCCGCCGGCATCCCGAACCTGCTCGAGGGGTGGCTCGAGCCGGTGTTCGGCGGTCATGCCGCGGCGGCCGGGCACGGGGCGGGCCTGGAGCTCGGCCTGATGGCCGTGTCATTCCTGATCGCCATATTCGGGATGTTCCTGGGCTGGGTGTTCTACGAGCGGCGCCCCGAGCTGCCCGAACAGCTGGCCGAATCGGCGCGCGGCGCCTACCGGCTGGTGGCGAACAAGTACTTCATCGACGAGCTGTACGACAAGGTCGTCCTGGCGCCGTACTACGGCCTCTGCCGCGCCTCGGCCTGGTTCGACAAGACCATCGTCGACGGGCTGGTCAACGCCGCCGGCTACGTGACGCTGGGAGGCTCGTACGTCTCGGTCGGCTTCGACACCTACATCGTCGACGGCCTGGTCAACGCCACCGGCTACATCGTGCGGTTCTTCTCGTGGATGTTCCGCAAGCTGCAGACCGGCATCGTGCAGTCGTATGCCACGGCGATGATCCTGGGGATCTTCATTCTGGTGAGCGTCTATCTCCTCTCGATGCGGCCCTGAGCCTGGAGACCTGAAATGATGGACTGGTATCTGCACAACATCCTGACGATCGTCACCTTCCTGCCGCTCCTGGGCGCGCTCGCCCTGCTGCTGGTCAACAAGGAGAACAAGCGGCTCATTATCCAGGGCGCCACCTGGATCGCCTTCGCGGACTTCCTGCTGTCGGTGCCGCTGTTCTTCATGTACAACGCCGAGCAGGGCGGCTTCCAGTTCGAGGTCCGGGCTTCGTGGATCCCGTCGCTCGGCGTGCAGTACTACGTCGGCCTCGACGGCATCTCGCTGCTGCTCCTGCTGCTGACGACCTTCCTGGGGGTGATCTCCATCCTGTCGTCCTGGACGGCGATCACCGAGCGGGTGAAGGAGTACTACATCTTCATGCTGCTCCTCCAGACCGGCATGATGGGGGTGTTCATCTCCCTCGACTTCTTCCTGTTCTACATCTTTTGGGAGGCGATGCTGGTGCCGATGTACTTCCTGATCGGCATCTGGGGCGGACCGCGCAAGCTGTACGCCGCCATCAAGTTCTTCCTCTATACGCTGCTCGGCTCGGTGTTGATGCTGCTGGGCATCCTGGCGATGTACTTCTACTACCCCAAGGTATCGGGGGGCGCCGTCACCTTCGACATCCCGGAGCTGATCCGGGTGCTCGGGCCGCTGACCGACCCGTACTGGTTCGAGATGTCGCGGTGGATCTTCCTGGCGTTCTTCGTCGGCTTCGCCATCAAGGTGCCGATGGTGCCGTTCCACACCTGGCTGCCGGACGCGCACGTCGAGGCGCCCACGGCCGGGTCGGTGATCCTGGCGGGCGTCCTCCTGAAGATGGGGACGTACGGCTTCGTGCGCTTCTCGCTGCCGATGCTGCCGCAGGCGACCAGGTATTACCTGCCGTGGATGCTCGCCCTGTCGGTGATCGGCATCGTCTACGGCGCCCTGGTGGCGATGGTCCAGAAGGACTGGAAGAAGCTGGTGGCCTACTCGTCGGTCAGCCACCTCGGTTTCTGCATGCTGGGCATCTTCGCTCTCAACCAGGCGGGTCTCAACGGCGGCATCCTGCAGATGATCAACCACGGGCTGTCGACCGGGGCGCTCTTCCTGATCGTCGGGCTGATCTACGAGCGCCGCCACACCCGCATGATCGCCGAGTACGGCGGGCTGTCGAAGGTGATGCCGGTGTTCGCGACGATGTTCATGATCGTGACCATGTCGTCGATCGGCCTGCCGACGCTGAACGGCTTCATCGGCGAATTCACCATCCTGATGGGCGCCTTCACCATCCCGTCCGGCTACGGTTTCCAGGTCCCGGTGATCGGCTTCGTCGGCGGCAAGTTCTGGGCGGTGTGCGGCGTGCTCGGCATCGTGCTCGGGGCGGCCTACATGCTGTGGTTGTACCAGCGCACCATGTTCGGCAAGCTCGACAACCCCGAGAACGCCCACCTGAAGGACCTCGACTTCCGCGAGGTGATGACGCTGGTGCCGATCGTCGCCCTGTGTTTCTGGATCGGCATCTATCCCAAGCCGCTGTTCCGCATCCTGGAGAGGCCGGTGGCCGAGCTGGCGCAGCGCCTGGAAGGGACGGCCAGCGCCCCGGTGGCGCAGGACGGCGCCGCAGCGCAGGGAATCGGTGACGCCGCGGCCGTCCCGGCCGGGACGATCGCCGACGCGAGGCCATGACCGCCGCCTTCGACCCCAATCAGCTGCGGCTGATCAGCCCGGAGATCGTCCTGACGGTCTCGGCCTTCCTGCTGCTGGGGCTGTCGGCCATCGACGAGTCGGCGCGCCGGATCTGGGCGCCGGCGCTGTCGCTCCTCGCCTGCGGCGCGACCCTCATGGCGGTGCTGGCCTTCCCGCTCCGTCTCGGCTGGGATGCGCTGCGGGTGCCCGATTCGACCATCGGCTTCAGCGGCATGTTCTTCCTTGACGCGTTCGCCATCTACTTCAAGATCGTCTTCCTGCTGTCGGCGATCCTGACCATCCTGGTGTCGGGCCGGTACCTCGACCTGGAGCGGTCCAACTCGGGGGAGTATTACGCGCTGGTGCTGTTCGCCACGGTCGGGATGATGTTCCTGGCGTCGGCGGGGGACTTCGTGACCATCTTCATCGCCCTGGAGACGATGGCGCTGTCCTTCTATGTGCTGGTGGGGTATCTCAAGACCAATCGCAAGTCGAACGAGGCCTCGCTGAAGTATTTCCTGCTCGGCTCGTTCTCCTCCGCCATCCTGGTGTACGGCATCTCGCTGATTTACGCCACCTGCAACACGACCAACCTGGGGCTCATCGGCTTCGCGCGGCACAAGGTCGGCCTGGCGGAGGGGCAGGAGCCGATCTTCCTGCTGGGGATCATCCTGCTGCTCGTCGGGCTGGCCTTCAAGATCGCCGCCGTGCCGTTCCACATGTGGGCGCCGGACGCCTACGAGGGCGCGCCGACCCCGATCACCGCCTTCCTGGCGACCGGCTCGAAGGCGGCCGCCTTCGTCGTCCTGGCGCGGGTCTTCTCGTTCGCCTTCCTGCGGCTCGGGGATCGCTGGACGATGCTGGTGGTGATTCTGGCCGCCGCCAGCATGACCTGGGGCAACGTCGCGGCCATCCTGCAGGACAACGTCAAGCGGATGCTGGCCTACTCGTCGATCGCCCACGCCGGGTACGTGCTCCTCGGGCTGGTCGCCATGGGAGCCGGCGATTCGGTGGAGGTCCGCGAGTTCGGGCTGCAGGCGATCATCCTCTACGTGCTGATCTACACCTTCGTGACCACCGGCACCTTCGCCATGGTGATCCTGCTCCGGCAGGAGCAGATGGCCGGCGATCGGGTCGCGGATTTCGCGGGGCTCGCCGCCCGCGCCCCGTGGTCGGCGTTCGCCATGCTGGTCTTCCTGCTGTCGCTGGCGGGCATCCCCGCCACCGCCGGGTTCATCGGCAAGTGGTATCTGTTCGGGGCGGCGATCCGGGCGCACTACGCCTGGCTGGCGGTGGTCGCGGTTCTGAACAGCGCGGTGTCGCTGTATTATTACGCCCGCATCGTCGTGATGATGTACATGAAGGCCCCGGCCCGCGAGGAGCGACTGGTCTCCTCGCTGGGTCAACAGATAGCGATCGGCGCCTGCATCGCCTTCACGATCGTCTTCGGGATCTATCCCCAGCCGATCATCGCCTTCGCCCAGAGGTCGATCCTGGCGCTGGCGCCCTGGGCCTCGTGAGCGACGCTCCGGGAGGGAGCGATGCCGGAGAGGCCGCGACCGGGGTCCCTCGCTGACGCGCTCAAATACGCGCAGGTCGGGACGATGCTCGTGGCGCCGATGATCGCCGGCGGCGCCCTGGGGTACTGGCTCGACGGGAAATGGGGGCTCCGGCCCTGGCTGATGCTCGCGGGGCTGCTCGTGGGAATGGCGGGGGGGTTCGTGAACTTCTTCAACCTGGTGCTGCCGCGAAAGGATGACGGCGGGGACCCGGGGCGGTGAGAGGGCGGTCGTGAAGTTTGCCGGGGGGGTGCTTCTGATCGCGGCGGTCGTCGCCGCCGCGGCGTGGTCCTGGCGGGATCGGCTCGGGGCGGGCAGCGTGCCCGGGGTGCTGCTGGGAGACGCTCTGGCGACGGCCGGTGCGCTGGCCGGGATGGCCCTGACCGCCTGGTCTTTCGACAAGGGGCAGCGGGAGTTCATGGGGGCTCTGGTGGCCGGGATCCTCGCCCGTCTCGCGGTCTTCGGCGGGGCGCTGGTCTACGTGGCGCTGCGCACGACGATCGACCCGATCGCGACCGCCGCGGCGCTGTTGACGCTCTACATCGTTTACCAGATCCTGGAAATTCGGATGGTACTGGCCAGGCTGGCCAGGAAGCAGAGGCGCGCGGAAGCGCGCTGATCGGGGCGGGGCGCGACCATGGAGCACCAGGCGGAAGGTCACGGGGCGGGGCAGCCGTTCGACGCCGGCGAGGCGATCTTCCATCACATCCTTGACTCGCAGGTGATGGAGCTGCCGTTCGTCGGCGAGGTCCACCTGCCGACTCTGCACCTGTTCGGGTGGGATCTGCCGATCACCCGCAACGTCGTGATGATGTGGGTCGCCTGTGCCGCCATCCTGCTCCTCACCGCGCTGGCGCGCCGGCGGCGGTCGCTCGTGCCGAGCGGGGTCCACAACGCCTTCGAGGCGGCGATCGTGTTCGTGCGCGACGAGCTGGCCCGCAAGAACATCGGCGAGCATGGCGACCGGTTCGTGCCATATCTCGTGAGCACCTTCGTGTTCATCCTCATCTGCAACCTGCTGGGGATGATCCCGTACGCCTCGACCGCCACCGGCAACATCAGCGTGACCGCCGCTCTCGCGGCTATGGCATTTCTGACCGTGCAGATTTCCGGGATCAGGCAGTACGGGCTCGTGGGCCATTTCAAGAATCTCGTGCCGCACGGCGTGCCGCGCGCGCTCCTGCCGATCATGATCCCGGTCGAGTTGATGGGGATGTTCGCCAAGCCATTCGCGCTGTGCATCCGGCTGTTCGCGAACATGATCGCCGGTCACATCGTCATCCTGGCGCTGATCAGCCTTGTCTTCATTCTCAGGAGCGCCTGGGTGGGCGCAATCCTGTCGGTTCCGTTCGCCCTGTTCATCAGTGTCATCGAACTGCTGGTGATCTTCCTGCAGGCATACATCTTCACGATGTTGACGTCCCTGTTCATCGGTATGTCGGTTCAAGCTGAGCACTGAAGGCCGCACCATCGCAATCAAACATCGCCGGCGGGCCCACGGGACGCCGGGTCGCCAAGGAGGGATGGGACATGGAACTCGGCAATTCGCTGGCACATCTGGCAGCAGGCATCGGCGCGGGACTCGCGGTGATGGGCGGCGCGGCGGGGATCGGCCGACTCGCCGGCGCCGCCATGGAGGGGACCGCCCGGCAGCCGCAGGCGGCGGGGGACATCCGCACCAGCATGATCATCGCGGCGGCGCTGATCGAAGGCGTCACGCTATTCGCCGAGGTCGTCTGCATCCTCCTGGCGGTGAAGGCATAAGGGAGGAAGCATGGGCGAGAAGCTGATCACTCCGGAGATCGGCACGATCATCTGGACGATCATCACCTTCGTCATCCTGGCGGCGCTCCTGACCAAGTTCGGGCTGCGCCCGCTGCTGCAGATCCTCGAGGAGCGCGAGCGCACCATCAAGGACTCGCTCGAGGGGGCGGAGCGGGCCCGCGCCGAGGCGCAGGAGTCGCTGCGGCAGAACCAGGAGCTGGTCGCCGGGGCGCGCCGCGAGACCGGCGCCATCATCGAGCAGGGGAAGCGCGATGCCGAGACCCTGCGCGGCGAGATCCTGGCGCAGGCGCGGCACGAGGCGCAGGAGATGGTCGAGCAGGGCAAGCGGCAGGTGCAGTTCGAGCAGAAGCAGGCGATGGAGCAGCTCCGCCGCCAGGTGGCGGATCTGGCGATCCAGGCGGCCGAGCGTCTGATCACCCGCTCGCTCGATGAAGCCACCCAGCGCAAGCTGGTCGACGATTACGTCAACAGCCTCGCCGCGATGCGCCCGGAGAAGTGATCCGACTTCCGGTCAGGCCGCGCAGGGAGCGGGCGGAGTCCTACGACGTCCGCATCGGTCGGGGACTGGCCCCCCGCCTGACGGTCGATCTGCGCAAACGCAAGGTGGCGCGGCGCTACATCATCGTTACCGACGACCACCTGCGCGCCAAGATCGGCGCGCCGCTCCAGGCCGCCTTCCGGCGGCGCGGCCTGGCGGCCGACCTGATCTCCTTCCCGGCCGGCGAAGGGAGCAAGTCGCGCCGGGTCCGCGACGCGATCGAGGATCGCATTCTGGCGCTCGGGGCCGGGCGGGATTCGGCGCTGGTGGCGCTGGGCGGCGGCGTGGTCGGCGACCTGACCGGATTCGTCGCGGCCACCTATTGCCGCGGCATCCCGTACATCCAGGTGCCGACCAGCCTCATCGCCATGGTCGACTCGTCGATCGGCGGCAAGACCGGCATCAACCACGCGGCCGGCAAGAACCTCATCGGGGCCTTCCACAACCCGATCGCGGTCTACATCGACGTCGATCATCTGAAGGCTTTGCCGCCGCGCCACTTCATCTCCGGCATGGCCGAGGTCGTCAAGTGCGGCGTCATCGCCGACGCCGTCCTGTTCCACGCCCTCGAGGCCTACCTCGACCGGGTCCTCCGACGCGAGCCGGAGATCCTGGCCCGCGTCATCGAGGCGTGCGTCCGCATCAAGGTGCGCGTCGTCAACCGTGACCCGCGCGAGTCGGGGGTGCGGAAGATCCTCAACTTCGGACACACCATCGGTCACGCCCTCGAGACGCTGAGCGGCTTCCGCCTGACCCACGGCGAGGCGATCGGCATCGGCATGGCGGCCGAAGCGCGCATCGCGGCGCGGACCGGTCTGCTGTCCGACGCCGCGGCGGAGCGCATCATCCGCCTGACGGCGCGCTGCGGCCTGCCGACGGCGATCCCGCCGTCCCTCAGCCCGGCTGCCATCCTCGAAGTCGCCCGCCGCGACAAGAAGACCCGGCAGGGACGGATCGCCTACGCCTTGCCGAAACGGATCGGCGCCATGGCGCACCGCGCCGGTGATTACGGCATCCCGGTCGAAGATTCGCTGGTCGCGGGGGTCCTCCAGGGGCCTCGCAAACCTCGCTGACTTGCAGAATTGTTTTTCCTCCATATATTGAGGCGACGGACAGCGGGGCGCGTGTGTCCCCCGGCGGTGGCATGGCCAAGAGACTGTCGCACAGATCGGTTTCGCGTTCGTCCTCTCCCGCCGGCATCGAGGCGGCTGGAGCGGCGCTGCTGGTCGTCGACGGTCAGGACAATCTCGTGGAAGCATCCGGCTGGGCGCGCTGCTTCGGCGCGGAGCCGCCGGCGCGGCTGGCGCCCAACGCCGCCTCGATCGACGCCTTCGGGCAGGGGCTGGCCGAGGTCGTCGGTGAGGCGCGGCGCCGCAACGGGCCGGTGCGGCGATTGCTGGCGGTGACGCTCGACCGCAAGCGGCTGTATGCGGTGTCGGCGGGTCCCGCCGGCGAAACGGTGGCAATCGTCGCCATGGAGTGCACCGAGGGCGGCGAGGCTGCCCCGCGCGAAGGGGACGCCATCCGCCAACTGGCGCACGACCTGCGCACGCCTCTCGCCTCGATGAGCGGTGCGATCGAGATGCTGGAGTCGGGACGGCTCGGCCGGCCGGCTCCACAGCAGTCACGCATGCTGGGGCTCCTGAACGAGGGAGTGCAGAGGATGCTGCAGATGATCGACGGGGCCGCGGCGCCCTATCGCACGGCGTCGCGCGCCCGCGCCGCCGGCGGGGATCAAGCGGCGGGTTGAGGGAGGCGCAATGTCCGGAAAGATCCTGATCGCCGACGATTCGCCAAACATCCGGGAGATCCTCCAGGTCAGTCTCGAGTCCGCCGGCTACGCGGTCGTGCTGGCCGAGGACGGCGACGAGGCGATGCGGCTGTTCGAGAAGGAGCGGCCGGACCTGATGATCGTCGACATCATGATGCCCAAGGTGAACGGCTTCCAGATCTGCCGCCGGGTGAAGACCAACGTCACCACGGTGGCGGTGCCGGTCATCTTGTTGACCGCCCGCAGCCAGGACGAGGACATCTTCTGGGGCAAGGATTGCGGGGCGGACGAATACATCACCAAGCCGTTCAGCACCCGCGAGTTGGAGCGCACCATCGAGCGCCTGCTGAAGCAGCGGCGCGACCGCGAAGCCGGCATCGACTCCGGCGTCAAGGATGAGCACCGGCGCCGGCAGTCGTCCGGCCAGGCGAGCGAGATCGTCACGCTGGCGTGGGACGCCCGCGCCATGGACGTCTACCGCAAGAAGTACGGCGAGTTCCGCTTCGGACAGGCGCTCAGCCAGATCCGCCAGGCGGTCGAGAAATATCTCGAAGAGACGCGCGACCGCGGTCCCGTCGAGGTGCACGACACGTTCGGCGTCGCCCTGGTGCTGCGCGGCGGCTCGGACGAGGCGCTGCAGCGCGCCCGCACCCTGGCCGAGCGGCTCAACAGCCTGGCGTCATCGTTCTACGACAACGAAGATCGCTCCCGCGGCTACATCCCGTTCCGCGATCCGCGTCGCCCGAAGGAGAAGAAAGTGTCGCTGCTCTCCTTCACCCCCAGCCTCGCCCCCGACATCGCCGCTTAGCGCCTTTCCCTGTTGATCGATCCCCGCGTGCGCGGGGGGCGGGCCGGGGAAGGGATCGCGGGGCACGCGGTCGCCGCGCCCGGATCGGCTGAAGAACGCCGACAGGCGCGGCGCCGCTCTCTCTCGCCGACCCGGCCGCGCTGCGGAGCGCGCGTCTCGGGTCGGCTCCGAGATGACCCCGCGACCCCTTCCCCGGCCCGCCCGTCACCCCCGAGATCGCTCCGCGCTACGGGCGGAGAGCGGCGATTGTGCCGGGACGAGCGTGGAAGAGCTCTTGCCCTTGGAGCCATCAGCGGAACGGGGCGACGGCACTGCGGTGACGGATGCGGCGGTCTCGGCGGTCACGGAGCGGCGGCAGGCGCCTCGCGGGGCCATCGCGGACCGCGCCCGCAAGCCGCCGCTCTTCGGCGGCCGGGCGCGGGAGCGACTGAGCGGCGCGGCGCCTGTACGGCGTTCTCCAGCCGTAGCCGGGCGCCGCGACCGCGTGCCCCGCGAGGCGCCTGCCGCCGCTCCAGCACCGTGGGGACGCGGCGGTCGGCGGCGATGCGGCTGGTGCCGGCGTTGCGAGGGAGCGATGCGTTCTGATATCGTCGCTCTCGGTCCGAGAGGGGCCGACGACCATGAAGATCATCGTGCTCGGAGACATCCACGGCAATCTGCCTGCCCTCGAGGTGGCGCTGCGCGAGGCGCGCGCCGAGGGGTTCGACCGCATGTATCACACCGGGGACGTGGCGGGGTTCGCGCCGTTCCCGAACGAGACCGTCGATCGGCTGCGCGCCCTCGACATCCCCGGCGTGCGCGGCAACGTCGACGAGTGTCTGGCCGACCAGAAGGAGGACTTCGGCTCGTTCGCGGACGACCCGGAGCGCCGCCTGTTCGAGGAAGAAGCGTACGCCTGGACGCTGGGGACGACGGTGCGGCGCACGCGCGCCTTTCTGGGCGACCTGCCGTTCGAGCTCCGCCTGAACGCCGGCGGGCGGCGCGCCGTGCTGGTGCATGCCACGCCGATCGACGCCTACACCTGCCTGTGGGAGGACCGCGACGAGGACTATTTCCGCGAGATGGGGGATGCCTCGGGCGCGGACATCATCATCTTCGGGCACACCCACGCGCCGTTTCACCGCATCGTCGATGGCCGCCACTTCATCAACGCCGGCAGCGTCGGCTGCAGCCTGGACACCGCCGCGCGCGCCGGGTATGCGGTGATTCACACCAACGGCAATATCGAAGTGCAGTTCCGGCGCTTCCCCTACGACGTCCCGAGGCTGCTTCAGGCCGCGAAAGAACGCCGCTTTCCGCCTCGCGCGGCGGCCATTTTCAAGCCCTGACCGGCGGTCGTTCGCAGCGTAAGTCTCACGACAATAGAGAGTTAGGCGCGAAAGTGCCGCCGAATGGGCGGTTTGACAGCCCCCGGATGCGACACTAAAATCCGCTCCGGTGGGCACTTACGTCCATTCGCACCGCTTTCCCTCCCGGGACGACCGCCGGGGTTTGGCGCCGGAATGACTCTGACCAGGCTCGGCCGCTTCGAGATCGTCAAGGAGATCGGCAGAGGGGCGATGGGCCAGGTCTTCCTGGCCAACGATCCGAAGATCGACCGCCAGGTCGCCATCAAGACGATCGTTCTCCCGCCCGGGACCTCGGCCGAGGAGGCCCACGAAACCAGCCAGCGGTTCCTGCGCGAAGCGCAGGCCGCCGGCAAGCTGCTGCACCCGAACATCGTCACCATCTTCGACGTCGGCGAGGAACAGGGCGTGTCGTTCATCGCCATGGAGTTCATCGAAGGCGAGACGCTGGAGAAGTACACCCGCGCGGCGCACCTGCTGCCGCTGCAGCGCGTGCAGGATCTGATCGCGCAGGCGGCCGCGGCGCTCGACTATGCGCACCAGAACCACATCATCCACCGGGACATCAAGCCCGCGAACCTGATGGTGCTGAAGGGCGGCACCCTCAAGGTCACCGATTTCGGGCTGGCCAAGAGCCCGTCGGCGAACCTGACGCAGGCCGGCGTCCTGCTCGGGACGCCCAGCTACATGTCACCGGAGCAGATCCAGGGGCGCGAGCTGGACGGCCGCAGCGACCTGTTCTCGCTCGGGGTGGTGCTCTACGAGCTGTTGACCGGCGCGCGGCCGTTCGAAGGGGATTCGATCTCGACGATCATCTACCGCGTCCTGTACGAGGACCCGCGCCCGCCGGCGGCGCACAACCCGGCGCTGCCGCCCGACATCAACGTCATCCTGGAGCGGGCGCTCGCCAAGGACCAGGAGCGCCGCTACGGCACCTGCGCCGAGCTGGTCGCCGATCTCAACAAGGCGCTCGCCGGGCTGCCGCCCGACACGCTGTCGAGGCCGTTCCCGGTGATCGCCGCCCCGCCCGGCTCGAGGCCGGCGGCAGCGTCGAGGTCGGGTGCGCTGTCCGGGGCGGGGCCGACGCTGCGGCGCGGCGCCCCCGGCCCGGGCCGGCGCGGCCCGCGCGCCGATCGCGGCCGGGGATCGGCGGGACGACCGGTGGCGGGCGATCCGTTGCCCTCGACGTTCATCGCGCGGCACCCGGTGAAGCTCGCCGCCCTGGTCGTGACCGGCATCGCCGCCATCACGCTGTTCCCGCGCCAGGCCAGCCGCCGGGAGATGCCCCAGGCCGCCGGGGTCGCCGGCGGCGGCGCGCCGATCGCGGCTCCGGGCCCGGGCGGCGGCGCTCCGGCGGCGGGGCCGGTGATCCAGGGCGACCAGGTGATCATCGATGTGGAGACCATCCCGCACGGCGGCGCGGTGTCGCTCGACGCGACGCCTTTGGCCCAGCCGCGCGTCATCCTGTCGCGCAGCGACCCGAAGCCCCACGACATCATCGCCGAGGCCGGCTGCCGGCAGGCCACCGCGGAGATGACCGCGCAGGACCTCGCCTCCTTCAAGGGCTCGCTGGTCATGGAGCTGAAGCCGCGCGAGCAGGAGGTGGCGATCGCCTCCGAGCCGCCGGGGGCGCGCATCGTGCTGAACGGCCGCGACACCGGGACGATCACCCCGGCGTCGCTGACGCTCAACGCCTGCGACAAGCGCGAGGTGCGCCTGGAGCGGGACGACTACCGCCCGTGGGTCCAGCAGTATGATGCCGACACCGACTTCGACGCCATGGTGGCGGCGCTCGGCAAGGTGACGCTCGAGCGGATCCCCGCCGGCACCGTTCGGGTGAAGAAGCCGGCGGGCTACGACGTGGAGATCTACCTCGGTTCGAAGCGTCTCGGTCGGGCGGGCGATCTGATCGAGCTGCCCGAAGGGCGGCACACGCTGACCTTCCGTAACGACAAGGTGTTCGTCAACCAGACCCTGCAGATCAACGTGACGGGGGGGAGGGAGAGCGCGCCCCTGGTCACCTTCCCGCTGCTGGGCACGCTCACCGTGTACGCGCAGCCGAGCAACTGCAAGGTCTACGTCGACGGCGTCTACGTCGACGTGACGCCGGTCCTGGAGCTGCCGATCGCCTCCGGCGGGCACCGGGTCAAGGTGGTGTTCGTCCCGAACGGCTCCGAGCAGGAGGTCGCGGTGTCGGTGGACGGTCGCAAGAACGCGCTCGTGACGGTGAAGTTCTGATGGCCCTCCGGACCTTCGGCCGCGTCCTGTCGGTGGCGATCCTGGCAGGCGTGGCCGCGCCCCCGCCGGCGC
>JAGYID010000088.1 GCA_018606725.1 Acidobacteriota bacterium
GGGGGCGAGCCGTAGAAGGTCGGCAGGTCGGAGAGCCAGCCGCAGGGGGCGGGGTTTGTTTGCGCGCCCGGTCCGCGGCTTTCGTCGGGCGGGGCGGGGCGCCGGCCTGCGGTGGGCGGCGCCGGCGGATCTGCGGAACCGGGTGGCTCGGTCATGTGCCTCGGTCGGGTTGGTGCGGGGGAGTTTACACCCGGTCTTCAGGAACGCGGGGTTGGTCTCGGCACCCGCACCCCATATGAAGCTAGCCTTATTTAGGCTTCCGCCATAAATAACGTTTGACCGTTAACCTTATTTATGGTATCAGGTTCCGTCGAGAGGTCCGCACATGAGTACGGCACAGCGACAGGCAAGTCATAGATCGGGAAGCCTCGTGGCACAGGCCACTGGGTACAAGGCCTTCATCCCAGAGCACTTACCTCCGAAGGACCTCGTCCTTTCGCCATTGTTCCTCCGCAAGCTTTCCATCGCGGACCGAGCCCTGGCGCGGCTGGACGGCGCCGTAACGACCCTGCCGAACCCGGACCTTTTCATCTATATGTACGTGCGAAGGGAGGCGGTTCTCTCCAGCCAGATCGAAGGCACACAGGCCTCCATGATCGATGTTCTGCAATTCGAAGCCGAGAGGGATCGAGGCGAGCAAGAAGTGCCTGTCGGGGAAGTCATCAACTATATCGACGCGCTCCGATACGGGCTGAACAGGCTCAAGACCCTGCCGGTTTCTCTAAGGCTCGTCAGGGAGATCCACGGCCACCTCATGAAGGGCGTCCGCGGAGGCGAGCCACATAAGACACCAGGTGAGTTCAGGACCTCACAGAACTGGTGGGGCGGCTCATCGCTCGGAAACGCACGCTTCGTTCCACCGCCTCCGGACGAGATGAAACAGGCCCTGCACAAATGGGAGGAGTACATCCATCGGCCCGACGACTTCCCGGATCTCGTTCACATCGCTCTCCTCCACGCGCAATTCGAGACCATTCACCCTTTTGTCGATGGGAACGGAAGAATCGGGCGCCTGCTGATCTCGCTGCTGCTCGCCGAGAGGAAGATCCTCGAGCAGCCATTGCTGTACCTGTCGATCTTCTTCAAGAAGCAAAAGGTGGCCTACTACGACCGCCTGCAAGCGATTCGCGATCATGGTGAATGGGAACAGTGGCTCGATTTTTTCGTGGAGGGCGTGGCGGTGGTTGCGACCGAAGCCACCGACACGGCCAGGAAGATCTTGTCTCTCAGAGAGAAAGATCGGGAGCGCATCGCCGCCTTGGGCCGGCGCTCCGGCAACGCTCATCGACTCCTGGATTGGCTTTTCCATCAGCCCGTCGTCACCGTGAGGCTTGTGGAGAAGGTGCTCAAAATTTCCCAGCCGGCGGCGAACGCGCTGATCGCATCCATGGCCCAGGCGAAGATCCTGAAGGAGCTCACGGGGTACAGGCGGAACCGGCGCTTCTCGTACGCCAGTTATCTCCAGCTTTTCGAGGAGGCGGGTCGTCGGGGGCCCTGAACGCGAGGATCAGGGAAGCTCAATCTACCCTTCTCGATAATGGCATCAGCACGGCGTGCACCGGCCAGCCGGTGGAAAGCGACCGTGCGCGTCATTTCAGCTTCGCGCGGGCGTCACGGAGGACCTCACGGACGGGGCGGCTGCCGCTCCCTTCGTGAACGTCCCAGTCGGCGGCGCGGCGCTGTGCCTCCTCCCCCCCCAGATGCGGGCACTTTCCTCGTCGGAAAGATCTTCCAGGCTCTCCATGAGATTCCCGGCCAGGCGTGCCCGTTCCCTGGGGTTCAGCTTGAGCGCTTCTGCCTCGAGTTCCTCGATGCTCACGAGGGACATTCTACAGCCTCCACTCCGCGAGAGGTTCCGAAGACGCGCTGCTGGCACGCACGCTCCCAACCCACCCGGTACGCCGGCCGGCGCTTCAGGATGGCTTTGAGAGACCACTCGGCTTGTCGGAGGAAAGTGGCGCCGAGTCCGGGGCTCTCGAGGCTGATGTGACGCGTACGGTCGCCTTCCCGGGGGGCCTTCACGTAGAAGGCTCTTCATCACCCTTGTGATGTCCGTGCGTCAGGAAAATGATGCAAATGCATCATTGACTCGCGGGCCGCTTGCTAATAGACAAAGACCAACAATCATCGGAATGGTCAACGTACCGCTCCCACGGACGCCCCGTCCGGGGGAGGGCTCATCCTGGCAGGAGGTTCACCATGAGGCAGAAACGGTTCCATCGAATCGCACGCGCCTTGGGCGCGGGGTCGCTGTGCCTGTTGATCATGTCCATCGCTGTGAGCCCCGTGAGTGCAGTCGGAGGCAAGGCAGTTGTTTTGCCCCCGGAATCGAGCCCCGGTGGCAAGACGTACGGAGAGTGGTCGGTGGCGTGGTGGCAATGGATGGTCTCAGCGCCCGCCCTCCCGGGTGAAAATCCCGTTCTCGATGAGACCGGGGCCTTGATTGACTATGCTCAGTCAGGCAGCGTTTGGTTCCTCACCGGCAATATCGGCGGCGTCACCGTGCGGACAGGGAGCGTCCCCACGGGTACCATGCTGTTCATTGGCCCCATTGCAGGAGAAGCGTCAACGTGGGAGGGACTGGGGGAGACAGAAGCCGAATTGCGGGCGGCGGTGGCGAGTTTCGCTGACCTGTACCAGGTGACGGAATTCGATGTCGACGGTGTCTCCGTGCCCATCGGAAGCGATTTCCGTGTCCAGTCGCCCGGGATGTTCAGCCTCACCGTGCCCGAGGACAACGTCTTCGATTTCTGGGGATTCCCGGCTGACGCGGGCACCTACTACCCATGCGTGAGCGATGGCTATTTCATCATGCTCGCGCCGCTGTCGGCGGGGACCCATACCGTTCACTTCGCATTCGCGGTCCCCGATTGGGGTTGGTACTCGGACGTCACCTACCAGCTGAATGTGATGAGCGCTCGGAGCGGCAGCCTGCGCGCCCCGGACAGTGCGCATTGACGTTGAAAGGAGATGTCTGCCCCGCGAGCCCCCGGATGACGGTTCGCGGGGCGCAACAAACCCACCCGGTCCGCCGCAACTGACCCATTTGGGTCCCAAGAATGACCCATTTGGGTCATTGCGCAAGAACCCGCGCAGGCGTAGAAGAAATCCATATTGAAGCGCCGTCTGCGACGCAAGGGAGTACTCACATGACAGTCCGAACAGCCAGCTCCGTTGTCCGCGAGTGTTTCACAGGCTTGTTGGTCTCTTCCGTTTGCATGTTGCTCCTGCAGGGGTGGTCCATTTCCCAGGCACTCTCTCAAACGTGTGAGAATCTATGCCTGCAGCAGACGACTTGCCCGGATGACAAGACAACGTCCATCAGTGGAACTGTGTATGCGCCAAACGGCGTCGATCCGATGCCGGATGTGCTCGTGTACATCCCTAACGCGCCAGTCGATGCCTTTACTCCTGGCGTAGCGTGCATGAAGTCGGGAGAGCCGGCCTCCGGTTCACCACTGGTCAGCACTACGACCGCCGTGGACGGCACCTTCACGCTGACGAACGCCCCGGCAGGCGGCGACATCCCGCTGGTCATCCAGGCGGGTCGGTGGCGGAGGCAGAACGTCATCAGTTATGTGACTGCGTGTGAGAACACCGCGGTGGATAAGACGCTGACGAGGTTTCCCCGAAACAAGACCGAAGGAGATATTCCGAAGATCGCCGTTGTGACAGGCGACGTAGATGCGTTGGAGTGCGTGCTCCGGAAGTTCGGGATCCAGGATTCGGAGTTTACCGGCCCCTCTGGTACTGGACGCATACATCTGTATGTAGGCACAAACCGGGGAGGAGCCCATTTCGATGGCGTGAGCCCGCCGGAAAGTCAGCTCTTTGCTCCAGGGACCCTGAACAACTACGACATGGTCATGTTCGCCTGCCAGGGATATGGGTCGAATTCGACAGTCACGAGTACAACCCGACAACTTCTGGGTAACTATGCAAACGCTGGCGGGCGAATCTTTGCGACTCACTACAGTTACCTGTGGCTGTACAACCCGGTTTTATCGCCGCCAACCAATCCCCTATTCCCAAACACTGTTCAGTGGAGCCCCAATCAGTCGATTCCCCCTAATCAAATCGGCTTCGTCAACACCAGCTTTCCGAAGGGACAGTCTCTCGCGCAGTGGCTCAAACTGGTCAATGCCTCCAGCACGTTAGGTCAGATCGATCTCTCCGTTCTTCGCAAGGACCAGAATGGAGTGATATCCCCGACGCAATCCTGGTTGACCATTAACAGCCCGCCGGAAGTGGTGCAATTTACATTCAACACTCCGGTCGGCAAGGTCCCGACAGAGCAATGCGGCCGAGTAATGTTCAACGAATACCATGTAGAGGATGTAGGGGGTAACCCGTCTTATGGAAAGATGTTCCCGTCGGAGTGCTCGGCGGGACCGATGACCGATCAGGAGAAGATGCTCGAATTCAGCCTGTTCGATCTATCGACCTTTGTGTCACCCGACGTGCCGTCCACGGTGACGGTCATCATCACCAACAACCCGGCCACATTTGTATTGGGCGACACGGCGGACGCGTTTACGATCAATGTGACCAATACGAGCACGACCACGGCAACCAACCCATCGCTGACCCTGACAGCCGTACTTCCCTCGGACCTCGTGGTCGGTACGATGGCGGGAGCGAATCCCGACACCGGTTGGATCTGCACCGCCGGCACGTTGACGTGTACCCGAACCACCGGTTTGGCCGCCGGCGCCAGCGATCCAATCACTTTGACGGTCGCCGTCTCATCGGGTGCGCCGATAGGCCCCGAGGTACTGACGGTCACAGCCACCGCTTCAGGCGGCGGAATTGAGAGCGACGTGACTGGCCAGGACTCCGTCACCGTCCAGGGAAGGCTGATCGTGGCGGCGGACAACCTGAACGGCACCCAGGGCCAGCCGCTGCCTCCGCTCGCCTACGCGATTACGGGCTTCGTGGGTTCAGACACCCAGAGCTCGGCGACCACCGGCGAGCCTGACCTGAGCACGACGGCGACACCAGATTCACCACCAGGAACATACCCGATCGTCATTTCGCAAGGCACGCTGGCCGCCGAGAACTACATCTTTTCGTTCGTCGATGGCGTCTTGAGCCTGGCGGCGGATCCCTGCTTCGGGGTGACCTGCACCGCGCTGGACCAGTGCCACGACGTGGGCGTGTGCGACCACGCGACGGGTGCGTGCTCGAGCCCGGCCAGGGTCGATGGGACCGGCTGCAACGATGACAACGCCAACACCGTAGGCGATGTCTGCACGGGCGGCGTGTGCGCCGGGGTGGATTACTGCATCGGGGTGATCTGCAGCGCGCTGGACCAGTGCCACGAGGCGGGCGTGTGCGACCACGCGACCGGCATCTGCTCCAACCCTGCAAGTACGGATGGCACCGCCTGCAGTGACGGCAATGCCTGCACCCAGACCGACACCTGCCAGGCGGGAGTATGCAGGAGTCTGAATTTCGCATGGACGGGTGTCCTGCAACCAATCAACGGTGACGGAACTTCCATCTTCAAGTTGGGAAGCACCGTCCCGGTGAAGTTCAAGCTCACGAATCCGTGTGTGCCCCCTGGGACACTTTCGGCGAAGATCTTTCTTGCCAAGGTCACCAACTCGATTCTCGGGATGGAGGTGGAGCCCACCTCGACCTCGGCCGCCGATACCGGTAACACCTTCCGCCACGACGCGTCGGGCGACCAATACATCTATAACCTGGCCACCAAGTCGTTCACGAATGGCAATATGACGCCCCTTTCGGCGGGTACGTGGCAGATCCGTATAGCGCAATATGCGGGCGACATTGAGCTCGTGACGATTGGGACGGTGAACATCTCCCTCAGGCAGTAGTCCGCGTCCACGAGGCGGGGGCCAAAGAAGTCGGCCCCCGCCTTGGGCGTACGAGCAGCGAAGTCGGATACTCTCCTGCCTGGCCCCCAGACCTGCAACTTTTCTGCTTCAGCGCGGGTCCAACCGATCCAGCGGGCCGCCTCCGCCTTGCCCCACACCCGGGCACCCCCGTGAGCAGCACCAGGTGACGCGTGCGTCCGGCCGCCGCTTCGCGGGCGATGGCGGTGATGCTGCTGACTGCCGGCTCGGTCCCGGCGCGGGCCCGCTTGATGCGGGGGAGCGGAGCGGGCCCGGCGCCGGTGAGCGGGTGCACTCGAGCAGAAAGCGGTCGCGTCGCCCCGGCTCGGCACCAGGACGGCGTGCACCGGCCGGTCGGCGCATTCGCGGTGGTAGCTGCGCAGGTCGCGGGCGTAGGCGAACACCTGGTCGATGTCGGCCTGCGAGGGGACCGCCTCCCCCTTCAGCTCCAGCACGACGACGACCCCGTTCTCGAGGACGATCACATCCGGCCGGCGCGCCTCGCGCGGCAGCTCGTACTCGAGGATCGCCGTGTAGGTTCGGGCTGCGTCGTAGGCGGTGACCAGCTCCCTGCACTCCCGCTGCAGCCAGGGGATCGACTCGTCTCAGGCGCGAACTTGCTCGGGGCCGGCGCCGTGGATGAAATCCTGGAGGCGCCCGCGGACGACGCGCGGGGGCGAGCCGTAGAAGGTCGGCAGGTCGGAGAGCCAGCCGCAGGGGGCGGGGTTTGTTTGCGCGCCCGGTCCGCGGCTTTCGTCGGGCGGGGCGGGGGGTCTTGGACGTCGCGAATCACACCGTTACCCGCATCGCCGGTTTCTTGCGCCTGGGCTGTGGAGCGTAGACGTACCTGGAAGATTCCGGCTATACTGCCGACAACTTCTGACAGAGGCAGACATGACCCCCCCGAAGCCCTTGATTACGCGGTCGGACGCGGTGATGAGCGGAGCGGTCGTCTTCGCCGGCACTCGAGTTCCGGTCCAGACGCTCCTCGACTATCTCGAGGAAGGGGACACGCTCGATAGCTTCCTCAAAGACTTTCCAACCGTGAGTCGCGAGCACGCCGTGGCGGTCCTGGAACTGGCCAAGGATTCGGTATTGGCGCATGCGAATTCTGCTTGATGAGTGCGTTCCGGCGCGCCTGGGCCGCGAACTCATCGGGCATGAGGTCCGCACCGTCCCGGCGATGGGTTGGGCTTCGAAGGAAAACGGCGCCCTGCTGGCCCTGGCCGAAGGCAAGTTCGATGTCTTCCTGGCCACGGATCAGCGCATCAGCTATCAGCAAGCCGTTTCAAGGTTCTCCATAGCCCTGGTCGTTCTTGTCGCACGCCGTAACAAGATCGAGTTCCTTCTTCGCATGCTTCCCGAGTTGCAACGGGTGCTCGGGAGCGTCCGGCCCGGTCAGGTTTACCGGGTGGGGACCTGATCGGCGGCGTCCACGCGGGCAAGGCCGAGGCCGCCCGCGCCATCCGCCCGCTCAGCGGTCGCGCTGCTCACCAGATCATGCTTCCGGCCGACGTGCTTGGCGTCCCACGCGCGCGGCGCCTCGTCGAATGCGAGGAGGTGCTCGGACGGGGCGGAGTCCCGTCTCTGGCTGTAGTAGCGCACGGACTGCTTCACGTCCCTAACGAAGACCTTATCGAGGCCGACGAGGGTCTTCCCCGACCCGGGCACGCCCGTGAGCAGGACCAGGTGACGGGTGCGGCCGGCCGCCGCGTCGCGGGTGATGGCGGTGATGCGGGCGACGGCCGGCTCGGTCATGTGCCTCGGTCGGGTTAGTGGGGGGAGTCTACACCCGGGGGGCGGGGAGGAGCAGGGCGGGTGGGGTCGAAGCCGCGATGCTCGGGATGATGCCTAGCCTGACGCCTTGCGTCGCTGCCTCGAGGCGATTCGGGTCAGGGCCCGGAGAGCGCGATTCACCGAATCGGAGTCGCGAAACACGCGCGCGACGTCGGGGGCAAGCACGACGACGTTGGTACCCGCTCTGAAGCGTTTCGCATACTTGCCGCGGACGCCTTTCGAGAAATCGTATTCCTTCAGCATCCCGGATTCTCTTACGGCCCGCTTAGGCTTCTTCATATTGCATTCTCTCGCGTCTGCTGGCCGGGCGCGCGCTGATGATTCGGATCCGGTCACCCCGCTCGGTGTGGGCGACAATCAAAAGGCGGCCTTGCCGCGACCTCCCGACAATGACGAACCGGGATTCTCCGCTCGAGTGGAGCGGATCGGGGACGGTGATGGAGAGAGGGTCCCCAAAGACCGTGAGGGCCTCCTCGAATCGGACCCGATGCGCCCTGACGTTGTTTCGGGCTTTCGAGGGATCCCATTCGAAAACGAGACCCGCGTGTTTACTTTTGTTCTCATGGTCCGATGACAAGCAGCCCCGCCCACGGTCGATCGATGGGCCATACGGACAGCAAATTCACTGCCATCGGGCGTCTTAGGCGCTCTTGCCATCATCTCCTCGAGGCTCACGAGGGACATTGTACAGCCTCGACGCCTATTGATGCGCTGGAAACCCGCTGCGGCACACATGCCTCCGACCAACTTGAAACAAACCCTGTCCCCCGGCGAACGCCAAAGCAGGTCTCAGGTTGTGCGATCACGTGCGGCTGTGTGCCGTAGAGGGTTGGTAGATCGGAGAGCCAGCCGCAGGGGGCGGAGGGCGCCTGCATTCTGGTTGACGTTCCGCGCTGTTAAGGGGTATTTTGTCCCCCTTATGCGAGCGAAACGTCAACTAGATGTCTTCGACACGGCCGCCTTTCTGGCCAAGAACGCCGTGTTCACGCTGGGCGATCTGCGTCGGGCGCTCGGAGGGGGGAGGGGGCGGCGCGCTGCTCTGGAGCGCGTCAAGTATTACCTGAAGCGGGGCAAGTTGAAGCCGGTGTCGCGCGGAGTCTATGCCACCGTCCCCGGCGGAGCCAAGGCAGCCACATTCAAGCCGGATCGGTTCGTGGTGGCGGCGGCCGTGCGGCCGGACGCAGTGTTCTCTCACCATTCGGCGCTCGAGCTCCTCGGGGCCGCTCATTCCGACTGGAATGTGTGCAGCGCGTTCACCGAAAAACGTCACGCGCCGATCGAGGTCGGAGGCGTGAAGCACCTGTTCCTTCAGGACCCTCCCGGATTGAGGAAGGGGAATTTGAGACATCTCGGCGCGCGCCGGACCACGCGGGAGGGGAAGACCTTGTGGACCACGGGTCCCGAAAGGACCTTGCTGGATGGTTTCAGGCAGCCGCGCCTCGTCGGGGGGCTCACCGAACTCGTGGAGTCGGCGAGGGGCTTCGGAGTCCTGGATCTCGATCTTCTGAAAACTCTGCTTGCGGCTTACGACCAGAAGATCCTCTATGCGGCGGTGGGATGGTTCCTCGAGATGACCCGGCGGCAATTCTCGGTCCCGGAGCGCTTTCTCGACGGCCTGGAGAAGAAGCGGCCCCGCTCTCCCCACTACCTCCCGAGGGGAAGGCGTCGTGGGGGCATCCTCGCTCCCCGCTGGAACCTCGTCCTGCCCGAAGAGATCGTGCGCGGGAGGGAGCCGGATGAGGCTTGACCGGCCCCGGCTGATCGATCTCGCCGCTTCGACCGGCTTTCGCCAGGAGACCCTGGAGAAGGTCGATCGCCTTGTCGGTCTGCTCGATGATGTCAATCGCCACCCGCTGCTTTCGAGGGCGCTGGCGCTGAAGGGCGGAACGGCGCTGAGTCTTGGGTTCGGGCCGCCGCCGCGGCTGTCCGTTGACCTTGACTTCAATTACATCGGCGCCGCGGACCGGGAGGCGATGCTCGCCCAGCGACCGGAAGTCGAGCGGGCGATCGGGTCGAGGTCGATATGAACTTTCTTCACCGGGTGCCTCTTGGTCCCCCTGTCCGCCTGGGCCTGTGGAGACCCGACGCCGAGCTTGGATTCAGTGTGCAGGCAGTCGGGGTCGAGGAATAGTGCGCGGGGAAGCTGTGTGCGCTCCTGGCCAGGGTCCTGCCTCGAGATTGCTATGACGTCATCCGGCTGCCCGTGATCGCCGGCGACCGCTGGGACCGCCGTTTTCGCCGCCTGTTCATCGCCCTGGCTGGGGCGCTTGATCGGCCGCTTCACGACTACGGCCGGCAGAGACTGGAGAAGCTCACGAAGACCGCCATCATCGAGCAGCTCCACCCGATGCTGTCCGGAAGCGATCGCCCAAGCGCGGAACAACTGAGGCGCGGGAGCTGGAGTGTCGTCGGCCCACTGCTGAAGCTGACGAAAGAGGAACGCGAATACTCGGAGCGGCTTCAGGTCGGAGAACTGCGACCGGAGCTCCTATTCCCGGACGACGCAGGGCTGGCCGATCTATTGAGGAACCATCCAGTTCTCCTGTGGAAGGTCCACAACGCGAAGGCACGTAAGGAGATGTGATGAGCAGCCTGGAGCGTGCGGCTCGGTCGCGGCGCGGGCCCGTTTGATGCGGGGGAGCGGCTGGTGCGCGAACAGGTCGCGGGCGGCACGCACGAGGCTGGGCAGGGGGGTGTATGCGTCGCGCTGCAGGAAGGCCTCCGCCGTGAGCGGGCCCGGCGCCGGGGAGCGGGTGCACTCGAGCAGGAAGCGGTCCACACCGGGCGGGCCGACGACGACAACACCGTCCACCTCGCGCGGCAGCTCGTACTCGAGGATCGCCGTGTAGGTCCGGGCCACTCGTCCCAGGCGCGGATCTGTTCCCTGCCGGCGTCGCCGATGAAATCTTGGAGCCGCCCCCGCACAACGCGCGCCGGCGCGCCGTAGAACGCCGGCAGGTCGGAGAGCCAGCCGCAGGGGGCGGGGTCGGCGGGCGGGGCGGGGCGCCGGCCTGCGGTGGGCGGCACCGGCGGATCTGCGGAACCGGGTGGTTCGATCAAATGCCTCGGTCGGGTTGGTAGGGGTGAGTCTACACCCGAGCGCGTGGAGGGGGGGCTTCGTGGAGCAGGGCTAGTTGACTATGTGCACAAATGTGCATATATTCCGTGAGTGGGTTTCGAGTGGGATTTCGACAAGGCCCGCGCCAACCTGAGAAAGCGTGGTGTGGACTTCGCGGATGCCGAGGGACACCTGCTCGTTGCGGTCTACGCCTGGCGTGGGGACGCAATTCGAATCATCTCCGCTCGGGAAGCGACGCCCAGGGAGCGGAAGCAGTACGAGGGCTGAGCGATGCGCAAGGAATATGACTTCAGCCGCGGTCGGCGCGGAGCGGTGGTCAAGGCGCCGACCGGAAAGACCCGGATCACGATCCGCCTCGACGACGATGTGTTGGCCTGGTTCAAGTCCCAGGTTCACAAGGCCGGTGGCGGGAATTACCAGACCCTCATCAACAGGGCACTGAGGGAGCACATGAGGTCGGGGGACCAGCCTCTCGAGGAAACGTTGCGGCGCGTTCTGCGGGAGGAGCTGCCGGTGTACCGGACGAAGCGCAGGCGCTAGCAGGCCGGCCGGCGCTCCCAGAAGATGTGGACAATAATATTGACACTTGACAATAAGTGATGTAATTATTGTCCCGCCATGGGAAAGCCTCCGAAGAATCGCAAGGTCATAGAGACGTTTCGCCGCGCCGGCGGGATGCTCAGAACCGGGCAGGCCCTTCGGGTCGGGGTGCACCGGCGCGACCTCTACGCCCTGCGCGACGGAGGCGTCCTCGAGTCCCTGAGCCGGGGCGTTTACCGCCTGGCCGAGCTTCCGCCCCTCGCCGACCCCGACCTGGTCACCGTAGCGACCCGGGTGCCCAGGGCGGTGATCGCCCTCATCTCTGCCCTCCACCTCCACGGGCTCACGACGCAGATTCCTCATCATGTCAGCATCGCCCTGCCGCGCGGGACGGCCCGGCCGCGGCTCGACTGGCCGCCGCTGCGCGTCTATCGCATGTCCGGCGCGATGTTCACCTCGGGAATAGAGACCCACCAGCGCGACGGCCTGCCGATTCGTGTCTACGGGGCCGCCAAGACGGTGGCCGACTGCTTCAAGTTCCGCAGCCGTATCGGGGTCGAGGTCGCCATCGAGGCCCTGCGCACCGGGCTCGCCGAGCGCAAGTTCACCCCGGCTCAGATCCTCCGCGCGGCCAGGCTCTGCCGCGTCGAGGCAGTCATCCGGCCGTACCTGGAGGCCATGCAGTGAACCGCCCCGGGCCCACGGGCCTGGTCCATTCGATCCAGGCCCGGCTCAAGAACCAGGCGCGCGAGACGGGCCGGCCGTTCGCCGAGCTGCTCGAGCTCTTCGCGGTGGAGCGTTTTCTGCACCGCCTGGGGCGCTCCGTTCACCGCGAGCGCTTCATCCTCAAGGGGGCGCTGCTCCTGCGCCAGTGGTTGGGAGTCAACACGCGTCCAACACGCGACATCGATCTCCTCGGGCCGCTGAACCTCGACGTGGAGGGGCTGCGCGCCGTCTTGCGTGAGATCCTCCAGGTTAAGGTGGAGAACGACGGCATCGAGTTCCATCTCGACTCGATCGACGTCCTCCCCATTCGCGTCGAATCTCCGGTCCTCGGTCTGCGTGCGAAGTTCGACGCGCGGCTCGGCCGCGTGAGGCTTCGCTACCAGGTCGACGCCGGGCTGGGCGACGCTGTCTTCCCGCCCACGGAAGAAGTCATCCCGGGCGGCCTGCTTGGCTTCCCTATGGCGAGCGTTCGCGCCTACACTCCCTACACGACCATCGCTGAGAAGCTCGAGGCGGTCGTCGTGCTGGGCGAGGTGAACACCCGCATCAAGGACTACTACGACCTCGCGCTTCTGCCCCGGACGCTGGCCTTCGACGGGCCGACGCTCGTCGAATCGATCCGTCGCACCTTCGAGCGTCGCGCGACAGCCATTCCATCGGGTCCCCTGGCTGGACTGAGCGACGCTTTCGCGCAAAACCCCCTCAACGCCCGACGTTGGCGCGCGTTCCTTGCGACGGGCGGGCTGACGGCGGCGAGCCCCGACTTTCGCGAGACCGCCTCCGGCATTCGCCGCTTCGCCCAGCCTGTTCTGGACGCCGCACGAGAAGGGCGCGTGACCATCAAGGACTGGCCGCCAGGAGGGCCGTGGCGAATGTCCCGAACCTCGAGAGCGGAGGCTGCTCGTAGGCGGTGACCAGCTCGCGGCACGCCCATATAGCGGGCCACCTTCGCCCTGTCCGCACCCCAGCGCCGCCAGGGGTTCTTCGAACAGGTAACCGCTCGTTCCGGCTTCTCTCTGATTGCAGGCCGACGAGGGTCTTCCCCGCCCCGGGCACGCCCGTGAGCAGGACCAAGTGACGGGTGCGTCCGGCCGCCGCCTCGCGGGCGATGGCGGTGATGCTGCAGACTGCCGGCTCGGTCGCGGCGCGGGCCCGCTTGATGCGGGGGAGCGGCTGGTCTTCATGCGAACCAAATAGTTGTAAATACATTACTTGTCTGTATGTCTATTAGTGCTTGACTCTATCTCTGAACAGAGATAGTTTTCTGTGCAGAGAACCATGGATTGCCGATGAGCGAAATTGGTCCTGAGGCAGCCAAGCTGCAAGCCGCCCTGATCGACCTGGGCTTTGCCATCGAGGGTGAGCAGGTCGTGAAGAACGGATATCGTGCCGACCTGGTGGCGAGGCGCGGCGGCGAGTCCTACGTCGTCGAAATTAAGGTCCAGGTGCCGTTCCGGAGATCGCAGTTTCTGGGCGCCATCGCCCATGGCATCCTCCAACTCCGAGATCTGAAGCAGAGCGAGCCTGCACGGAAGCCGCTCCTGGCGGTTTGGGTGGAGAAGGCAAAGCCAAACGCGGCGCGGGAGTTCGAGTCCTACGTACAGCGCCATGCCCCTGAGATCGAGTGGCTCATCATGGATGCAAGCGGCTGGCGCAAGTGGAAGTGTGGCACCGATCAGGGGGAAAGGTCAGGAGAAGAACGAGGATCCATCAAGCCATCGAGTTCCGCCTCCCCCCGGTCCAATCCCTTCGCGCCGCGCAATCAGTGGATGCTGAAACTGTTACTGCTTCCGGGGATAGAGGAGAAATACTGGGGGGGCCTGCGCAGCAGGCCGGCGAGCATCAGCGCTCTGGCGGAGATCGCCGGGGTCGCCAAGTCGCACGCCTGGAATCTCGTCGCTCTGATCGAAGCGAGGGGCTACCTGCGGCGACAGGGTGAGCGCTTCATGTTCCCGGGGCTCAGGAGACTCCTGGAGGACTGGTCCGCCTTCGTCCGGCTCCGCCCCGACAGGGTCCTCGGCGCAAAGCCAATCCATCCGGAACGCTCTCCCGAGAAAGCAGTACGGCAGTTGCTCGCGCGTCTTGCCCGGCGGACCTCGGCGGTGGACGAGCCGGGGACCGCCGCGGTGGTCGTGGGAGGCCACCGGGCCTGCCACCTGCTGGCGCTCGGGAGGTCCAACATTGAATCCGCTCGGCTCTACGTCGAGCATCCTGCGGAAACTCTCGAGCGGCTGGATCTGGTGCCAGCGGATACGGATGCTGCGCTAGTGGAAATCGTGGAGCCCAGGGCGAAGGATTCCATCTTCAAGGGAAGCGCCCGGGTCGATGGACTGCCGGTGGCGGACATCCTCCAGCTCTACCTGGATCTGCGGACGTCACCCGCCAGAGGCGTAGAGCAAAGCGACTTCCTATTCGAACGGGTCTTGGGGCCGCACTTCGAGAAGGCCGGATGGCTCTGATCAGCGGGGATTTCGATGCATTCTTCCGCCGGGTCATCAGGGCGGTGGAACCGTATCTGCCGGACTTGGTGATCGCGGGAGGATGCGCGAACGCTCTGTATCGTTACCATCCGCACGCAACTGCGACACCGATCCCAAAGCCGGGGACCAAGGATCTCGACCTGACCTGTGACCCTGCCCACCTGGAGCGCAGCGGCCGGCGGCTCTTGAGCGACCTCATTCGCGAGGCCGGCTTGACGCCGAAGCTCTTCGGCCAGATGCATCCTCCGGTGATGAAGTTCTCGGTCGTCGGCGTAGAGGGTGGGCCGGAGGTCGAACTCTTATGTCCGCTCGTCGGCCCGCCGCGACAGGCCGGTGGTGCCGAGGTGCAGGCGATCGCACTTCAGGAAGGCGGCGTGACCGCGCAGCCCCTCCGATATCTCGATCTCCTGCTCTTCGAACCTTGGTCGATCGACATCGGCCGGGTGACCGGGTTCGGGGATATGGCCGGGCTGCCGCCGCTCCGGATCCCCCAGCCGCTCACCTACGTCATGCAGAAGGTCCTGGCACGCCGGGAGCCCGGACGCCCTGCGGACAAACTGGAGAAGGACTGTTATTACCTCTACGAGACGTCGGTCGTGTTCCGAGACGCGCTCGACGCCGTCGTGGCGGCGCTTCCGGCGGTGCGCAGGTCCTTCCCGGAGGGTTGGTTCACGCGATTCGTCAGGGACATGAACCGCTTGTTCGAAACGCCCCAGTCGGAAGGGCCTGTCTCGGCCGTTCGAGTGGCAAGCGCCTCGGTCGCAGGGCTTTCGGGGAGTCCGCGCATTGACGAGATCATGGTACATGCCTCGGTCGGCCGGTTCATCGCGGCGATCAAATGAGCGCCCGCGCCCCCGCGAGATCGTCCAGGAAACCGGCGTGCACCAGCTGCAGGCCGACGAGGGTCGTCCCCGACCCGGGCACGCCCGTGAGCAGGCCCGGTTCCGGCGTCGCGGATGAACTCTTCGAGCTTGAGCCGCACGACGCGCGGCGGCGCACCGTTGAACGTCGGCAGGTCGGAGAGCCAGCCGCAGGGGGCGGGGTCGGCGGGCGCCGGCCCCGCGGGCGCAGCGGTTGCCGGGGGACCAGCGGGCGGCGGCTCGGGCGCCTTGGGTGGCTCGGTCATGTGCCTCGGTCGGGTTGGTTGGGGGGCGGGGAGTTTACACCCGGAGGGAGGGGTGGTGTTGGTCGTGGACGGCGCGAAGAAGACCGTGACCCGCGTCCTCGACCAGTTCGGCTGGGAAACGGCCGAGATGGGCAAGGCCGAGGGCGCCCGCGCCATCGAGCCGCTCTGCATCCTCCGGTGCATCCCCGGCTTCCTGATACTTCCACTGTAACCCGCCGCGACGCTACAATCCTTGCAACGCACGCATGGAGACCGAGGTCGCGGGGATTGCTGGTGAAACTTCCAAACGCGGAGAGGGCCGTCATTAATGAGCAGAAGCTCAAGGGCTACCTGCTTTCACGGTTTCATCCGATCGGACGATTCAAGGCGGCCATTTTCGCGCGTGCCGGATTCGGCGCGGAGAACTCAGCGGCTCTCGCCTCTCAGTTGCGCGAATTGGCCCTCCGGGGCCAGGCCACGCCGGGGGAGTCGAGTGCCTATGGGCAGAAGTATCTGGTTTCCGGTACACTTACAGGGCCTGCGGGACTTCGCCTCGAAGTCACGAGCGTGTGGATTGTCCCGGCAGGTAGTGACGTGCCGCGGCTTGTGACCGCGTACCCGAGGTAGCCATGACCTACAAAGCCCTCGATACCATCGTGCTTGACCGAGAAATACCGGAGCATGGCCTTTGCCCTGGCGACCTGGGCGTCATCGTCGAGGTTTATCCTCCAGACGGGCTTGAAGTCGAGTTCGTCACGGCCTCAGGGCGGACGAAGGCTGTCATCACCTTGAAATCCACTGACGTTCGCCCCATATCCGATACCGATCTCGTTGCCGTGCGATCCACTGGGCGCACGGTATAACTTCCTGCTGTAGCGATTTCTGCAGGCTCCAGGTGGCGCACTCGCATGTCACCTCCTATACTGCCGACAACTTCTGAGTTCCGGTCCAGACGCTCCTCGACTATCTCGAGGAAGGGGACACGCTCGATAGCTTCCTCAAGGACTTTCCGACCGTGAGTCGCGAGCACGCTGTGGCGGTCCTGGAATGGGCTGGGCCTCGAAGGGAAACGGTGCCCTGTTGGCCTTGGTCGATGGCAAATTCGATGTCTTCCTGACCACGGATCAGCGCATCAGCCGCCGCAACAAGATCGAGTTCCTCGTGCGCATGCTTCCCGAGTTGCAACGGGTGCTCGGCAGCGTCCGGCCCGGTCAGGTTCACCGGGTGGGGACCTGATCGGCAGCTCTGACTTCCAGCCGAGTCCGCCCGCGCCCTCCACCGCGCGCGGGCGTCACGGAAGACGTCACGGACGGGGCGGCTGCCGCTCCCTTCGTGAACGTCCCAGTCGGCGTCGCGGCGCTGTGCCTCCTCACCCCAGATGCGGGCACTTTCCGCGTCGGAAAGATCTTCCAGGCTCTCCAGGAGCTTCCCGGCCAGGCGTGCCCGTTCCTTGGGGTTCAGCTTGAGCGCTTCTGCCTCGAGTTGGGATGTTCAGGAGAGCGGGGCATGAACCGCCGCCTCAGACGGGCGGCGTCCTGCGCCGACCGCTCTGCATGCCAGGGCTCGACCCATTGACACGACCCCGAGCCTTATTTAACTTACCGGGCTAACGGTTAATAACAGATCGGCTTGTTAAGCGTTCCTGAAGAGGCCGTTTACCATGCACCGAGGGGCAACGGGGCGATTTCGTGTCACCTCGACCGCGGGCGAAACGGCGCGGGCCTTTATCCCCGAGCCGTTGCCGCCCAGCCCTCCTCTGGCGTTCGACGGTCCTCTACAGATGGCTCTCGAGCAGGCGCTCCTGGCCCTCGGCCGGCTGGACAGCGTCACAACTCTCCTGCCCGACCCCGACCTCTTCCTGTATTCGTCCGTCAGAAAGGAGGCGGTCCTCTCCTCGCAGATCGAAGGGATTCAATCGTCGCTGTCGGATCTCTGCTGTTCGAGATGAAGGAGGCCCCCGGCGCGCCCCTCGACGATGTCCGCGAGGTTTCGAATTACGTTGCGGCCATGGAGCATGGCATCAAGCGCCTGCGCGGCGGCTTCCCCCTGTCCAACCGGCTCCTGCTGGAGATTCACGGGATCCTTCTGTCGCATGGGCGGGGAAGCGACAAAGCCCCTGGAGAATTCCGGACCTCGCAGAACCGGGTCGGGGGGGCACGGCCGGGCCAGGCCCTCTTCGTCCCGCCGCCGCACCAGGAGGTCGAGGCCTGCATGGCGGCGCTGGAGCGGTTCCTGCATGCCGAAAAGCCTGCGCTCCCGGTCCTCGTGAACGCCGGGATGGCGCACGTCCAGTTCGAGACGATCCATCCCTTCCTCGACGGCAACGGCCGGGTGGGGCGACTGCTCATCACCTTCCTTCTGTGCCACGCGGGAGTGTTGCAAGAGCCAATCCTGTACTTGAGCCTTTACTTCAAACAGAGGCGCGACGAGTACTACCGCCTGCTCGAGGAGGTTCGCAGGACTGGTGACTGGGAAAAGTGGCTGACGTTCTTTCTCGAGGGCGTGCGTGAGACTGCCGATGGCGCCGTCCGCACGGCGCGCCGCCTCGTGGAGCTCTTCCAGAGGGATCGGGACCGGATTCAGAAGGGAGGTCGCACCGCCGGCTCGGCGCTGCGGGTGCACGATGTCCTCAAGGAGCGCCCTCTGGCAGGCCTGCAGGAGGTGAGTCGGCGCGCCCGCCTGTCGTTCCCCGCCTCAGCGTCCGGGATGAAGCTCTTGATCAGTCTCGGTATCGTCCGCGAGCTGACGGGCAAGCGCCGAAACCGCATCTTCGGCTACGACCGCTATTTGAAGATCCTGAGTGAAGGGACCGAGCCGCTTTAACCTCTCTCGACGAGTCGCAGATCAGGGCGCTGTCCTCGTACGCGTCCCCTCCAGGGCATCGGCGAGCGCGCGGAACACCGTGGCGAGCGACTGGCGGTGGTCGGGCGGCAGCGTCGGGGCCACGGCGGCGACGGCTGCGACCATGGCCGCGGGGTCGATGGCGGCGGGCGAGGAGGTGGGGGTCGCGGCGGACGGAATCGTCGGGGAAACGCGTGCGGGGGCCGAAGGGTCGCGGTCCGCGGCGCTCGAGAGATCGGGGACGTCCGTGGTGACCCGGATGCCCGGGTCCTGCGGCCCTGCCGCCCGGGTGGGGGGAGGCGGCAGCCCGGGCGCGGAGGCCTTCAGCAGCGAGTCCACCATCTGCCGGAAGGCGCCGCTGCCGCCGGGGGCGTCGATGACGTCCCGCCCGTCCTTCGCCCAGATGTTGGCGAGCACGTTCCGCTTCGTCTCGTGCAGGTGTAGGATGCGCTCTTCGATGCTGTCCCTGGTCACCAGGAGCAGCTCCTGCACCGGCCGCTTCGAGCCGATGCGATGGACGCGGGCGACGCGCTGCTCGAGACGGGCCGGGTTCCACGGAAGGTCGAGGTTGATGACGACGTCGGCCGCCTGGAGATTGAGGCCCAGCCCGCCGGCGTCGGTGCTGATGAACACGGCCGGGCCGCGCCCGGCGGAGAATGCGCGGATGAGGGAGGGCCGGCGGCGGACGGGCACGCCGCCGTGCAGGTGGAACGCCGGCAGCTTCAGGCGGCCGCACAAAGCTTCCACCCGGTCGGTCATGTCGGTCCACTCGGAGAAGACGACCGCCTTCCTTCCCTCGCCCAGGCAGAGATCGCGCAGGTGCTCGCGCAGCTCCTGCAGCTTCGGAACCTGCCGGTCGTCGATGTCGAGCCCGAGCATGTGGGGG
>JAGYID010000089.1 GCA_018606725.1 Acidobacteriota bacterium
CTGGTTGTGCCGTTCACCGAGGGACAGATGCTGGGTCTCGCCCTGCCCGGTCTGCAGACGGCCGGCGCCTTCTCGCTGAATGTCTCGGGGGAATGGTTCACCACCGCGCCGCTGGTGATCGCCGACCGCGTCGCCCTCGGTTACGGCCGGACGGAGGGGAAGCTGCTCGGCCTGTCGATGACGGTGAAGCCCGCGCCGCCGCCGGCGACGCCCGGCGCGCCCTAGCCCGGACTCAGCCGGCGTCAGCCCGCCGGCGCCCGCTCGATCCGCTGCCGGATTTCTTCGCCCACCTCGCGCGTCCCGAGGTCGCCCCCGAGGTCGCGCGTCGTGCGGCGCTCGCGCAGGCAGTCGATCACCGCGCTCTCGATCAAGCGCGCTTCTTCGGCGCGGCCGATGTGCTCGAGGAGGAGCGCGGCGGACAGGATGGCGCCCATCGGGTTGGCGACGTTCCGGCCGGCATGCTTCGGGGCGGAACCGTGGACCGGCTCGAACATCGACACGCGTCCGGGGTGAATGTTCCCCGAAGCCGCCATCCCCAGCCCGCCCTGCAAGGCCGCCCCCAGGTCGGTCAGGATGTCGCCGAACATGTTGTTGGTCACCACGACGTCGAACTGCGACGGGTCCCTGACCATCTGCATCGCCAGCGCATCGACGTACAGGTGCGAGGCCTCCAGATCGGGGAACTCCCTGGCCACCTCATGGAAGGTCCTCTGCCAAAGGTCGCCGGCGAAACGCAGCGCGTTGCTCTTGTCCGACATCAGCACCTTCCGGCGGCCGCGCGCCCGGGCCAGCGCGAAGGCGTGACGACAGATCCGCTCGACCCCCCGGCGGGTGTTGATGTCTTCCTGGATCGCCACCTCGTCGGCAGTTCCCTTCCGGAATTGTCCGCCGATGCCGGCATACAGCCCCTCGGTGTTCTCGCGCAGCATGACGAAGTCGACGTCCCGGGTCGTGCGGCCCTTCAGCGGACAGATCCGGTCGTCCAGCAGGCGGACCGGCCGGAGATTGACGTACAGATCCAGCCCGAAGCGGATGCCGAACAGGATGTCGGCGGCGTGCCGCATGTCCGGCACGCGCGGATCGCCGAGGGCGCCCAGCAGGATGGCGTCGTAGCCACGCAACTTTTCGAGGGCGGCCGGTGGCAGCGTCTCGCCGGTCTTGAGATAGTGTTCCGCCCCCCAGGGGAACTCGTCGATGACGCGGGGCGCACCGCTCCGGTCGAGGGCGGCGGTGAGCGCGCCGACCGCCTCGCGGGTCACCTCGATGCCGATCCCGTCGCCGGGGATGACGGCGATCCGGCTCATCGCCGCGCGCCCCGGGCCGCGCCGCCGCCCCGTTTCAGGGCGCCGCGCAATGTCGCGGCCAGGCGGCGCCAGCCGCCCGCATCGTCGCGCGCCGGGTTGCGTGGCGCGCCGGCGGCCGCGTCGCGGAAGGCGCGCTCCAACGCAGCCGCCTCCACCCGCCCTTCGAGAACGACCCCTCTCGGCAGCACCAGCACCGGCACGCGGACCCCGTAGGCCGCTTCGAGACTCGCGTCCCCCGTGATGTCGACCACCGAGAGCGGCACGCCGCTCCGGCGCGCCGCCCGGGCCGCCAGGCGCTTCAGGGTGAAGCAGGGTGCGCAGCCGGGCCGTGTATAGAGCACCGCGGCCGCGTCCCGCCCCGTCATGCCGCGTCGCTCCGGGTCAGGAGATTGCGCGCCAGCCGCAGCAGCCCCAGTCCCGCCCCCGCGCCGGCGGCGTCTTTCACCACGTCAGCCCAGTCGCAGAATCGATTGGGAGTAAAGCACTGGCTGTATTCGTCAACGCAGGCGATGACCACGCAGAGCGCAAAGGCCTGGGCCAGCCTGCGTCCGGAGATCGGCCGTGACAGGCCGTCGTTGAGGGCGCGGGCGACGAGGATCGCCAGGCCCAGGTATTCGATCGGGTGGGTGATGAAATCCGGGGCGCCCTGCAGCCAGGGGATCTGCGACTGGCTCGACAGATAGAAAATCGTGAGGACGTAGAACGCCAGCGGGCCCCAGATCCACAGCGCCCGCCCGAGCCTCCGCCCCATCACCGCAGCGGAAAGGGGTACATGACGTAGGCCATGACCAGCGCCAGGACGACCATCGACCCCCCGAGGATCAGGATGACGCGGACGCGGTCGCGCGTCTCCTTCTGGGTCAGGAAGGCGAAGAAGATCGCCACCAGCGCCGCGAAAATCACCATGTTGAGGAAATGACTGCGGATCACGGTTCCCCCGGCGGCCTCAGTCCTTGCGCCCGACCGCGATATCGAAGGCATCGAGGATCAACAGGATGTTCATCAGCCCGGCGGTCAGGAGAAAGGTGCTGCCGTACTCGAACGTGACGCTGCGCACCCGGGCCCGGAGCCGATCGGTCAGGGCGACCCGCGCCGGTTCATTCTCGTCCTCCGGCAGGCGATAGACGATCCGTCCGTAGGTCAGCCGGCGGCTGATCAGCTCGACGGGGCCGAGCGCCAGGTTGTCGAAGGTCGCCAGGTAGGTCAGCGGCTGGAGCGGGTCGATCGCGGCGGCCGCCCCGTGGGAGGCGATCCCCATGGCGAAGGTGGCCATCACGACCGCGAAGAAGACCGCGGCCCGGCGGCGCTTGCCGAGCCGGAGGTGTCCGAGGCCCGGCAGCAGCCACGCCAGGATGCATGGGAGCCAGGGCGAAACGGCGTGGCGCGCCGCCGGCGCATCCGGCTCGACGACGGTCTCGGTCACGCTACTCCTTCACAACCCAGACCTTCACCTCGGCGGTCACCTCGGGGTGGAGGCGGATCGGGACGGTGTAGATCCCGAGGCTCTTGAGCGGTTCCTCGAGCAGGATGCGCCGCTTGTCGACGTCGATCCCCTGCGAGTGGAGGTACTCGGCGATATCGGAGGACGTCACCGAGCCGTACAGCACATCATGCTCCCCGACCTTGCGCACGACGGTGCACGACACCCCGGCAATGCGGCGCGCCAGCGCCTCGTTGTCCTCCTTCTCCTTGGCCGCCCGCACCAGGTAGCGCCGCTTCTCGCGCTCGATGGTCTTGAGATTGCCGGCGGTGGCAGGGAGCGCCTTGCCTTTGGGGAGGAGGAAGTTGCGGGCGTATCCCTCCGCGACCTTGATGATCTCCCCGCGCTTCCCGAGTTTCTCGATGTCTTCCTTCAGGACGACCTGCATCACATCCCCCGATCGACGAGTCTAGTCCGAGGTGAACGGGATCAAGGCCAGCACCCGCGCCCGTTTGATCGCCTGCATGATCTTGCGCTGGTGCTTCGAGCAGGTGCCCGAGATCCGCCGCGGAAAAATCTTCGAGCGCTCCGGCGTAAAGCCCTGCAGGAGCCGCACGTCCTTGTAGTCGATGAACGCGATCTTCTCATCGCAGAACTTGCAGAACTTCTTCTTGCGGAACAGGAATTTCTTCTTGAACTGCTTCTTGCGGCCCCGGTCCTGCCCGCCTCGGCCGCGCGATTCGCTTCCCCTCACATGTGTCTCCCTGGTGTTCTCTCGTGAACCGCTGCTACATCGCCGGCGCCTGCTCCATCATCACGTCGTCGCGCTCGGCCGGGCGCGGCTTCATCATCGGCGAGGGACCCAGCTGGGTCTCGTGCTGCACGCGCACGCTCAGATGGCGCACGATCCGGTCGTTCATGCGGTAGCGCCGATCCAGTTCCTTGATGGTGGGCGCGCCGCACTCGAGAATCAGTAGCGCGTAGACCCCCTCTTCGTGCTTGTGAATCGGGTAGGCCAGGCGGCGCTTGCCCCACTTCTCCACCTTCAGCACCTTGCCGCCGGCGCCGACGACCAGCTGGTCGTAGCCCTTGAGCAGCTCGTCGATCTCCTCCTCCGTCATCGTCGGCTCGGCGATGAACACGGTCTCGTATTGTAGCATCCTGATGTTACCTCGCTTGTGGTCCGGCCCCCGGGCCCTCGGCCCGGCGTTCCGTCCGGTTGTAGAGATTCATGGCCTTCAGCAATCCTTCCCGCACCGCGATCTCGACGCACCCGGCGGCCGCTTCAAGGACCTCCGGCAGGCGCTCCCGCTCGGCTTTCGGGAACGACGCCAGGACAAAATCCGCGTGCGCCACGTCCGCGTCGGCCGGGCCGACGCCGACCCGCAGGCGCGGGAACGCCTGGGTCCCGAGGGCGTCGATGATCGACCGCAGTCCGTTGTGCCCGCCGTGGCTGCCCCGGCTCCTCAACCGGAGCGTGCCGAACTTGAGGTACAGATCGTCGCAAACCACCAGCAATTCCTCCGGGCCTGCGCCCGTCTCCCGCAGCAACTCGCTGACGGCGGCGCCGCTGCGGTTCATGTAGGTCCGCGGCCTCGCCAGCATCACCGTTCGGTCGCCGATCCGCGCCTCGGCGACCAGCGCGCGGGCGCGGCGCTGCTCCCTTGGCTCACCCACCCGCTTCCGAAACGCCTCGACCACGAGGTCGCCGATGTTGTGCCTCGTCCGCCGGTACTCATCCCCGGGATTCCCCAGCCCGACGACGACTGTCACCGCCGGCGCCGCGCTCAAGCCGTTACTGCTTCCCTTCCGGCTTGCGGGCCTCCTTCGGCTTCTTGCCCTCCTCCTCGCCCTCGGCCGCCTCCTCGCCCTCGGCGACCGCCTTGCCCTTCTTGATGACCTCCGGCTCGGCCGGCGCCGCCGCAACCGCCGCCTCGCCTGCCGCCGGGGCGACCTCCTCCTTCGCCGGCGCGCCGACGACCACGATCGTCTGCTCGGGGTCGGCCAGGATCTTGTAGCGCGCGCTGGTCGGCAGATCCGAAACGCGCAGCGCGTCGCCGATCTTCAGCGCCGTCACGTCGATCACGATGTGTTCGGGAATGTCACCCGGCAGGCAGGAGACGCGCACCTCGCGGGTGACGTGCTCCAGGATGCCGCCGTCCAGCTTCACGCCGGCCGCCTCGCCGGTGACGTGCACCGGCACGTCGACTTCGATGACCGCATCCATCTGGATGCGCACGAAGTCGGCGTGGATCAGGTTGCCCTTCACCGGATCGACCTGGTAGTCCTTGATCATCACGTGGCGGCGGGTGTCCGTCCCCGCCAGCCCGAGCTGGAAAATGGTGTTCTCGCCCGACTGCGAGTGCAGGATCTCGAGGATGCGCTTGGGATCGACGACCACCGCCACCGGCGGCTTCTTGTCGCCATAGACGATGCCCGGGATCATGTTCTGATGACGCAGGCGCCGCGCGCTGTTCTTCCCGAGGTTCTCCCGGGTCTTCACTTCCACCATGAGTTCCTTCATGTTCCGCGTCCCTCGCCCGCACGTCATCGCCGGGCCAAAAAAGCCGGCATCCCCCGCTTCACCGGGAGTTTCCGGACGACCTCCCGCAGCCCCTACACGAACAGCGAGCTGACCGAGGAGTTGTTGTGGATCCTCTTGATCGCCTCGGCGAGCAGGTCGGCGACCGACAGCACCGTGATGCGACCCGCCGTCCGCTTCGCCTCGTCCATCGGGATCGTGTTCGTCACCACCACCTGCTTCATCTCCGAGGCGCGGATGCGGTCGACCGCAGGACCCGACAGCACGGCGTGCGTGAAGCAGCCGTAGATCGAGCGGGCGCCCTTCTTGGTGAGCGCCTGCACCGTGCCGGTCAGGGTTCCGGCCGTGTCCACGATGTCGTCGACGATCAGGCAGTTCCGCCCTTCGACCTCGCCGATGACGTGCATGACCTGGGGCTCGCCCGCCTCGCCGCGCCGCTTGTCGATGATCGCCAGGGAGGCGTCGAGGCGCTTGGCGTACGCCCGGGCCCGCTCGACGCCGCCCGCATCGGGAGCGACGACCACGAGATCCTTGAGTTTCATCTTGCCGGCGTGATCGATCAGCACGGGAGCCGCGAACAGATGGTCGACCGGGATGTCGAAGAAGCCCTGGATGGCCGGCGCATGCAGATCCATCGCCAGGATCCGATCGGCGCCGGCGGCCGTCAGGAGATCCGCCACCAGCTTGGCCGAGATCGGGACGCGCGGCTTGTCCTTGCGATCCTGGCGCGCGTAGCCGTAGTAGGGCAGCACCGCCGTGATACGCGCCGCCGAAGAGCGCTTGAAGGCATCGAGCATCACCAGGAGCTCCATCAGGTTGCCGTCGACGGGCGGGCAGGTCGGCTGGATCACGAAGACGTCGGCGCCGCGCACGTTGTCCAGGATCTGGCAGTAGGCCTCGCCATCGCTGAAGCGGCGCATTTCGACCGCCCCAAGGGGAGTGCCCAGCGAGGCGCAAATCTCCCGCGCCAGCGCCGGATGCGCCGAACCGCTGAACACCTTGAACTCACTGCCGTCCGTCATCCGCACCCTCGACTCCGGCGCGCTTCTCACCCGCCCCCGCGCGTTCTTCATGGTTGGGGCGGGAGGATTCGAACCTCCGGTCCCGGATCCAAAGTCCGGTGTCTTACCACTTGACGACGCCCCATCAGGTGACCGCGCGGCTCTCCGGTCAGGCCGGGGTGTCTTCGTCACCCGGCTCCGGACCCTCGCCCGCGGCACGCCCCCCGCCGGCCGGTGACGCGCCGGGACCGCCGGCCGCGCCCTCCGCCCCCTGTGCCACGACCTCCCTGTACCGGGCGAGTACCCGGTCCTCTATCTTCCTGCGCGTCTCGTTGTTCAGCGGGTGAGCGATGTCCCGGAACGTGCCGTTCTTGCGCTTCTTGCTCGGCATCGAAATGAACAGACCGTTCGTGCCGCTGATGATTTTGATGTCGCTGACCACGAAGCAGTCGTCGATGATGATCGAAACGAACGCCTTGAGCTTCTCCTCGTCGACGGGAAACACCCGGACGTCGGTGATGTCCATGCCCGGCGCCCCCCCATGGGGCCCCGTATCAGGCGAGCCCCAGTTCGCTTCGGTAGTCCGAACGGCCGACCGGCTGGCAGCGGAACGCGGCGTAACCGGCCGATTTCAGCTCCCGCGCTGCGACGTCGAGCGCGCGTTCGTCCCTGAAGATGCCGAACACGGATGACCCGCTGCCGCTCATCGAGGCGACCGACGCCCCGGCGGCGATGAGCCGGTCCTTGATCACTCCAATGACGGGGCAAAGCTCGCGGGCGTATGGCTCAAGATCATTCCCCGCGCGCACCCACTCCTCCGCCTCGCGTGTCGAGCCGCCCCTGAGGGTGGGAACAAAGCGTGCCATGCTACTGATTTTCAAGGCAGGTGTCAACGGAGGGCGCACCCGCGCATACACCTCTCCGGTCGCCACCGGGAGACCCGGGAAGACGACCAGGAGCGCATACCCGCCGAGGTCCGGAAGCGGCTCCAGCGTGCTGCCGATCCCGGTGGCCAGGGCCGTTCCGCCGGTCAGGAAGAACGGCACGTCGGCCCCCAGGCTGCCGGCGGCCGCCCGCAATTCCTCCTCGGACGGGGTGATCCCCCAGAGACGGCAGAAGCCGACCAGGGCGGCGGCCGCGTCGCTGCTGCCTCCCCCCAGGCCGGCTCCGATCGGGATGGTCTTTTCCAACCGGACGCGGGCCCCGGCGCCGCGGGGGCGAACCGCCGCCAGCGAAGCGGCGGCCTTCACGACCAGATTGGACTCGCCGGCCGGGGCCCCGCCAGGGCCGGCGATCTGGAGCTCGATCGCGTCGTGCCGGGGCTCGAAAAGCAGAGTGTCATGCAAACTGATCGTCTGCATGAGGGTCTCGATCTCGTGGTAGCCGTCCGACCGCCGGCCCAGCACCTTGAGATTGAGATTGATTTTGGCCCGCGCGCGGAGGGTGAATCGGCCCATCAGTCCGGCCCGGCGGGCCGGCCGGGCACCAGCGGTCGTGCCGCTGCGAGGGCGCCGGCACTCCATCCCTCGGGGATCCCGGGCGTGAAAAGCTGGTCCGGCGCGTCGCCGTTCATCGGCCCCTCGAGAGCCTCGAGCGTCAGCCGGGTCCGACGTCCCGGCAAGTCGATCCGGATCCGCCGGGGGTAACCATCGCCGACCCCGACGTCGCCGTTGCCGTATTCGACCGCGAGGATGATAGCACCGCCGCCGGGGTCGAGCAGCGGGCCCGGGGACTGCCCCGTGAGGATGGAGATCGCCTGGTCCGGCGTCACCGGCAATCCAAGCAGTCGCTCGACCGCCGCAGCGGTCGCCTCCGTCTCCTCGTAGGCCCGCTCCGCGAGGTCGAGGGCCACGAGGCGGGCGCCGACGGCGGCGAGCACGAAGCGCGGCCCGCCGACGGGACCGAAGAACTCCAACCGCAGCCGATCCGGCGGCCGGATCGAAACCGCCATCCTGAACCGATCGCTGCCTTCCGGGCTGTCGACCCGACCGTGGAACAGGGCGCGGTATCCCTGCGCAGCGCCGCCGGATGGAACGGCCCCGGAACGCGGCAACGTGGCGCAGGCCGGGTGCCACAGGGCCAGCGCGACGGCCGCGAGGGCGGCGGCGCGCGGCGAGGGCCCGGCGCCGCTCACCGGCCGGCCTGGACGGCCTTTCGCGCGGCGGCGATCTTTCGTCGAATCTTGTCGGGGTCCTCGGGTGAGCGCTGCAGCGCCTCTTCCCATTCGCGTTGCGCCTCGTCCGGCCGGCCGGCCTGCATGAGCACGTCGCCCAAGTGCTCGCGGATGGTCGGGTCGGCGCCATCGTAGCGCATCGCCTCGCGCAGGCTCTTCTCGGCGGCGGCGTAGCGCGCCAGCTTGAACTGGGCCCAGCCGAGGCTGTCGAGATAGGCGGCGTTCTTCGGATCGATCGACACGGCGCGCTCGACATAGGCCAGCGATTCGCGCAGCTTGAGACCGCGATCCGCCAGCATGTAGCCAAGGTAGTTGAGGGCCGGGGCGTTCTTCGGGTTGGCTTTGATCACCCGGGCCAGGAGCTTCTCGGCCTCATTGAGCTGGCCCAGCCGTTCCAGGGCCGCGCCGCGCGCGAACAGCAGCGTTTCGTCGTCCGGGTGGACCCGGACCCCGTCCCGCAGGATCGCCTCCGCCGGGGCGAAGCGCTTGCGCCGGATGAGCGCCTCACCGATCCGCCCGTAGGTCTCGACCGCCCCGCCGGTCTCCTTCAGGAGGGCGCGGTAGAAGGCGTCCGCTCCCGCCACGTCGCCCCGGGCCATCTGCACCTCGCCGCTGAACACGCGCAGCTCGAGGTCGTTCGGATGACGCCGCAGCGCTTCGGCCGCGACCCGGGTGGCCTCGTCGAGGTTTCCCGACTCGAGGCGCGTCTGGCCGAGGAGCAGGAACAGCTCGGGCCCGGGCTCGTCGGAGGCATCGAGGGCCCGCTCGAACGCTTCGGCGGCGGCGCTGTAGTTGCGCGCTTCCATCGCCATCAGGCCGATCTCGGAGTGCGTCAGCCCGAGGATGGCCGCCTCGCGCTCGCTCACCGCGCCGCGGCCCGTCGCCTGGTCGAGGACGCTCTGAAACCCTTCCCGCGCCGCCGCCTCGTCCCCCTGCTGGCGCTGCAGCCGCGCCAGCCGGAAGCGAGCCTCGAGATTCCCGGGCTCCTGGCGGATCGCCTGCTGGTAGCGCTGCCGGGCGACGGCCGGGTCACCGGCCTCCTCATACGCCTGGGCCAACACCAGCAGCCCGCGGGTATTTTTCGGGTCGAGACGCTGCCCCTCCTCGAGCGCCCGCACCGCCTCCTTCGGTCGCCCCGCCGCCAGGTCGAGCGCGCCGATGCGGTCCTGCACATAGGCGCTCACCGCGCCCGCACGCACCAGATCGGCATAGACCGAGAGGGCAGCGTCGTACTTTTTCTGTACTTCGTAGAGAGCCGCGAGGGCATCCGCCGCCTCGACGTTGGCCGGCGTCTTGGCCATCACCCCGGTCAACAGCGGCTCGGCCTCGTCGAGGCGGCCGGAGCGGAGGAGCGACTTTCCCAGCAGCAGCGCCATGGTCGGATCGAGAGGCTGGGTGCGCGCATAGGCGCGCAGGACGTCGATGGTCTCCTTGAGTCGGCCCGTCTGATAGTAAAGCTCGGCCAGCGATCGGGCCGCATCCCGGTCGGCCGGATTGGCTTCCAGGATTTTCAGGTACTCATCCACCGCCAGGCCGACGTTCGCTTCGGGACTCTCCCCCTGCCGCGCCCGGGTCAGGTGGATGTCGCCGAGCAGCTGGCGCGCGGCCGCCTCGCGGGGATCGGCGGCGACGACCCGCTGCGCCAGGACGGCGGCCCCGTCGAGGTCATCCAGGGAGTACTTGAGCTGTGCCAATTCGAGAAGCAGCGTCGGCGAGTCGTCGCGCGCCGCCGCCTGCTCCATCTGCTCGACGGCGTGCAGGTAGTCGCGGCTCAGGAGCGCCTGCTGCGCCAGCGAGTAGAGCCGGTACGCCTCCTGCCTGCCCGGCGCCGCGTCCTCGGCGACCCCCGCGGCCAGGAGACCCGGCACCAGCAGGACCGCCGCCAGGATGATCCCGTTCCGGCTCGTCATTTCGGCGCGTCCCCCGCACCCTCGAGACGCAGCCGGACCCGCTTCGGCAGGCCACCGGCGCTGACCTTGAGGTCCTTGACTTCGCGCGTCCTGAACTCCACCTCGATCCCCTCGACGTCGTCGAAGCTCCGGTCGGCGCTGGCAACCCGCACTTCAATCCGATGGCGGCCCGGCACGACCGGCAGGCTCCGCGTCCAGGTGCCCGCCCTGGCGGAACGCTTGAACGGTTCGTCGATCGCGGCGCGGCCGTCCAGCCGCACGACGATGCGCCCGGCGTCGAAGCGTGGCGCAAAGCTGAGCTTCAAGCGGGCGGCATCGGCCGGCGGCGGCGGTTCCGGAGGGCGCGGGGCCGTCCCTTCGAAGGGCGCCGTAAGAACCGCGAATGGCGGCGCCGCCGCCCCGCGCCGCGCCGGCGAGCGCGACATCAGGAACGGCGCCGCCGCCAGCAGGGCGAGACAGATCAGGAACGCGACCCAGCCGAGACCGAAGCGGGCGCCGGTCTTCATCAGCAACTCCGACCAGCGCGGCGCGAGAAAGGTGATGCCGCGCACGCCGCCGTGCGCCCCGGCTCCGGCGATCTGCTCCGGGCGGGGCGCTCCAGACACGAGGGTCGGCGGTGTCTTTTCGGCGGCCGACATCCACTCGGTGACGGCCGTCTTCAAATCGGCGGCGAAGTCCTGACAGCGCGGGTAGCGATCGGAGACGTTCTTGGCGAGCGCCTTCCGGAGGATCCGATCGAACGGGGCGCGCAGCGACGGATTCAGCTTCGAGGGCGGCGGCGGATCGACGTTGACGACCTGATAGGAGATTGCCGTGACGCTCTCCCCGGCGAACGGCTTCTCGCCCGTGAGCAGCTGGTAGAGGATGACCGCGAGCGAGAACTGGTCGGTCCGGCCGTCGACCTCGACGCCGGTCACCTGCTCCGGCGACATGTAATTCGGGGTGCCGAAGAACCGTCCGGGGCGGGTCAGGCCGCCGGCCGCCAGACGGGCGATCCCGAAATCGAGGATCTTCGGCTGCCCCGATTCCGTCAGGAGGATGTTGGCCGGCTTGATGTCCCGATGCACGACGCCGGCGTCATGTGCCGAGTCGAGCGCCTGGGACAGCTTGTCCATGATGTCGGCGACCTGGGCCAGGGGCAGGCGCCCGCCGCCCGCCAGCAGCTCCTGGAGGTTCGTCCCCTCGACGAACTCCATGGCAATGTAAGCATCCCCCTCGGCGCCTTTCTCGCCGACGTCGTAGATGGTGACGATGTTCGGATGGTTGAGGCGACCGGCGACCTGGGCCTCGTGGTAGAAGCGCCGCAGGAACTCCTCTTCCTCCCCCGGCCCCAGGGGAAAGGAGAAGGCGATCGTCTTCAGGGCGACGATCCGGCCAATGCGCGGATCGCGCGCCTTGTACACGACCCCCATCGATCCCCGACCGACCTCGGCGAGGACCTCATAACGTCCGATCGTTTTCGGCAGCGCCATCAGTCCGGTTCCTCGGACTTCGCCCGCGCACCGGGCAGACTCCGGGCCCGGCTCTCAATATAGGGGTCGCGGCGCGGATCGTCCACGTTCGGAGGCCCGGAAAGGCGCCCGCGGCGCGATTTCAGGCGGCCTGCCGGCCGGCCGCCAGCGACATGCCGCGCAGGTAGTCGAGCGCCTTCTGCCGCTGCGGGTCGTCCTTGGCCGTCACCGTTCCCTGCAGCTCGAGGTCCGGCTGCAGCCCCTTGCCATTCCAGTCCTTGCCGGCCGGTGACAGGTACTTGCCGACCGCCAGGATCACGCCGTCGCCGTGCTGCAGCGGCAGCAGCCTGTACACCCGGCCCCGGCCCCAGGTCCCCTCGCCGAGCAGGGGCGCCTGCCGGACATCGCGGAGCGCCGCGGCCAGTACTTCGCAGGCCCCCGCCGTGCCGGCGTCCGTGAGCACCGCCACCGGCCCGTCCCAGGCGAGACGCCGGCCGTCGGCGGTGTACGCCTTGTCGCCGTCATAGCGGTCCATGACCTTGACGATGGTCCCCTTCGAGACGAACAGGCTGGCGACCCCGATCGATTCCGCCAGGGCATCCGCACTGCAACCGCGCAGATCGATCAGCAGACGCGTCGCACCGCGCCGCCGGAGCGAGGCGATCGCCTGGTCGGCGCGGCGGGCGTCTCCTTCGCGCAGGGCGACGAGGCGCAACACCCCGGCGTCCCCCTCGAGCGTGGCGGCGGGCGCCGGTGATGGCAGGATCCGCCGCGTCAACGTCAAATCCTTGCGACCGGAGGCCGACGCCGCGCTGATGTTGAGCATGACCTTGCTGCCCGGCTGGCCGCGCAGGAGCCTGGCCGCCTCCCACGGGCCGAGGAGCCGGGTGGACCTGCCGTCGATGCTGATCAGGACGTCGCCCGTCGACAGGCCGGCCTCGGCCGCCGGCGAGCCGGTGAGAGCCGCCACCACGACGATGTAGCCACGCTGTTTGCTCAGGCTCAGGCCGACATCAGCGGGCCCGCC
>JAGYID010000181.1 GCA_018606725.1 Acidobacteriota bacterium
GGCGTGCCCGGCGCCCCGCGGCCGCCGCCCGACGACGGCGGATTCGACGCGGACCCCGGCGGCGCCGGGGCCGCCGTCGCGATGCCCCTTGGCGGCAGGACCAGGACGGAGAGCAGGATGGACAGCCCCGGGATCAGGGCGGAGATGAGGCCGGATAGAACGGGAACCCGTGAGCAGCGGCGGCGACGGTTCGACATCTTTCCACCTCCTGAAATGAAGCAACGACAATCCCGGAGCATGCGCGCCGCATCCTAGCAATTTTCGCGGTCGATGGCCCGCCCGGCCGATCACGGATCGGTGATCGCTTGCGCCCAAGCCCGCCGGACATATGTTGATCCGGGTGCACGGCCGGGGTGTCGGCGCGGTGCCGCGCCGGGACCCGGTCGCTGGAGGGTGGCGTGCGACGGATCATGATGGTCGGCTCCCTGTTATGTACGGTTCTGCTGCTGATGGGCGCCCTGCAGGCGCTCGCGGCCCCCGGGCCGAAGGCGGCGTCACGCGGCGTCCGATCAGGCGCCGGCGGCGCGGCCAGTCTCGAGGCGTGCCTGGCCTGCACGCGCGCCACCGATCCGCGGGATTGCCACCGGCTGGCGCTGCAGCTCGCCGAGGCGCGCGACTGGAAGAACGCCGTCGCGGTGGAAGAGCGGGTGCATGCCCAGCTCCCCGCCGAGGCGGAAGTCTCGGCCGCGCTCGGGCGGATGCACCAGTTCGGCACCAAGGACGTCGCCCGGGCAACCGAGATGTACCACGCGGCCCTCGCCGCCGCGCCGGGCTACCCGCCAGCGTTGTTCGGGCTGGGGACGCTCATGCAGGAGCATGGCAAGACCGAGATCGCGGCCCGCTACTTCGCGCGCGGCGCGAAGGAGCGGCCGGAGATGGCGCTGTTCAAGGTCCGCCTCGCCGAGACCCTCGTCGAGCTGGGCCGGGAGTCCGAGGCGCGGCCCCTGCTCGAGGAGGTCGTGCAGCGCTTCCCCGGCACGCCGGAGGCGGACGCCGCGGGGCGGATGATGACCCGGCCGGCGCTGGCCCGACCCTGACCACCGCGCGCTCAGTCTCGCCGACGGCGCGCGGACGACAATCGGAGCCCGGAGCATGACACCGCACGCCGGCGCCAGGATCCTCGTGATCGACGACGAGGCCACCGTGCGGGGCTTCCTGTGCGAAGCCCTGGCGGACCACGGCTACGTGGTCGACGCGGCTGAGGACGGCAAGCAGGCGATCGACAAGATCCGGCGCAACCGCTACGACGCGGCGGTCTGCGACCTGCGCATGCCGGATATCGACGGGCTGGAGACCCTCGCGCAGGCCAAGGCGCTCAATCCCGACATCGAGTTCATCATGCTGACGGCGCACGGCACCATGGAAAACGCCGTCGACAGCCTGCGCAAGGGCGCCTTCGACTTCCTGCTCAAGCCGGTCAACCTGACCGACCTGCACTTCGCCATCGACCGCGCCCTCGAGCGGCGCGAGTTCATCGAGCGGCTCGGGCTGTACGAGCTGAGCCGGTCGATCTTCTCGACCCTGAACGAGGAGGAGCTGTACGGCCGCATCGTGCAATCGGCCCTCCAGGTGCTGCGCGCCGACGACGCCTCGCTGATGCTCAAGGACGAGAGCAACCGCCTCTACATCGCGCTGAGCACCTCGCTGCAACAGGAGATCCTCGCCGACACCCACCTGGCGCTCGGCGAGCGGGTGGCGGGACGCGTCGCCCTGCTGCCGGAGCCGGTGGTGATCAACGACGACGTGGCCGGCGACGATCGCTTCGGCGGCGTGCAGGCGTGGCGCTCGATCAACGCCGCGATCGTCTGCCCGCTCACCATGCGCGGGCAGCTGCTGGGCGTGCTCAACGTCAACCGCGTCAAGAGCGCCGACCGCTACACCGAGCGCGACCGCCGCAACGCCATGATCCTGGCGTCGCTCGTCGCCCTGGCGCTCGGCAACGCCCGGCTGCACAAAGAGTTGCTGGCGCGCCTCGAGCAGCTGCGCGACACCCAGGAAGAGGTCATCCAGAGCGAGAAGATGACCGCTCTCGGCAATCTTCTGTCGGGGGTGGCGCACGAGCTTAACAATCCCCTGTGCGGCGTCCTCGGCTACGCCCAGCTGATGCAGCAGGAGGAGCTCAGCGGCAAGGTGCGCAAGGGTGTCGAGGTCATCCTGCGCGAGGCCGACCGGGCCGCGAAGATCGTCGGCAACTTGTTGAAGTTCGCCCGCCGCGAGAAGCCGGAGAAGAAGCCGCTCGGGATCAACGGCGTCATCCTCAAGACGATCGAGCGCAAGGCGTACGACCTGAAGGTCAGCCGCGTCGAGGTCAAGGCCGACCTGGACCCGAACCTGCCGTACGTCAACGGCGACTTTCACCAGCTGCAAGTGATGTTGACGCACCTGATCAACAACGCCCAGCAGGCGATGTTCGACTCGCACGGCGGCGGCACCCTGACGGTGCGCACCGCGCCGAAGGACGGCCGCGTCATGATCACGCTGGCCGACGACGGTCCGGGGATCTCGCCGGACAACGTCCGCCGCGTCTTCGACCCGTTCTTCACCACCAAGGGGTTCGGCAAGGGGACCGGGCTGGGGCTGTCGGTCTGCTTCGCCATCGTGCGCGATCACGGCGGCGTCATCCGCTGCGGCGGCGAGCCGGGCAAGGGGGCGGTCTTCACCATCGAGATGCCGGTCGCCTCTCCGGGCACCCAGCAGGCGATGGCCGGAACCACGGGGACTCAGACCGCAGCCGCACCCGCCGAGGTCGGGGGCGGGCCCGCACAGGCCGGACCTGCCGCGCCGGCGCAGGCGGGAACAGCGCCGGCCCAGTCCGCATCCGCATCTGGCCAGCTCGGAGCCCCGCCGGCCCAGGCCGGCCCTGCCGCGCCGGTCGCCGGAGCCGCGCCTCTGGCGGTCGCCGTCGCGCCGTCCGCAGCGCCGACCGCGCGCGCCGGAACGGTGCCGGCCGACGCCGTCAGCGCGCCGCGCGTCCTGGTCGCCGACACCGAGGTGCACGTGCAGGATGTCCTGGTGGAGCTGCTCGGGCGGATGGGCTACCGGGTCGACACGGCCGACACTGGCGAAGGGGCGCTGGCGAAGATCCGTGGCGGCTCGTACGACGCGCTGATCGCCGACTACGCCATGCCGCGTCTCGATGGCCGGGCGCTCCTCGACATCCTCAAGGCCGAGAAGCCGGCCCTCGCCCGCAGCGTGATCTTCCTGTCCTCGGATACCGCCAACCCGCGCCTCGCCGATTTCGCGGCGGCGACCGGCTCGGTGCTGCTTGGCAAGCCGTTCGACATCGAGACCATGCGCTCGACGCTGCGCCGCCTGGTGTCGCAGTCGGGCGAGGCGCCGAACCCCACCATCCACTGAGGCGCCGGCCGACCCGGGGCGGGCGCGCCGCCGTCGCGCCGGATTCCTAGAAATCCATCCGCAGGCCGAGCTCGACGGTCAGCGGCGGCCCCGCCAGACCGATCGGCTGCCCGAAAGTCCGCGACGTCACCACGCCGTCGACCATCCCGCCGTTGACCCGGTTCAGGACGTTGAACACTTGCAGGTAGGCCTCGCCGCGCCGGTCGCCGCCGAGGGGGAACGGCTTCCACAGGCGCAGGTCGAGTTGGAAGAAGGACGGCTCGCGCAGGCGGTTGATCGGCGCGAGGATGTAGGGGTCGTTGGGATCGAGATTCTCGTTCGCCGCTGCGCGCAGGGGGTTGATCACCGAAATCGGCGTCGAGTCGCCGCTGTTGCGGCCGATGCCTTCCGGTCGCTCGGTCTGAAAGCCGTCGACATTGGTGTCGTCACCGAGCGTGACGTTGAACGGCGCCCCCGACGACGCCTGCAGCAGCCCCGACGCCCACAGGCCGAGCCAGGGCAGCCGCATGGCGCCGGCCAGGGCCAGCCGGTGGCGTCGGTCGGAATCGGAGCGCGCCCGCTCGTCCCGCAGATCGAAGCCGGTCATCGGATCGTACGGCGGCAGATAGAAACCGCCCCGCAACGGGTCGGGCCCGAGGTCGACGGCCTTCGACAGGGTGTAGGAGGCCGAATACCAGTTCCGCTCGCCGCGCCAGCGCCACATCAGATCGAGCCCCGAGTACCACGACCGGCCGTCGCTGACGAAGGCGGCGATCGAGCCGGTGGTCGGGTCGACGTG
>JAGYID010000026.1 GCA_018606725.1 Acidobacteriota bacterium
ATACGTTGACGGGTGCGAGCCGCGAGGACGCCCGTCAGGGCGGCCAGATCCGCGGTCGCAGCAGAAGACCGGTGAGAAATCCGGGCTAGGAGCCTGTCCGAGTATTCGGCTGGCTCCCGGCGGTCAAGGGTCAATCGGGCTCGTAGCGCAGCTCCATCGAGCTGCGAGTCCCCAGCGCCCGGCGCAGCATGGCGACCAGACCGGCGTCGGCGCCGTTTCCCTCCAGGCTGGCGAGCGCCGAACCGTTGATGTTCCAGGAGTACTCGTCGATGGTCTCCTCGACGAGAGTCTCCACCAGCTGCTCGAGCTGGATGTCGGTGATCGCCCCCACCTCCGCCTCGGTATCGCCGTCGAACAGCTTGATCATCGTCCCCTCCTCGTGGAAGCGGGGTCCTACGCACCCAGGAGCAGCCGGTCGCCGAGCCAGGACGGCAACCCGGCCGCCAGGATCTTGCGACGCGTCTCCTCCGCCGCGTAGGCGACCCGGTGAAATGTGACGGTCCGCGCCGCTTCGTCATAGATGGCGAAACCGCAGCGCGGATCGCGGTCGCGTGGCTGGCCGACCGACCCGGGATTAACCAGGTAGCGCCGCCCCGGCTGCAGCGCCAGAACGGTTCGCTCGCCGGCTGCCGGCTCGAAATGAACGTGCTCCCCCTCCAGGACGAACGCGCCCGGCAGGTGCGTGTGACCATAGAAACAGAGCGCGAACGGCAGCGCCGCGAAGCAACGCCGCGCCTGGCCGGCGTCGAGCAGGTACTGGTCCTCGTCGAGCGGCGAGCCGTGGCACAGCAGCGCGCCGTCCGTGAAGTGGCGTGGCCCCTGCGGCAGCCCGGCCAGGAATTCGCGCCCCCCGGGGCTCAGGCTGGCGCGAGTCCACAGGGCGGCGGCGCGCGCGGCGTGATTGAACTCTCCGGCGTCTCCGAGACCGGAGGCCACCCGGTCGTGATTGCCGCGCACCCCCATCAGACCCGGCAGGGCCCTGACGGCGTCGACCGTCTCGTTGGGATCCGGTCCGTAGCCGACCAGATCGCCCAGCGCCAGCGTTCGGTCGTAGCCGGCGGCCGCGGCCGACTCGAGGGCGGTGGCGAGCGCCTCGATGTTGCTGTGAACATCCGACAGCACGAGCGCCCGCATCTACAGAAGCTCCGCGATCCGCTCGGCGATCCGCTCGGCCGTGAGCCCGGCGGCGTCGACCCGCAGGCGGGCGGCGCGGTAGCTCGGCAGGCGCCTCAGGTACAGCGCCTCAGCCTGGGCCTGGTCCTTGAACAGCGGTCGTCCGGATGCCGACCCGCAGCGCGCCAGGGCGTCCGCCAGCGGCACCTGCAGCCAGACCGCCACGCCCAGGCTGTCGATCAGCGTCCGGCTCTCCTCCTGGGCGTAGGTGCCGCCGCCGCAGGCGACCACCACCCGCTCCCGGCCGCGCAGCGTCGCCAGGAGCTCGGCCTCGCGGCGGCGGAAATGGCGCTCCCCGTCCTCGGCGAAGATCCGGCTGATGCTCCGCTTTTCGTCGGCTTCGATCGCCTCGTCCAGGTCGAAGAAATCCCATCCGAGGAGACGCGCCAGCGCTTTCCCCGCGGTCGTCTTGCCGGCACCCATGAAGCCGACCAGGAAGATCAGCCCGCGTGGGTCGCGCATCGCGTGTGTCGTCGCCCGGTCGCGGACCGACCCTAGGACGCGACGGCGGCCTCCTTGCCGCGCTCGAGGAGTCGCTCGAGGAATCCGGTGTCGAGATGACCGCGGATGAAGTCGGGGTCGCTGAGGATGCGACGCTGCAGCGGAATGTTGGTGCGGATACCCTCGACCACCATGACCTCGAGGCAGCGGCGCATGCGCGAGATCGCCTCCATGCGGTTGTTGCCGCGGGTCACCAGCTTGGCGATCATCGAATCGTAGAACGGCGGGATGACGCATTCCGGGTGGGCGGCGGTGTCGACCCGCACGCCCGGCCCTCCGGGCAGGTGGAAGGTGGTGATCTTGCCGGGCGAGGGCGTGAAGGTCTCGGGATCTTCGGCGTTGATCCGGCACTCGATGGCGTGCCCGACCGACTGGATGTCCTCCTGGCGGAACGCCAGCGACTCGCCGGCGGCGATCTTGATCTGCTCCTTGATCAGGTCGATGCCGGTCACCATCTCGGTGACCGGGTGCTCCACCTGGATGCGGGTGTTCATCTCCATGAAGTAGAAGTGGCCGTCCTCGTCGAGCAGCATCTCGACCGTGCCGGCGTTCTGGTAGCCGACGGCGCGGGCCACCTTGAGGGCCGACTCGGCCATCCGGCGACGCAGCTTCGGAGTGAGCGCGGTCGACGGTGACTCCTCGAGGATCTTCTGGTGCCGCCGCTGGATCGAGCACTCGCGCTCGCCGAGCGAGACGACGTTCCCGTAGGAGTCCGCCAGGATCTGGAACTCGATGTGGCGGGGAGTCTTGAGATATTTCTCGATGTACACGTCGGCGACGCCGAAGGCCGCCTTGGCCTCGGTGCGGGCGGCGCTGATGGCGCCGGTCAGATCGTCCGGGGTGGCGACCACCCGCATGCCGCGCCCGCCGCCGCCGGCCGACGCCTTGACGATGACCGGATAGCCGATCCGGCCGGCGAGGCGCTTCGCCTCCTCCTCATCGCCCACGGTGCCGCGGCTGCCGGGGATGATCGGCACGCCGGCCGCCAGCATGGTCTCGCGCGCCCTCGACTTGTCTCCCATCATCCGGATGACGTTGGGGGACGGACCGATGAACTTGATCTTGCACGCCTCGCACGCCTCGGCGAAGGCCGCCGACTCTGCCAGGAAGCCGTAGCCCGGATGGATGGCGTCGGCGTCGGTGATTTCGGCCGCGGCGATCACCGCACCGATGTTGAGGTAGGACTCGGCATTGCGCGGCGGCCCGATGCAGACGTCCTCATCCGCGAACTTGACGTGCAGGGAGTCGGCGTCGGCGGTCGAATAGACGGCGACCGTCTGGATGCCGAGCTCGCGGCAGGCCCAGATGATCCGCAGGGCGATCTCCCCGCGGTTGGCGATCAGGATTTTCTTGAACATCGGCTCGACCCGGGGAATGGAGCGGCGGCGCGGACGGCCGTCATCAGGGCGCCGACTTCCGGATCTTGAACAGGGGCTCTCCGTATTCGACCGGTTGCCCGTTGGCAACCAGGATCTCGAGGATCTCGCCGTCCGCGTCCGACTCGATCTCGTTCATCAGCTTCATCGCCTCGACGATGCACAGGACCTGGCCTTTCTTGACGCGATCCCCGACCTCGACGAACGCCTTCGACCCCGGGGCGCTGCTGCGGTAGAACGTGCCGACGATCGGCGACTTGACGACCTGTACGTCCGGCGACTCCGCCGCCGCGCGCGGCGCCGCCTCACCGACCGGCTGGGAACCCGCCGGGGCGAGCAGGGCCGGCGCCGCCGCATGAACCACCGCCCCGTTGGAGCTCTGGGCGGTCTTCTTGACCAGCTTGATCTTGAATCCGCCGCGCTCGAGCTCGAACTCGACGAAATTCGAGTCCTCGATGTAGTCCATCAGCTCCTTGATGTCGTTGTCGAGAAGTTCTCCGCTCACGCGGGTCCTCCCTGCTGGGCCGCGGCGGCGCGTCCGCGCCGACCGCGTTCGGCGCCCTGGCCGGGCGCTATGCTACCCCAAAAGTTCATCCACCGGGGGCCGGGCGGGTCCGCCGGCGCTCCGAGAGCTTTACGCAAGGGCCTGCTGCAGTTCCTGCCCCGCCCGCCAGGCTTCGTACCGCGCCCGGCCGGGGATGCAGTCGGGGCCGACGACCAGCACCAGATAATAGTCCGCCCCGAGAGACCTCAGGACGGTCAGCCCGACGCGGCTCTGGACCGAAATCTCCTCCGGCGGTCCGGCCCCCTGGTCGCGCAGCGACCCGAGGGCCCGTTTCACCAGACCGATTCCCTCGGCGGACGCGAGATCGAGATTGATGCGCCCCTCGTCCGCCGCGGCGCGCTCCACCGTGATGCCGTCGAGCCCGACGACCGCCGCCCCGAGGGACCCCGGGGTGCGATCGAGCGCGTCCTGCAGGATCCGCTTCATCGGGACGCCGCCTTGCCCGAACGGTCCGCCTGTACGGAGTTCAGGAAGCGGCGCAGTCGCTCGAGCCGCTCCGCATTCGGCCCCGAGGCCGCGCCGGGGACCGGGGCCGGCACGCCGCTCTGGAGCGTCCCGGCCGGGGCGGCCGCCACGGGGCTCACCGCCGGCGCGGCGACCGGCATGGGGAGCGCGGGCGGCACGGGGGGCCGCCCGGCGGACGATGCCATCGCTGTCGGTGGGGATTCTCTCGTGAAGGCGTTGCCCCCGAGCTCCTGCAACCGCCGAAGGATGCGATCGTTCTCCGGGTCGAGGCGCAGCATGGCGCCGTAGACCTCGATCGCCTTGTCGACCAGACCCTGTCGCAGGTACAGCTCCGCCAGGGTGTTCGTCTGCAGCTCGTCCGCCAGGCCCTCTTCCGCCGCGGCAACCGCTGGCTTCGCCGCGGCCCGTGTGGCCGGCGGCGCCGGCAGACCGAGGTCCTCGAAACTGTAGTCAAACGATGGCTCGCTGACTCCTGTGCCCGTGATCGCGGCGGGCGGCGGCGCCGGCGCCGCCGCAGGGGGCGGCATCGCCGCGGCAGCAGGCCGTGGCGTCGGCCGTGGCGCGGCGATCGGAGCAGCAGGCGCTCTCGGCGCTGCGGGCGCCACCGCAGCAACCGGCGGCGCCGGAACGGGAGCCGTACGCTGCGGTTGCGGCGACGGAGCCTGGACCTGGGACGCGGTCGGCGCCGCCGGAGACGGGGCCGGCCTGGTCAGGTCGCGCAGCAGGGCCTCGATCTCCTTGTCGGCCGGGTAATGGCGCAGGATGGTGCGGTAGGTCTCCGCCGCCCCCTGCGTGTCGCCGATCTTGCGCTGCACCTCGGCGAGCAGCCGTCCGGCGAGATGGTTCTCCGGCGCCATCTCGAGCACCTCCGCGAGCGCCCGGCGGGCGGCGTCGAGATTGCCGGCCTCGAGGTACGTGCGCCCGAGGGCGATGCGGGCGGTGTGATAGGTCGGATGCCTGGCCAGGCCGTCGAGGCAGACCTGCACCGCGTCCTCGAAGCGGCCGGTCTTGCGATATTCCTCGGCGAGCTGCAGGAACGCCCGGGAGAAGGGGTCCTTGGCGACCTTCTCCTTGAGCGATTCGATTGCCGGGTTTCGCTGGGGCGACGGGCGAGCCATCTGTTAAGTGACTGAGCCTCTTGGGTTAAGCGAGCGCCTCGCAGCCAACGCCGCGATTATAGGCGCGCCCTCAAACTGTTGTCAAAAGCAAAACGCCCCCGGCGCGGGCGCCGGGGGCGCAGCAATGCAAAGCCACCGCTCTACGGCGTGACGGACCACGCCAGGTTGGCGTCGAAGGAGATCGGCCGTCCATTCGTGATGTCCCGGCCATCGTAGTGCGTGCTCATGGCGTAGGTGACTCCGGCGACCCTCGCGCCGGACGGGAGCACATCCAGAAGGATCTCATTGTCCTGGGACGGACAATAGAACTGGACCGTGTTCGGCAGGATGGCGCCCGACAGAGGGGGGAAATTCGCCGAGAAGAAGCCGCTGTCGAACTGGACCTGCGCCTTCGAAACCGCGGCGGTGTCGCCGATGGTGTCGCCCCGGAAGTTCAGATCGAACTTGATATGGGCGACGACGTCCTCGGCGTCGGCGAGGCTGGTGCCGGTGTAGGTGATCGACGTGATCTGGACGTACGCGTCGGCGATCCTCGGGTCGTCGCCGAGGTCGTTGCAGGAACTCCCGCCGAGCAGCAGGGCGAAGGCCGCCAGGGCGGCGATCAGCGCGTTTCTCTTGTGGCTCCTCATCGTCCCTCCAGGACCTCAGCCTTCTTGGAGATTCTCGGCGTGAGGAAGATCAGCAATTCCGTGTTCTGCCGGGTGATGTTCTTGTTCTTGAACAGCCAGCCGATGCCCGGGATCTTCGACAGCCCCGGCACCGACTGCTGCGACACGGCGTCGTTGATCTTGAAGATCCCGCCGATGACCGCCGTGCCGCCGTCGGCGACCAGGATCTGGGTCTGCGCCCGCTCGGTATTGATCGGCGGCACGTCGCCGACCCGGTTGACGAAGTCGGGCGAAGAGTTGTCGACCGACACGTCCATGATCACCGTCCCCTCCTTGGTGATCTGCGGGGTCACCGCCAGCTTCAGCGACGCCGAGATGAACTCGACGTTGATCTGCGTCGCGGTGGTGCTGACCACCGGGATCTGGGTGCCCTGCTCGATGGTGGCCCGCTGGTTGTTCTGCGTGGCGATGCGCGGCGACGACAGGATCTTCACGTCGCCGTTGAGCTCGAAGGCGTCGAGCGTGGCGTCGAGGTTGAACGAATCGAGCACGTTCCCGAGGCTCAGGGTCAGCCGCCCGGCGCTGGCCGCGGCCGGGACGTCGACGTCCGAGTCGAGGCTGATCCGGTGCGGAAACTTCATCCCGGTCTGGGTGCCGTGCGCCGCGTCCCAGCGGCTGTGGGTGCGCCAGGTCACGCCCAGGTCGCGCTCGAACGCGCGGTCGGTCTCGACGATGCGCGCCTCGATGACCACCTGGGGCGTCTGCTCGTCGAGAGTGTCGATGAGCCTGTTGATCGCCTCCTGGCGGTCCCGGAGATCGGTGATGATCAGCGTGTTGGTGCGGTCATCCATGATCACGTCGCCGCGCTTGGACATGATCTTCTTGGCGATCGGCGCCACGTCCTTGGCCTTGGCGTAGGAGAGGCTGCGGGTGAAGGTGATCGGCTCCTCCTCCAGCTCCTTCGCCTCGATGAGGGCCTTGCGCGACGCCGCCTCGGACGCCAGTTTCTGGGTGGTGGCGATGCGGATGACGTTGTTCTCGAACACCTTGTCCAGGCCGTTGTTCTTCAGGATGATGTCGAGCGCCTGATCCTCCGGAACGTTCTCCAGGACGATGGTCAGGGTGCCCGCCACCGCCGGATCGAGGACGATGTTGTAGCCGGTGATCTCGTGGAACAGCCGAAATACATCCTTAAGGTCGGCATCCTTGAAGTTCAGCGAGATCCGCTTGCCGGTGTATTTCGGACCGTTGTCGGAGATCGACTTGGTCCCGTACCGGTTGGGCGCTGCGTTGATCATGACGCCCTGGGACCGGCTGCGCGGCGACGGCTTGAAGACCACTTCGCCGGGCTGCTCGATCTTGACGTCCCCCTGGGCCAGCAGCGGGTTGTCCTGCGACAGGCCCGTTTGCTTCGCCTCGGCCTCGGCGGCCGGGGCCGGCTCGGCTGGCGCGGGCTGCGATTCGGCGGCGGCCACCGGCGCCGACGACTCGGCCGCGGCCGTTTCGGTCGAAGGCGCCTGCGCTGCCGGCGCCTCCGCCGCGAGCGGCGCGGCGATCGCCTGGCCCGCCGGGGCGGCCTCCTGCGCGTGTCGCACCGCTTCCTCGGAGAAGTCGACGACCAGTCCGTCGTCGGTCGGGACGATGGCGTACGGCCGCGGCGCGCTCAGGTCCAGCACGACGCGCACCACCGGCTCCGGCCGGGTGGCGAACTGGGCGACGCGGACCCGCGTCAGGATGTCGGATGCCACGCTCACGGTCTTCACCTTGGTGCGGTCGAGCACGCCGGGCAGATCGATGACCAGGCGCGGCGGGTTCTTGAGCTCGAAGTGCTCGTTGTTGAGACCGCCATCGGCGGTCAGCACCACGGCGCGATCCGGATCGGTGCCGCGCGCCTCGACGCCGAGCAGCGACTTGGCGAGGGAGCCGCCGACCGCGGCACCGCGGCTCACGTTGACCGGCGAGGGCTTCGACGAGGCGGCGACCGCCGACGGCTGCTCCGCCGCCGGGGCCGACGCGGATGCGGTCGCCGGCATTTCCTTCAGTTCCTGGGCCGCGGCCATCTCGCCGGCCGGCGCGGCGCCGGGCTCCGGGGTCGCGGGCTTCGCCGCGCTCGCCGCCTGGCCGGTGCTGTCGACCGGCTCGAGGGGAGCGCCCTCGGCGGATGTCTCGGTCGATGGCGTCGTCCCGGTCGCGGCGGCGTCGCCGGCGGGGGCGGCTTCGGCCAGGACGTTCTCGGCCGGCGCGTTGGCGGTGTCCCCGAGAGTCGGGAAATCGATGACCAGGTCATGGCCGTCCAGTCGGATGGTGTGCTGCGACGCGGCGATGTTGTTGAACTCGAACTTGGCGATCTTGCCGCCGTCGACGCTTTCGACCGCCGAGACGCGGACCCCCTCCACCTGGGGCGTCCCGATGCGCACCTCCTGGGCCAGGTTTTCGACGTGCACGTCGAGGAGCTCGAGGACGAGGGTCGCCGGATCGGGCTGGTAGGAGGTGTAGCTGAACGGATAGTTGCCGTGCAGGATCACCTCCGTGCCGGCCGGCGTCGCCGCATGGTCGATGCCGTTGATCACCACCGCCGACGGCGCATTGAGCACGGCCTGTCCCGGCTCGCTGACGGGCGGATTGCCCGAACAGCGCACGGTGGCCGCGGCGATGAGGAGCAGACTCGCGACCTGCCCGTACCTCATAAGCTACCCTCCTCCGCTGTCGTCAGTTTCTTGGTCACGTCCCTGAATGGTTTGATACTGCGTGGATCGTTGACGTCCTGCCGGAACACCACGGTGCCGGTCCTGCGGTCGATGCGGACGATCTTGCCGTCATACAGCGAGTCCCCCACCTTGAGGAAATACCCCTTGTTGTCGCTGCCGTTGAAGAAGGCGATGTTGCCCCTGCCCTTCTGCACGATGCCGACCAGATCGACCTCGGAGATGAGCATGCCGGCGATGCCGCGCGGCCGCGGTCCCTTGCCGATCGCGTTCAGCGCGTCGACCAGGGAGCGGAACGGATCGCGCCGGCCGGCCGGGTCATAGGTGAAACCCCGCCCGGTGAGCATCGCCTCGTTGTCCTGCATGATCCGGTTGATGGTCTCGGCGGATTCCGGGGACACCGCTTCGGGAGCGGCTCCCGCCGCCCCGCCCGTCGCCGGTGCGGCGGCCGGCTCCTCCGCCCGCGCCGCCGGGACGGCGGGGAGGGCGAGCGCCACGATGAGACCGAGGGCGGCAGGCGCGCGTCTCACTGCGGCGTCCCTCCCTTCTCGTCGTAGACGAAGGTCGTGGCCGTGAACGTCGAAGCGATCGAGCCGTGCCCGTCCTTGTTGCCGCCGATCGACACCCCGCTGACGTTGATGATGCGCGAGTACTTGCTGATCCGATCGAAGAACACGCCCAGGTCGTGGTAGTCGCCCCGGACGTTCATGTTGATCGGGAATTCCTTGTAGAACTCCTGCGGTCGCAGGGCTCCCGGCGTGAACGCCATGAGATCCAGGTTCGACTGATCGGCCAGGTTCTTGACCCACTTGAGAAGCTCGCCGGTCTCGGGCTCGGTCGGCAGAATCGCCAGCAGGTCGTTCAACTTCAACTGCAGATTTTCGATCTCCTTCTCGAACTCCGGCAGCTTCGCCTCGATCGCCTGACCCTTGCGGATTTCCGTCTGCAGCTCCTCGAGGCGCTGTTGGTCGGCGATGTTCTTCTTCTTCATCTCGCTGAAGTTCGGATAGCCCATCCACGCGCCGGCGACCAGGACTCCCGCCACCGCGGTGATCACGCCGATCTGCGCGCCGAATGGAAGCTTCTTGAACTCGAACGCCATCGTCGCCCCCGCCCTCTACCCGCCCGCCGCCACCGCGGCCTCCTCGCCTCCCTGCGTCGCCGCCGGGTGCGGCAGGAACTGGCAGGAGACGGAGAAAGTCACGCCGACGGGGACCGTGGTGATCGGCCCCAGCACGACGTTCTGGAAGTACCGGGACCCGGTCAGGTTGTTGTAGAAGTTCGACACCGCGTTGTAGGTTGTCGCCTTTCCGACGATGCTGATGTTGAAGTTCGATTCGGTCATGCTGTCGAGCCAGAGGAAATCGGGCAGCTGCTTGCTGACCTCGTCCAGCAGGTGCACCGGACCGCTCTGGTTGCGCTTGAGTTGCGTGATGATCGAGATCTTCCGCTCCAGGAGCTCCTTCTTCGCCTTGTACTCGTCGCCCTTCTTGATGATGGCCTGCAGGCGCTCTTTCTCCTTCTCGGCGTCGGCGATCTCGTGCATCAGCCTGTTGTGCTCGCTGGCCAGGCCGTACCAGCGCCAGGCGATGAAGGCGATCGCCAGGATCAGGACGCCGGCCATCAGGGCGTTCTGGCCGATCGTGCCGGCGCCCTCGAAGCGCGGGGTCTTGGCGACGCGGGCCTTGCCCTGCTCGGCGGTGGTGAGGAGGTTGATCCGGATCATCGGTTGTCCCCCGCCCGGCGCGACGCGAGCCCGACGGCGATCGACACGCTGCTGCCGAGCTCCTCGACGAGCTCCGGCGACAGGCCCCTGCCGACCTGGACCTTGTGGAACGGGTTGAGCGGTTCGACCGGCACGCCGAAGCGCTCGGCGAGGGCCTCGCGCAGGTGCGGCACGCGCGAGGATCCGCCGGCGATGACCAGCTTCTCGATGTTTTCCCCGGGCGTCGTGTTCTTGAAGAAGTCGATGGTCTTCTGGATTTCGGCACCGATGAAGTCATTGACCGACGCGATGATCGGGGTGACATTCTCGATGGGGATACCGTCCACTTCCTCGCCGCGCTTGAGGCTTTCGGCCTGCTCGAAGCTCAGGTTGAGCTCCTTGCGCACGGCGTCGTTGTAGTGATTGCCGCCCACCGAGATGTCGCGCCAGAAGATCGACGTAGTCCCCTTCAGGATGGCGACGTTGGTCGTCGACGCGCCGATATTGATCAGCGCCTTGGCCGAGTCGCCCTCGTCGCCGTAGTTCATCTCGTAGCAGTTCTGCAGCGCGAAGACGTCGACATCGACGAGCTGCGGGTTCTTCCCCGCCTGGCTCACGACCGAGGTGTAGTCGTTGATCTTGTCCTTCTTGGCCGCGACCAGCAGGACATCCATGTTCCCTTCGTCGCCGGAGGCGCCCTTGAGCACCTGATAAGCGAGATTGACGTCCTCGACGTCGAACGGGATGTACTGCTCGGCCTCCCACGGGATGACCTCGGCGAGCTCCTCTTCGGAGGTCGCCGGGATGGAGATCTTCTTGATGATGACGCTGTGCCCCGACAGCGCGATGGCGACGTCGGACCCCTTGATCTTGCGCGATGCGAAGGCCCGCTGGATGGTGTCGACCACCAGCCCCGCGTCCATGATCGCCCCGTCGACGATCGCCTCGGGCGACAGCCGTTCGAGCGCGAGGTTCAGGAGCTGGTAGCCCTTCCCTTTCCCGAGATCCTTCAGCTCGACGATCTTGATGGCGCTCGAGCCGATGTCGAGCCCAACGAGACTTTTCGCCCTCGAGAAGAACACCGTCGCCCCCTAGCCGCGCGCCTTGCCGGCCGTAGTGTTTCGTGGCGCCCAGCGGTTCTTTGTCACGAGTTTCCAATATATTCCGCGACTGCATTTTTGCAAGGCGCCGGAACGGAAGCGGTATTGTGATTGTGATAATTTTGTATATGCGGTTGTAAGGCTAATAATTTGAGTAACTTACGGAGACGATCTTGGGACCCGCCGCGCGGACCTCAGGCGATGCGGTGGCGGGTGTCCCTGGCGGGGGGCTCGGCGGGTTGATCGCAGCGAGGCGGGTGTGCTAGAGTCCGCGCTTCCCGTGCTCGAGGCGGCGGGCTCGCGTCCGCCGCGAGGAGATCACCCCAGTGGCCCGTTCGTGTGAAGTCTGCGGCAAGGGGCCGGTTCACGGCCATCAGATCAGTCACGCCCACAACGTGTCGTCGCGCGTCTGGTATCCCAACGTGCAGCGCTTCAAGGTCGTCGTCGGCAAGACCCGCCGGCGCATGAAGGTATGCACGCGCTGCCTGCGCTCCGGCAAGATCGTCAAAGCCGTCTCCTGAGTCAGCGAAGCGCGGCGATGGCGTCGATCTCCACCCGGGCGCCCTTCGGCAGCGCCGCGACCTGCACCGTGGCGCGCGCCGGCCGGTTGGTTCCGAAGGCCCGTCCGTAGACCTCGTTCATCGCCTGGAAGTCGGCCAGGTCGGTGAGGTAGACGGTCGTCTTCACCACCCCGTGCATCCCCGAGCCCGCCGCCTCGAGGACCGCCTTGAGATTCTCCAGGACCCGGGTCACCTCGTCCTGCACCGTTCCCTGCACCAGCGCCCCCGTCTTCGGATCGATCGGCACCTGCCCCGACAGAAACAGGAAGCCGCCGCTGGCGATCCCCTGCGCGTAAGGACCGATGGCCTGTGGGGCGTCGGGCGTGGCGATGACCTTTGCGTCCATGCTCTGACCTCCGAAAGGAGCCTTTCCGAGTCCCGGGCCGGACCCTAGGCGACCTGGCGCTCGACGTGGTAGACGCCCTCGATGCCCTTGACCCTCTCGAGGATCTTCTCGAGGTGATTCAGGTCGGCGATGTCGAGGAGCAGGGTGATCTCGCCCCGCCGATCCTCGTAGGTGCGGGCCTCGACATTCTTGATGTTGGACTTGGATTCGGCGATCGCCGAGGTGATCTTGGCGAGGATGCCCGGGCGATCCTCGGAGAAGACCGTGATCCGCACGTCGAAACGCGACTCGTCGGCGCTCTCCCAGGCGACCTCGATGCGCCGCTCCGGATCGTAGAGCAGCTTTTCGAGATTGGGGCAGCGCTCCGAGTGCACGGTCACGCCGCGTCCGCGGGTGATGTAGCCGACGATCGGCTCGCCGCGGATCGGGTTGCAGCAGCGGGCCAGCGCGATCAGGGCATCGTCGAGACCCCGGACCGTGACCTTCTTGCCGGCGATTCCGAGCGCCTTCTTGACGGCGTGGGCGATCGGCCCCTCGTGCGCGTCGTGCGGCCGGGCCGCCGGATCGAGCTTCTCGATGAGCGCCCGCGGCCCCAGCTTGCCGTAGCCGACCGCCGCGTAGAAGTCGTCGAGGCTGGCGCAACCGAGGGCCTGCAGGACGTCGTGGAGCTTCCCCCCCTCCCCCTGGTGACGTTTCAGCGTGAAGCGGAAGCGCTTGAACTCCCGGTCGGTCACCGTCTTCCCCAGGTCGATGCTGCGGTTGCGCCGGTCGATATTGAGCCACTGCCGGATCTTGGCGCGCGCCCGCGGCATCTTCGCGATGGTCAGCCAGTCCTGGCTCGGGTGGTGGTTCGGGGAGGTCAGGATCTCCACGATGTCGCCGTTGCGCAGCTCGGTGCGCAGCGGCTGCAGCTTGCCGTTGATCCGCGCCCCGACGCAGCGGTGCCCGACCTCGGTGTGCACCGAGTAGGCGAAATCGATCGGGGTGGCGCCGCGCGGAAACGACCGCACCTGGCCCTGGGGGGTGAAGCAGTAGACCTCCTCCGGGTACAGGTCCACCTTGACCATGCTCAGGAACTCACGCGGGTCCTTGAGATCCTGCTGCCATTCCATGATCTGCCGCAGCCACTGGACGTTGGCGTCGGCGTCCTGGCCGCCCTTCCCCTCCTTGTACTTCCAATGCGCCGCGATCCCCTCCTCGGCGATGCGGTGCATCTCGTGGGTGCGAATCTGCACCTCGAACGGCTGCCCCTTGTCGCTCATGACCGAGGTGTGCAACGACTGGTACATGTTCGGCTTGGGCATGGCGATGAAATCCTTGATGCGGCCCGGGACCGGGTGCCAGATGCCGTGGATGACCCCCAGGCAGCCGTAGCAATCCTTGACGCTGTCGGTGAGGATCCGGAAGGCGATGTAGTCGTAGACCTCGCTGACGTCGATGCGCTGCTTCTTGATCTTGCGATGGATGCTGTACAGGTGCTTGCGCCGGCCGTAGATGTCGCACTTGATGCCGGCCTTTTCGAGCTCGGTCCGCAGGCTCGTCTGGATCTCGCGGATGAAGTCGTCGGTGATCTTCCGTTTCTGGTCCATCGCCTCGACCAGCGCCTGGTAGCCGGGCGGGTCAAGGTGTTTCAGCGCCAGGTCCTCGAGCTCGTTCTTCACCTTGGCCATCCCCAGGCGGTTGGCGATGGGGGCATAGATCTCCAGCGTTTCGCGGGCGATCCTCTCTTGTTGGCGCGCCGACAGGTGCTCGAGGGTGCGCATGTTGTGCAGCCGGTCGGCCAGCTTCACCAGGATGACCCTGATGTCGTCGACCATCGCCAGCATCATCTTCCGGAAGCTCTCGGCCTGCTGCTGTTCCTTGGAGTTGAAGGAAATGCGGCTGATCTTGGTCAGCCCTTCGACGACGTGGGTGATGTCCTTGCCGAAATGCGTCTCCAGGACGTCGGCCGTGGTCAGCGTGTCTTCGAGGACGTCGTGCAGCAGCCCGGCGACCACGCAGGTGAGGTCGAGCCTGAGGTCGGCCAGGATCGCGGCGACCGAAAGCGGATGGGTCAGGTACGGCTCGCCCGAGGAGCGCGTCTGTCCCTTGTGCTCCTTGGCGGAAAACACGTAGGCGCGCCGGAGGAGGTCGAGGTCGACCCCCGGCATGTAGGACTCGACTTTTTCCTGGATGTCTTCGAACCGGATCATCGCCGCTGGCTGTCGCTCGGGAAGTCTAGCACAACGTCCCCGCAGCATCCTGCAGCGTGGCGCAGCCGCGATTCGTCGGCGGGGCGCCCGGGGCGTTCGCGGCGGGCCGGCCGGGTCGACGGCACCGGGGGCCCCGCGGCCCTCAGGCTTTCACGAGCTTGGCGCCGAAGCGGTTGTAGATGACGACCAGCATCGCCGAGGCGACGAAGATCGACGAGTAGCTGCCGAACACCACCCCGACCAGCAGGCAGAACGACAGCGGGTTCAGCTTGTCGCCGCCGTAGAGGTACAGGGCGGTCACCGCGATGAACACCGTGAACGAGGTCAGCACGGTCCGGCTCAGGGTCTGGTTGACGGAGGCGTTGACCACGGTCACGAAATCCTGGTCGCGGTACAGGCGGAGATTCTCACGGATCCGGTCGAAGACGACGATCGTGTCGTTGATCGAATAGCCGAGGATGGTCAGCAGGGCGGCGACCACCGGCAGCGAGAATTCCTTGCCGGTCAGGGCGATCGCACCGGCGGCGATCAGCACGTCGTGGATCAGGGCGACGATCGAAGTCAGACCCCACACCCACTTGTGGAACCTGAACCAGACGTAGATCAGGATGCCGGCGACCGAGCCGAGGATCGCCAGCCCGGTGTCCCGGAGCAGCTCCTTCCCCGCCGTCGGGCCGACGAATTCGACGCTCCGCAGGGTGAACCGCCCCAGGGTCGCCTGCGACTGCAGCAGCCTGATCGCCTCGGCCGGCAGGCCCGGGATGGCGCTGAGTTCCGCGAGGTCCTTGAACAGCCCCCCGTGCTCCGTGCGGTAGGTGGCGATCGTCTTCGCGACCGCCGCAGCGCCCATGCCGCCGCCGGCCGCGGCCTCGGCCGCGGGGGCCGGCAGCCGCTGCGCCAGCCAACTCTCGAGATCCGCCACGGAGGCCATGTTGAGATCGATCTTTCCCGCCGTGGCGGCGCCCGTCTCCTCCGCATTCTTGAGCGCCTCCAGGACACGGGCGCTGACGTCGCCCCCCTCCCCCTCCGGCGCGCCGGCGGGCGGTCGCCGCTGCTCGACCCGGATCAGGACCTCGTTGTCGTCCGCCGCGCCGATCGACTGGATGCTGATGTCGCCCAGCCCGGCCTTTTCCAGGGCGGCGCGCATCGCGTCGACCGGAGGGCGCTCGTTGAATTTGAGCTGCACCGCCGTCCCGCCGGCGAAGTCGATGCCGTAGTTGAAGCCGATGAAGATGATGGCGTAAAGGGCCAGAAGGTTCGCCAGCGTGGAAAAGGCGAAGAAAGCCCATCTGATGCGCCCCATCAGGGGGAAGTTGGCGTGCGTGAAGACCTGCAGCATCGCCTCCGCCTCAGATGCTCAGCCGCTCGACCCTCGGATGGAGGGTCAGCGCGGCGTCGAAGATGGCACGCGACACGAAGACCGCGGTCACCAGGTTGGCCATGATCCCGACGTTGAGGGTCACCGCGAAGCCCCGCACCGGGCCGGTGCCGTAGGCATACAGGAAGATTCCGGCGATCAGCGTCGTCAAGTTGCTGTCGACGATGGTGCTCAGAGCCTTGTCGAAGCCGGCGTGGATCGCCGCCTTGACCGTCCGCCCCAGCCGCAGCTCTTCCCGGATGCGCTCGAACACCAGGACGTTGGCGTCCACCGCCATGCCCACCGTCAGGGCGATGCCGGCGATCCCCGGCAGGGTCAGGGTCGAATGGACGTAGGCCATCGCCGCCAGCAGGATCAGGACGTTGAGACCGAGCGCCAGCACCGCGTTGATGCCGGACAATCGGTAGTAGACCAGCATGAACAGGATGACGATGATCGACCCGATGACCGAGGCGACGATCCCCTGCCGGATCGAATCGGCGCCCAGTGACGGGCCGACGGTCCGCTCCTCGAGAATCTCCATGCCGGCCGGCAGGGCGCCGGAGCGCAGCTTGAGGGCGAGATCCTCGGAGCTCTCCATGGTGAAGTTGCCGCCCTCGATGATCCCCTCGTCCGAAATGACGGCGTTGATGCGCGGCGCCGAGATGATCTTGCGGTCCAGGACGATGGCGAGGAGCTGACCCTGGTTCCTGCGGGTCAGCTCCTGGAAGCGCTGGCCGGCGTCGGCGGTCAGCAGGAAGCTGACCGCCGGCGCGCCGAAGCGGTCCTGCGAGCGGCGCGAGTTCTTCAGATCATTGCCGGTGATCGGCGAGGACTTGGTGACCGGCCAGTAGACCCGCATCGTCCTGCCGTCCGTAGTCGTGCGGTCCTGCGGCAGCGCCTCGACGTCCTCAGGCAGCCGCCCCCCGAACGCCTGATCGAGCGCCTGCGGGCTGTCGGGCGGGTTGAACTGCTCGACGGTCAGCCCGGGCGGCACCTTGACAAGCTTCCACTCCAGGAACGCCGGCGAGCCGATCAGGTCCTTGACCCGCTCCGGGTCCTCGACGCCCGGGAGCTGTACCAGGATCCGATCGGCGTTCCCCGACATCTGACGCTGGATGGTCGGTTCGGCGACCCCGAACTTGTCGACGCGGGTCCGGATCGTCTCCAGCGCCTGGCGCACCGCCGAATCGCGGACCGCCTGGGTCTCTGTCGCGCTCAGCTGCAGGCGCAGCCGCCCCGTCCCGTCGCTGGTGACGCGGTACTGGGCGAACTGCCGGCCGAGCAGGTCGCGCGCCTCCGACAACCGCGCCGGGTCGAGACCTGACAGGATGATCGTGTCGAGGCCGTCGGCAGCCGCCTGCTGCGGGGCCAGCCCCTTCTCCCCGAGGGCGGCCCGCACCCGCTCGGTGGTCAGGTCGATCTCGGCCTTGACGGCGTCGTCCGTCTTGACGCGCATGACCATGTGAATGCCGCCCTTGAGGTCGAGACCGAGGTGAATCTTGTCGGCGGGCGGGTAGATGATGAACCCGCAGAGCAGGATGAGCCCGAGGATCAGGAGAAGCCGCCAGCGAAGGTCAAACGTCATGGTTCACCGGGATGCCGGCGGGCCCTCGCCCGCGGCGCTCGATCCGTCAGGACTCGGATGACGAGGAGGTCATCGCCTCGTCCTGCAGCCCGACGATGGCACTGCGCGTCACGTCGATTTTGAGCTTGTCGGCGATCCGCAGCTGCACGATGCTCCGATCGATCCCGACGACGGTCCCGAGGATGCCACCGGACGTGATCACCTTGTCGCCGTTCTTGAGCCCGTCGAGCATCTTCTGGACGGCCTTCTGGCGATTTCTTGCCGGGCGGATCAACAGAAAATAGAAGATGACGAAGATGAGCAGCAGCGGCAGCAGCTGGACGAGCGCGTTGGGCTGCCCCTGGCCGGGCGAAGGGGACATCATGCCGATCATCGGGACACGTTCCTCCGCTTGAAAGGCGGACAGATTGCCCGAAGCGCACGGCCTTGTCAAGGCGGAAGGGCCGATGGGGCCGGTGGAACTGACGGCGCCGATGGGCGCGGCGGTTGCGATTTCCCGACCGGGCGCCTAGACTGCGCCCATGCCTGACGAGTCCCGCACCGAGCGCATGCCGGGGATCCTCGCGGTCGGCGGGGGCGCGTCGGCCCGCCTCGAGCTGCCGCTGCTGCGCGGCGTGCCGCAATTGTTTCACGCCTTCACGCTGCGGGGTTCCGACCCGGAAACCGTGGTGCGGGCCGCGGCCGGCCGGTCGCTGCCGATGCGCACCCTGCGCCAGGTGCACGGCGCCACCGTGCGCCTGGTCACCGCGGCCGATGGTCCCGGGATGGAAGGCGACGCGCTGGTGTGCGCGCTCCCGGGCATCGCCCTCGGGGTGCACGTCGCCGACTGCGTCCCGCTGCTGGCGGTCGAACCGGGCCGCCGGGTGGCCGCCGCGGTGCACGCCGGCTGGCGCGGCACGGTGGCGGGCGTGCTGCGCGCTGCCATCGAGACCATGCGCGACCTCTGCGGCGCGCGGCCTCAGGATGTGAAAATCGGGGCGGGCCCGTCGATCGGCCCGTGCTGCTTCGAGGTCGGTGACGAGGTCGCGGAGGCCCTGCTCCTCGCCGACCCCGGCGCCGGCGACTGCGTGCTCGACGGGCGGGGCAGGAAACGCATCGATCTGGTGGCGGCGAACCGTCGCCAGGCGCTGGCGGCCGGTGTGCGGCCGGAGCATTTCGAGGCCTCGGGTGCCTGCACCTGCTGCGGCGGCGAGCGTTTCGAATCGTTCCGGCGCGACGCCGGCCGGACCGGCCGGATGGCGGGGATCGTCGGGTGGCTTCCTCCCCTATAATCCGCGGCGGAGGATGAAGTGGCGAAAGCGGGATTGCGGAAGCGGCGTGCGGGACGGCGCGCGATCCTCACCGGCGGCGACAGGCCGGAGGCGGACATCGCCGTTCGATCGGACCCGGCTCAAGCCGGCAGGATCGAGCGTCTCTACCGCGAACATGCGGACGCCGCGCGGGAATTCTTCACGTCCGGAGCCGGACAGGTCGGCGCCGTGGCCGAGACGTTCATCGACTCGCTGCGCTCCGGCCGGACGCTGTTCTTCTTCGGCAACGGCGGCAGCGCCGCCGACGCGCAACACCTCGCCGCCGAGTTCGTGAACCGGTTCGCGCGCAATCGCCCCGGCCTGCCGGCGATCGCCCTGACGACCGACAGTTCGATCCTGACCAGCATCGGCAATGACTTTTCCTTCGACAGGGTCTTCGCGCGCCAGATCGAGGCCCTCGGCCGCGCCGGTGACGTGGCGGTCGGCATCTCGACTTCGGGCCGTTCACCCAATGTGCTGGCCGGTTTGCGGGCCGCCCGCGAGCGCGGTCTGACGACGGTTGGATTCACGGGCGGCGACGGCGGCACGATGCGGAGGTTGTGCGACCGGCTCGTCCACGTCCCCTCCCGCATGACCCCGCGCATCCAGGAGGTCCACATCCTGGTCGGGCACATCATCTGCCAGCTGGTGGATGACGCCCTGTTCCCCGGGGCCGACTGAACTCGCGCACCGCCCGCCGGGCCAGCCGCGGGCGCTCCTCGCTACTTCAGCAGGGCGATGCTCTCCTGAATTTCCTTCGAGTCGGGAGCCTTCGGGTCGAGCTTCAGGTATTCCTGGAACGCCTTGAGGGCACCGGGGAAATCCTGCGTTGCCATCAGGGCGTAGCCGAGCTGCCGGTGCGACGCCGGATAGGTGGGATCGATTTCGATCGACTTGCGGAAGGCCTGCACCGCTTCCTTCGGCCGGTTCTGGTTCTGCGCCTTGGCCCCGATGTTGTAGAAGAGGATGGCGGCGTTCTTCGGATCGACGGCCTTGATCCGCTCGTACATCTCATCGCGCTTGACGGGGTCCTTCTTCTCCTCGTAGATCGCCGCCATCAGCATCAGGGGGTCCGGCTTGCTGGGGTCGAGGGCGGCCGACTTCTCGAGCGCTGCGATCGCCTTGTCGGGATTGCCGGCCTTGGACTCGGCCTCGCCGAGCTTGAAGGTGACGTTCGAGGAGTCGGGGGAGAACTGCATCTCCTTCTCATATTCGGCGGCCGCGTCGGCCGCCCTCTCCCCCCGCAGGGCGATGTTGCCCAGGTAGAAGTGCGCGCCCTTCATGTCGGGCTTGAGCTCGAGCCCCTTGCGCAGGGCCTGGTCGGCGCCACCATCGTCGTTCATCTCGTAGAGGCTCTTGCCGAGGTAGTAGTACACCGCCGGGTTGCCGGTCGCATCCTTGACCAGGTAGGACTGGTACAGCTTCACCGCCTCCTCGTACCGGCCGGCGTCGGTGAGGGCCTTCGCCTGCTCCAGCATCTCCTTGCCGCCCGCGACCGTCCCGGGCGCCGCGGCCCCGGCGGGAGCGCTGCCGGTTCCCGGCGCCGGCACGCCGGCCGGCGCGCCCCCCGCCACGGAGTCGCCGCGCTTGCGCCGCTCCTCGTCCACGGCGGCGTTGTACTCCGCCTCCTTCGCCATGACGAAGTCGACGACGTTCCGGCCGAGGTCGCCGACGAGCGCGAACTTCAAGTCCGGGAAGTTGTCCTGCTTGCTGCTGATCAAGATGTCGCGCTTTTCGACCTGGTTTCCTTCCGAGTCGACGATCTCGTAGCTGATCTTGACCGCTTTGTAACCGGCCAGCTCGGGGATGATGCGCCACTGACGGACGATCGACACATCGAGCGTCGCGTAGAGATACGACCCGTCCTTCTTGGTCGGGAGGGGGGCCAGCTTCTTGTTGATATCGACCCCCTCGAAGTGGAGTTTCACTTTCTCGAGCGGCTTGCCGTGGTTGTCCACGACCTTGCCCTTGATCCGGGTGATGCCCTCGGCGAGCGCCGGCCGCGCCGGCGCGGCGAGAAACAAGGCGACGGCGAGCAACGGCATCACGCGCGCAATTCGTCTCATGGCAGCCTCCCTCGGTGGCGGGTCTCGAGGACCCGGGCGCGATGATCGACACGCGAGTCTATACCGGCCCCCGGGGCCGATCAAGGCACCGCCTTCGGGGCGCGAGCTCTCAGGAGGCGCGCCGTCGGGCGGCGCGCCGACCGGAGCGGACCCGGGATGCGCCGTTGCGCGACCGGCGGATCCACCCCACGCCGGCGTGGGCGGCGAACAGCAGGACAAACAGTCCCCCGGTGACGAGATGGATGATCACCAGCGTCCGTCGAACCGTCGTCCCGGTCACCACCTGGATCAGGTACCCCGATGCGATCATCGGCAGCGCCGGCAGCACCGTCATCGCCCCAGAAGAGCGCGCCGGGTGGGGTGCCTTGTCCCGGTATCCCTCGATGACGTGGCCGCGCGCGATCAGCCCGAGCGCGAACACCAGAATCGGTCCCGCCAGGACGTGCAACGCCAGCATCTGCGGCTGCCAGGGATGATGCAGCGCCGAGAACGGGTCGCTCCCCTGCATCACGGACTTCATCCAGAAATAGACGACGCCCGAGGCGGCCGTCAGCCACGTGCCGGCGTGCAGCAGGGCCGCCTCGGCGCGGCTCATGGTGTGCGCGCCGGCCCCGGTCCCGATCCGGGAGAGCCCGCCGGGCCGGCGCCCGCCGGCATCGGGGTCGCGGCGGCGCCCGCGGGCTCGACCGCGGCGACGAACAGTCGATGCAGGGCCAGGACGCGCCGCGCCGCCTGGGTCACCGCGCGGGCCGACAGCGTCGCGCCGGTCAGCGTGCGAATGCCCCGGCCGAGCGCCAGGTCGTCGTCCAGCCGGCGCCCGGGGAACTGCTCCCGCCAGCGATCCTTCGGGAAGTAATCGTCCGGCTCGTCGAACGACAGGATGTCGATGCGCCGGATCCGATCATCGGGCCCGATGACGATCATGACCGACTCCGGCAGCGTGCGGACCAGGTGCGTGTCGAAGTAGGCATACCCCAGGATCGCCCCGTTCGCCGAGGCGCCGGTGGAGGCGACGTAATACGTCACGACGCGGCTGTCGACCGGCACCTCCGCCAGCGCGGCGGCGCGCCGCACTTGATCCGGATCGAGATACAGCGTCCGCCGCTCCACCGCCGCCGGCGGGGGGAACGCCGCCCGCAGCGCCTGTTGTTGATCCATGAGAACCCGGGCCGTGGCCGGCGCCGGCGGCAGCGCCAGGAGGACCGCGATCATGCAGGTCCGGCGGCGCATCAGAACAGGTAGCCGAGCGCGAAGTTGAAGCGATCGACGCCCGTGCCGGCGGTATTGCCGAAATCCTGGAAATCGAACTTCAGGGCGATGGCCGGGATCGGTTTCCAGGAGATCCCCAGCGTGCGCACTGTCCTGTCGTTGGCGCGGTCGGCGGCCGGCGAACCGGCTTCGGTCTCCTTCTGGGTGTCGAGCGACTCGAAACGGGCGAACGGGCTCAGTTCGCTGCCCGCGCCCCTGCGCCGCGCCAGGAGGTTGTAGCCGACCTCGGCGTAGTAACCGACGGCGACCGAGCCGACGGCCTCTACGACCGATTGGCTGACCGCGGCGGCCTCGTCGAGCGTGCCCTGCGCATACAGGGCGCGCAGATGCAGACCGCGCCAGTTCCATTGCCCATGGACGTCCCAGAGGGTCGTCCGGGCACCCCCGAGCGCCGGATCGGCCTGCCCGCTGTCGCCGGTCCAGGCCGAGGCGCCCAGGAGCAGGCCGATGACCGGGGTGACGTCGAGCCGCCCGGTCAGGGCGAAGTCGGCCGCCGTCACCTCGGCTCCCTCCTGCCGCCCTCCACGGATCCACCCGGCGCCGCTGAATCCGGAGGCATCGAGGCCGGTGACCAGGTAGGCGCGCCAGGAGAGGCGCCGCGTCTCGCCGTAGATGCCGCCGCCCAGCTCGCGCCAGGTGGTCGGGATGATGAAGCGCTCGACCTCGGGGCGGGTGGCGCCGAGGAAGATCGGCGGCTCGTGAAGCTCGTTGATGAACCCGAGCGGCACCAGCACCAGCCCGCCGCGCACCCCGAGCGCCTTGGTGGCCCGGTAGTCGATGTACGCGAACTCCACGGCGACCTCGCCGGGCTCCCCGTCCCCGGCCACCGCGTGCTCGAATTCGATCTCGGAGTTGAACACGAAGCGGTCGTCGAATTTGTAGCCGAAGTAGAGCACCGCCCGCAGGAAATCGGCGCGATCGGTCGCGAAGTCGGGATCGACGGCGGACGAGCGCGAGCCGTCGTCGGCCGTCTGATTGAAGTTCTGGTACAGCAGCTCGCCGTAGCCGCCGATCGAGACGCCCGGTTTCGCCGCGTAGACCTTCGAGGCCGCCGGACCGAAGCCGAGCGCGGAGCCCCCGGCCGGCGGTCCGGCCGCCGCCCCGAGCCTCAGTCTCTCCACCTCCGCGGACAGCGCGTCGATTTTCGCTTCCAGCCCGGCGACGGCCTGCGCCGGCCCCGACGGGACCGGCCCGCCGGCCCGCAGCGCCGCGAGCTCCGCGCGCAGCGCCGCGATCTGGGCCTCGAGGACTGCCAGGCGCTGCTCCATCGATCGGTCGGATGTCTCGGCGGCGCTGGCGGCGGCCGGCGCCGCGACGAGGAACACGGCGGCGAGAACCGCCGCGAGCGCCCGGGCGGCGATCCCCCGCGTCAGGCTGTTCCCCGGTTCGATGCGACTCATGGTGTCCTCCCTTCGGCGGCCGGGCCGCCCTCCGAAAACGCCGGAAAGTTCCGGCTCAACCGGCGCACCGCGGTCCCGTCCGCGGCGGGCCACTGATACAGGACCCCGATGCCATGCTGCTCCGCCCAGGGGAGCCCCCTGTCAGGTCCCATGACGAAGAGCGCCGTCGACAGGGCGTCGGCGGCGGTGGCGTCCGGGGCCAGCACGGTGACCGTCCCCGCGTATCCGGCCGGCGCGCCGCGGGCCGGATCGAGGATGTGCCCCAGGCCGTCCGGGCCACTGCGTTCGCCGTTCCCCGAGCTCGCCAGAGACGAGCCGCGTAGGACAATCCACAAGGCGGCGCTGTCGCGGTCACCGGGGCCGGCGATGCCGACCGGCCAGGCGCCGCCCGGGCCGGAACCGGTTGCCAGGACCTGACCGCCGAAGTCCAGCAGCGCCGCGCGAATGGCGCGCTCACCGAGGACCCGGGCGGCGGCGTCCAGGGCGATCCCCTTGCCGATCCCGCCGAGGTCGATGCCAACCCCGGGGGCATCGAACCGGATGGAGCGGGTGAGGGGATCCAGATGAAGATGCTGCCAGCCGACGGGCCCGTCGTTTGGTCGGTCCGCAGGCGCGGCGGCGCCGGAGCCGGCGAGGCCCTGGCGCGCCGGCTCCAGGCGCCCCTCATCGCCGCGCAGCCCGAAGCGCCTGACCAGCGGTTCGACGGTGGGATCGAACGCGCCTCCCGTCATTTCAGCCCAGTGCCGCGCGGCGCTCACCGCGACGAACAGATCGTCCGAGCAACGCACCGTGCCATCGGCCGCCGCCCGGTTGAGGCGCGACAGCTCGCTGTCGGAATCCCAGTTGCTCAGCACCCGCTCGAGACGCGCCACCTCGGCGAAGGCCTGATCGAAGACCTCATCCGCGACGGCGCCGGGGAGCGTCACCACCAGCCGCGTGCCCATCAGGAAACGTGCCCGGGTGGTCGTCGGGGCGGCGAGGCTCGGAGCCGGCGTGGCCGTGACGGCCCGGGGCGCCGCGCCTGCCGTCACCATGGCTTTCGCCGCGGCGAGCGCGGTCAGCGCAACGAGTCCGGCCAACAGTGCGGCTGCGGAGCGTTCGCGCATCCGGGGATCCCCTCGAGTGATTGTGATTGCGACTCAATCTCAATTAGACGGGCGCACTCTAGCCCACGCATTCGCGCCCTGTCAAGAGCCCGCAATCACCGCCCCCTCCGGGCATGTGCCCTTCTCCTCTCGGAACGCCGTCGTTCCCGGGTGTGGTAGGCTGCGCCCCGCCGGGCCGCGACGCCGGCCGGCATCCGGAGAGCCACCATGAACCGCCGTCCGCCGTCGAAATCGGCGCGCGCCTCGCGCGTCGAGATGACCGAGATCGTCCTCCCTCAGGATACCAACCAGTACGGTCACGCCTGGGGGGGCCGCGTCATGGCGCTCATCGACAAGGCCGCGGCGATCGCCGCCACGCGGCACGGCCGCACGAACGTGGTGACCGCCTCGGTCGATTCCCTCACCTTCCGGGCACCGGTGCGCCAAGGACACATCCTCAAGCTCTACGCCTCGGTCAACGCCGCGTTCCGCACCTCGATGGAGGTGGGCGTCAAGGTGCTGTCCGAGGATCCACTCTCCGGGCGGCAGGCGCACTGCTGCACCGCCTACGTGACCATGGTGGCGCTCGACGCCAACGCGCAGCCGACGCCGGTGCCGCGCCTGCTCCCGGACGGCCGCGACGCGCGCCGCCGCCAGCGTGAGGCCCTGGAACGCCGGCGGGCGAGGCTGCGGCAAAGGGAGCGCAAGGCGCGCCGTCCGGCCTGATTCCACTTTCGCAACCGCGGCGGCGGCGGTTTGCGTCCCCTCTCCGGCCGCCTCATATTGCCTTCCGGCGCTTCGCCCGGAGGGTTCGTGTCGCCCGCTGCCGTCGCATTGGAAATCCACGACCCATCCGAAGGCACCCGCCGCGTCGCGGTCGGAGCCGCGCCGTTCCGCATCGGATCGGATCCCGGCTCCGACCTGACCCTGACCGATCCCGGGATTTTTCCCCACCACGCGCAGATCGTCCTGCTGGGCGGCGCGCACCGGCTCGTTCCGGGTCGCCCCGGACTCCAACTCCGCGTCGACGGGCGGACGGTGCCGCAGGACGGAGCCGCGCTCGCCGACGGAATGCGCATCGATCTGGCGCCGGCCTGCCCGGTGCAGATCAGGTTCCTGGCGGACGACGGGCGGGTCCCCGAACATCCGGATCGCCTGGTCACGCTCGTGGAGGTCGCGCGCACCATCACGTCATCGCTGGCGCTCGACGAAGTCCTGGATCGCGTCGTGGAGGGGGCGGTGCGGTTCTCGGGCGCGCAACGGGGGTACCTGTTCCTGCGCGAGGGCGATTCCCTCGTGCCCTGGCGCTCCGGTCGCGAGAACGGACCGATTATTGAGGTCAGCCTGTCGGTCGCCGAGGAGGTGGCTCGCACCGGGATGCCGGTCTACCGCGACCGGCTCGGCGGCGAATCGGGGGTTTCGCTCACCGCCAGCATCGTCCGCCTCCGCCTGCAGGCGATCCTCTGCCTGCCTCTGGCGGTGCGCCAGGACGTGATCGGCGTCGTCTACCTGGACAGCCGCCGTCCCCTGCCCCAGCACCAGCCCGACCTGCCGCTCCTCGAAGCTCTCGCCGGCCTCGCGGCCGTGGCGATCCAGAACACCAGGCTGGTCGAGGATCGGGTACGCACCGAGCGCACCCTGGTCATGGGGCGCATGGCGCGCGCCATCGTGCATGACTTGCGGAGTCCACTGGCGGGCGTCCGCGGTCTGGCGGACCTGCTGCGCGAGCGCGCCGCGGAGGGCGACCCGGCGCGGCAGCACCTGGGCACCATCATCAGCGAGATCGACCGCTTGACCGCCCTGATCGGCGATCTGCTGCAGTTCTCGACCGAGGCGCCGGCCCTGGTGCGCGCCCGCATCGGGCTCGCCGACCTGGTGCGTCAGACTCTCGAGCCGCTCGCTCCGCGCCTCGCCGCCGCCGGCATCACTCTGACAACGGAGCTCGACGGGACGGCCCGCGCCTCGGTCGACGGGCAGCGCATGCTGCGCTTGCTTCACAATCTCGTCGCCAACGCCATCGAGTCGATGCCCGGGGGCGGCACGCTCACGCTGCGCGTCGCCCGGGCCGCTGGCGGCTGGCAGATGGGCGTCCGCGACACCGGCTGCGGCATGAGCGAAGAAGTCCGGCGCCGCGTCTTCGAGCCGTTCTTCTCCCACGGCAAGCCGCACGGCACCGGGCTCGGCATGTCCATCGTCCGGAAGATCGCCGAGGAGCACGGCGCCTCCATCCGCATCGACACCGCCCCGGGCCGCGGCACCGAGGTCGTCCTGATCCTGCCAGCGGAGGAAGCGCCGGCGCGGCGGGCGCGCTGACCGCCCCCGACCCGCCCGGCGCGTCGCGATCCGTCAGACCGGTTCGAGCCTGAAGCTGTCCCTGGACAGCGACGGGTCGGCCAGCACGCGCAGGCCGTCCGGGCCGGGGTCGCCCGTCGCGGGCGCGGCGCGCTGGACCTCGAGCAACGCCGCGACATCCGGGTGTACCCGCACCGAGAACCGGACGCCGGGCGGCGCCCCCTCCCGCCGCAGGGCCCGCCGAACCTCGAAACACACCGTCTCGGGGGACTTGACGCGCCCGGAGCCGCCGCAGTCCGGACAGGGCCGGCAGAGGATCCGCTCCAGGCTGCGCTTGGTCCGCTGGCGGGTGATCTCCACCAGCCCGAATGGGCTGATCGGCTGGATGCGCGACTTCGAACGGTCGCGCCGCATCTCCTGCTCCAGCGCCCGGACCACCTCTTCGCGGCTGGCCGTCTCCGTCATGTCGATGAAATCGATGACGATGATCCCGCCCAGATCGCGCAGGCGTATCTGCCGGACGATCTCCCGGACCGCCTCGAGATTGGTCGTGAGAATCGTCTCCTCGAGGCGCCGGGTGCCGACGTACTTGCCGGTATTCACATCGATGGCGACCAGCGCCTCGGTCTGATTGATGACGATCGAGCCGCCGGATTTCAGCCAGAGGCGGGGGCGCAGCGCCTTCTCGATCTGCGCCTCGATCCCGTGGGCCTCGAAGATCGGGGCGTGCCCCTCGTACAGCCCGAACCTGGATCGCATCGCCGGGTGGACGCGATCCACGAACGCCAGCGCCTCATCCAGCGCCCGGCGCGAGTCGACCAGCACCCGCTCGACCTCGTCGTTGAGAACATCGCGCAGGACCCGGCCGAGCGCGCCCACCTCCTGGTAGAGCAGGGCCGGCGCGGCCTTCTCGGCGGCGCGGGAGCGGATCTCCTCCCAGGTCGCGCCGAGCTGGCGGGCATCGGCGACGAACTCGTCCGGGGCCCGCCCGGCGCCGACCGTGCGGGCGATGCAGCCGCCCCCCAGGCCGAGCCCGTCCAGGGCGCCTGCCGCGACCTCCCGCAACCGATCCCGCTCCACCGCATCCTCGATCTTGCGCGACACCCCGACGTGCGCGACCCCGGGCAGGTAAACGAGAAAGCGGCCGGCGAGCGAGATCTGCGTGGTGACCCGCGCGCCCTTGTGAGCGACCGGGTCCTTGGTCACCTGCACGACGATCTCCTGCCCCTCGGTCAGGAGATCCTCGATGCGCGGCGGCGGAGCCGCGGGCTCGGGCAGAGCGGCGGGGTCCGGAGGCGCTTCGGGGCTCTGCGCGGGCAGCTCGTCGTCCCAGGCTCTACCGACGACGTCCTCGACGTACAGAAAGGCGTCGCGATCCAGACCGATGTTGACGAACGCCGAGTTCATCCCCGGCAGGACGCTCGACACGCGCCCCTTGTAGACGTTGCCCATCGTGCCGCGGTCCGCCGGGCGCTCGACGAACAATTCGGTGACCAGCTCGTTCTCGAGGAGGGCGATGCGGGTCTCGGCCGTGACGCTGTCGACCAGGATCTCGCGCATTCAGTTGACCAGGCGCCGCATCCAGACATTCAGGACGAGGCCCATGCCGAGGAGGGTGCTGACCAGTGACGAGCCGCCGTAGCTCATGAGCGGCAGCGGCACGCCGGTCGTCGGCAGAAGTCCGACGACCACCCCGATGTTCAGCAGCGCCTGCCCGCCGAACACGCACACGACGCCGACCGCCAGGAACACCCCGAGCCGGTCGCGGGCGGCGCGCGCCGTCGCCAGGCAGCGGTAGATGATCATGAAATAGAGGGCCAGGACGAACATCGATCCGATGAAACCGCGCTCCTCCGCCAGGACCGCCAGGATGAAGTCGGTGTGCTGCTCCGGCAGGAACTGGAGCTGTCCCTGCGTCCCCGCCAGGAACCCCTTGCCCAGGATGCCGCCTGAGCCCACCGCGATCAGCGACTGGATCAGCTGGTAACCGGCCCCCTTCGGATCCCGCGTTGGTTCGACGAACGTCTTGACTCTTTCCTTTTGATACGGCTTCAGGTGGCCCCAGACGATCGGCAGCGCCAGCATGGCGATGAGCGCGAGGATCACCAGCGTGCGCACGCGGATGCCGGCGATGAAGGTGACGCCTGCCAGCAGCGGCGCGAAGGTCACAGCGGTGCCGAGATCCGGTTGCAGCATGATCAGCAGGACCGGCATGCCGATGATGCCGCTGATGGCCGCGAATCTCGCCATCCCCAGGCCGCCGCGGCTCTGTTCCCGGCCGAGGAAGGCCGCCAGCATCAGGATGGTCGCCGCTTTCGCCAGTTCGGAGGGCTGAAACTGCGCGCCCCCGACGCCGAGCCACGACTTGCTGGCGTTCACGATCCTGCCGAACAGGAGAGTCAGGCCGAGCAGCAGCAGACCCAGACCGTAGAAGACGTAGGAGAACTCCGCCAGCGTGTGGTAGTCGATGCCCAGCGCGAGCAGCATGAGCACCAGTCCGAGCAGCAGCCAGAGGACCTGCCTGTGGAAGGCGCCCGACACCGGCGTGCCGACGGTGGCGGAGTAGATGACTCCCACGCCGACGGCGCAGACGATGAGGACCGACCCCAGGAGGAGCCAGTCGAAGCTAGCGAGATAGCGCCGCGCTTGCAAGCTGCTGCACCCCCTGTCGCAGATCCTGCTTCTCGAAGTAGCGCTCGAGGACGGCGCGGGCGATCGGCGCCGCGGTCGTTCCGCCGTGCCCGCCGTTCTGCACGAACACCGCCCAAGCGATGGTCGGATTGTCCTTGGGCGCGAAGCCGACGAACCAGGCGTGGTCGCGCCGCTCCTTCGGCAACTTGTCGGCGTCCACGTCGCGCGACCCCTTGAAGACCTGCGCCGTGCCGGTCTTGGCGCAGATGTCGCGTCCGGCGATGCGCGCCCGCGCCCCCGTCCCCTCGTCGTTGACCACGCCCCACATGGCGTCGCGGATCACCTCGAGCGTCCGTTTCTGCAGGGGCACCGTCCGGACCAGGAAATCGGCGCCGTTCTCCTCCTCGACCCCCTCGCGGATCTCGCGCGCGCCGATCAGGTGCGGCCGGTAGACCCGGCCACCGTTGGCGATGGCGGAGGCAAACACCGCCATCTGCAACGGCGTCGCCTCGATCGCACCCTGGCCGATCGACACCGAGATGGTCTCCCCGGGATGCCAGACCGGATCGCGCTTGAAGTAGGCCCGTTTCCAGTCTGGATCCGGCATGGTCCCCGAATCCTCGTGCGGCAGGTCGATGCCGGTCTTCTGGCCGAAACCGAACTGGTGCGCCCAGCGCGAGATCCGCTCGATGCCCATGTCGTTGCCCAGGTGATAGAAATACACATTGCAGGACTGGATGATCGCCTGCCGCATGTCCAGCCAGCCGTGCCCGCCCTTGCGGATCGCCCAGCACTGGAACGTCTTGTCCCCGAAGCGCCAGCCACCGGTGCAGTGATCGATGCGGGTCGGCAGCGCGACCCCCTCCTCGAGAGCGGCAATCGACATGACGATCTTGAACACCGAGCCGGGGGCGAACTTCGACTGGGTCGCACGGTCCTGCAGGGGATGGCGCGGATCCTCCGACAGCGCCTGCCAGGTGTCCTGCGAGAAGCGGTGCGCGAACACGTTCGGGTCGAACGCCGGCCGGGAGATCATCGCCACGACGGCGCCGCTGTTCGGGTCGAGGAAGACCGCCGATCCGGCCTCCTCGCCGTAGGCCCGCTCGAGCGCCTCCTGAAGATCGAGGTCGACGGTCAGCGACAGCGCCCGGCCGGGGGTCGGCTTGCGCCCCTCGTCGATTTCCTGAATCTCGCGCCCGAGACTGTTGACGACGACCTGCTTCCAGCCCTTCTCGCCCTTCAGATCGGACTCATACTGAGTTTCGAGCCCGGCCTTGCCGACGATGTCGCCCAGCTCGTAGCCGATCGCCGGCCGGTCCTTGATCTCCTTCTCGCTGACCTCACCCACGTAGCCGATCGCATGCGCCGCCAGCGGCCCATGCACGTAGCTGCGGCGCGACTCCACCTCGACCGACAGCATCGGCAGCTCCAGGCGGCGTGATTCGATGTAGGCAGCTTCCGCCAGATCGACGTCCTCCTTCAGGATCACCGGCTCGAACTTGGGCCGGTTGCGCGCCTTCGCGAGCCGATCCCGCAGGACCTTCTCGTCGGTGCGCAGCAGGGCGGCGAGCCTCGGCAGCAGCGCGTTGAGATCGGTGGCCTTGTCGCGTTGGAGGCGGACGTTGAAGGCGATGCGATTGTTGGCCAGGACCCGGTGCTCGACATCGGCGATGACGCCCCGCAGCGGCGCCAGCGTCACGCGCCGGAGGGCGTTGTTGTCCGACAGGCGGCGGTAGTCCTCGAACTTGACGACCTGCAGGTACCAGAACGACATGAGATAGACCAGCAGCACCGCGCCGAGGACGACCTGGATGAACGTCAGGCGCACGTTCATGCGGCGCGCTTCGTAGTAGTCCTGCGAGTCCTTGAATGCGGGGCGATACGACATGGGCGTCAGGGAAGGCGGGCCGCGAGCCAGAAGAACAGCAGCCCGACGATGCCGGTCCCGAGGGCCCGTTCCCCGAGGTGGAGCAACCCCGGAAAGACGAAGCTCCGGCCGAGGGCGGCCGACAGGCCGAGCTCGGCCAGCGGGTCGAGGAAGGTCGCCAGAAAGAGGATGCCAAAGCGCGGGATCGTCTGGTTGAGCATGAACAGAGAGCCGACGGTGCCGACCAGGTATCCGAGAAGCGTCTTCTTGAAGCCGTTCATGCCGATGAGTGTGCCGAGCAGGATGTCCTCCACCAGACCGGTGCCGGCTCCCACCAGCATCGCCACCGGCGGGGGCGAGGTCAGGCCATAGTAGACCACGAGGATGGTGAACAGGTCGCAATAGCGGGCTACGCCCGGCAGATAGCTCGCCAGCAGCGCCTCGGCAAGGGCGACGACAACCAGCGCCAGGGCGCCGCGCGCGAGCCTCACGGCAGCTCCTCTCCCGGCCCGCCCTCCGGCTTGCGCAGAACCAGCACCTCCTCGAGTCGCCGCAGATCGGCCTCGGGCCGCACCCGGACGATCTTGGTGAGCCCCTCCCCTTCGCCGATGGAGCTGACCACGCCGATGACGACGCCCTTCGGATAGATGAGGTCGAGGCCCGAGGTGACGACCACGTCGCCGACCTCGACGCTGGCCAGCTCGCTGACGTATTCCATGCGCAGCCCGCGCTCCCCTTCACCCACGACGATTCCTTGGACGCGGGTCCGCTGGATCAGCGCCGCCACCCCCGAGTTGGGGTCGAGAATCGTCTGCACCTTGCTGATGCCGGACGCGGCTTCGATGATCCGGCCGACGACTCCGCGCGGCGTGACCACCGGATTGTTGACCTTGAGGCTCTGACCGGCGCCGCGGTCGAGGAGGACGGTCATCCGCGAGGTGTCCCTGCCGATGACCCGCGCCGGAACGGACGGATATTCGACGCGTTCCTTCAGATCCAGCAGGTCCCTCAGCCGCGCCGCCTCGAGGCGGGCCTCTTCGGACTGGCGCGCCTCCGACCCGAGGCGGTCGAGATCGTCGTGCAGCCGGAGATTCTCATCACGCACACCGCGAAGATCGATGTAGGCGAGCCACAGCGAGGCCGCGCCGCCCGCCGCCCAGGTGGTGACCTTGAGGACCGGCGAAACGAGCGTCAGGACCGCCTGCTGGAGCATGGAGCGCTCCGCCGCGCCGGCGCCGCGAACGCGCGACGACATCAGGATGAGGTTGAACGTCAGGAGGACGAGCAGGAGCAGGAACGGCCTGCGCTCCGCCAGCGGGCTGGCCATGACGTTACCTCGGGCGCCCGGCGTCCGACGCGTGAAGCCCGCCCTGCGGGTCAGTCGATCGCGATCTTGCGCAGGAGGTTGAAGTCATCCAGCATCTTCCCCGTTCCGAGCACGACCGAGGCCTGCGGGTCGTCCGCCATCGAGACGGGAAGGCCGGTCTCCTCGCGAAGGCGCTTGTCGAGATTCTTGAGCTGCGAACCGCCGCCGGTGAGCACGATGCCCTTGTCGACGATGTCGGCCGACAGCTCCGGCGGCGTCTGCTCCAGGGCCACGCGCACCGCCTCAATGATGTTGGACACCGTCTCCGACAGCGCCTCGCGGATCTCCTCGTCCGAGATCACCAGGGTCTTCGGGATCCCCTCCACCAGGTCCCGGCCCTTGATCTCCATGGTCAGCTCTTCGTCGAGCGGGAAGGCCGAGCCGATGTTGATCTTGATCTCCTCGGCGGTGCGCTCCCCCACCAGAAGGTTGTACTTGCGCTTGATGTACTGGATGATGTCCTCGTCCATCCGGTTGCCGGCGATGCGCACCGAGCGCGAGTAGACGATTCCGGCCATGGAGATCACCGCCACGTCGGTCGTGCCGCCCCCGATGTCGACGATCATGTTGCCGGTCGGCTCGGTCACCGGGAGCCCGGCGCCGATGGCCGCCGCCATCGCCTCCTCGACGAGGTACACCTCCGACGCCTTGGCCCTGTACGCCGAGTCCTTGACCGCCCGCTTCTCCACCTGGGTGATGTCCGACGGCACGCAGATGACGATGCGGGGGCGCACGCCGAGGCTCCGGTTGTGCGCCTTCTTGATGAAGTAGTCGAGCATCTTCTCGGTGTGCTCGAAGTCGGCGATGACGCCGTCCTTCATCGGCCGGATGGCGATGATGTTG
>JAGYID010000182.1 GCA_018606725.1 Acidobacteriota bacterium
GCAGACCGAGCTCGGGCGGCTCGCGCTGGTGTCGATGGCCTCGTCGTTCAGCGACGAGGCGGTGGCGCTGCCGCCGGCCGGGCGCGCCCCGGGCCGCCCGGGCCTGAGCGCCCTGCGGACGACCAGGACGACCATCGTCACGGCGCCGATGATGCGGGCCCTCAGCCAGGTCAAGGCGCCGCTGGACGCCGCGACCGGCCGCTGCGGCGGCTACCCGGCACCGACGCCGGCCCCGGCCAAGGCCGCGGTGGAGCCGGACCCGCCGCGCGAGCTGAAGGTGTTCGACCTGCCGTTCCGACTCGGGGACGCGCCCGGATACCACTACGACATGAACCCCGTCGACCTCGCCGAGATCCTCAAGAGCATCCGGCTCGGCAAGCAGCACGCCGATTTCCTGGTCGCCACCATCCACGCGCACGAAACCGCCATCGACTGCGATCAGCCGGGCGACTTCCTCCCGGTCCTGGCGCACGCGGCCATCGACGCCGGCGCCGATGTCTTCCTGGTGCACGGCTCGCACCTGATCGGCCCGGTGGAGATTTACAAGGGACGCCCAATCCTGTACGGGCTCAGCAACTTCTTCTGGGGCGACATGATGGAGCCGGTGTCCGCCGATCTGTACGACCAGAGCCGCGATCTGCTGGCGGCCGCGTTCGGCGACCCGGCGAAGGCGACCGACGCCGATCTGAACGCCCTGGTGAACGCGACGACCTTCAACGACGAGCGGGTCTTCCAGTCGTTCGTCATGGTCGGCCGCTGGGAGGAGGGCCGGCTGTCGGAGCTCCGCCTCCACCCGGTCGACCTGCGCTACGGCGAGCGGCTCACCCGGAGCGGCGTGCCGCGGCCCGCCCCGCCGGCCGCGGCGCGGGCGATCTTCGACCGGCTGCAGAGCCTGTCGCAGCCGTACGGCACCGCGCTGGCGTTCGAGAAGAACACCGTCGTCGTCAAGCTCCAGTCGCGCCGGGCGCCATGAAAGCCGCCGCCCTCGTCATCGCGCTCCTGATCGTGGCTCCCGTTCTGCTGCTGGCGGGTCTCGGGCTCTATTCCCGGCGGGTCGGACCGCGGGCCTCCGGAGTGATCGGGGGCCGACTGGCGCCGTGCCCCGCGTCGCCCAACTGCGTGGCGTCGTCGGAGGATGCCGGCGGCGGGCGGGCGATGGAGCCGCTGCGTTACCAGGGAGGGATGGCGGAGGGAAAGCGGCGGCTGCTCGCGGTGCTGGGCGGAATGCCCGGCGCCGCGGTCGTCGCCGACGATGGTGCTTACCTGCGAGCCGAGTTCCGCTCCCGCGCCTTCGGCTTCGTCGACGACGTCGAGTTCCTGATCGACGACGACGCCGGGCGGATCGACTTCCGGTCGGCCTCGCGGGTCGGCTACTCGGACTTCGGCGCCAATCGCGCCCGCATGACGGAGATCGCCCGGCGGTTCGCGGCCGGCGGCTGACACGGCGAACCCGCCCTGTCCCGCGACGCCCGGGCTCACGCCGTCGCGAGGCGCCAGTTCTCCCAGACGAACGGGTATTGCCAGGTGCGGCGGTGGGTGGCGGCGAGCTGTTCCTGGATCCGCCGCATGCGCGCCGCCGCGTCCGGCAGGCAGTCGTGGAATTGAACCTGGATGTCGCGGATGCGCCCGATCAGGCCGGCGTCGAGCAGGTGCTCGAGCAGGTCGTACTCCCCGCCTTCGATGTTGACCTTCATAAGATCGATCCGCTCGATGCCGCGCTCGCGCAGGAACGATGCCGCCTCGACCAGCCGCACGAGCCGCGCGCCGGGCCGCCCGAACAACGACGACGCGTCGCCGGCCAGCGTCAGGCGCGCCTCGCCGGTGCGAGAGGCCAGCCCGAAGGGGTGGACGCGGATGGCGTCATTGCGCCGGAAGCGCGCCGTGATGCGCGCCGCGTACTCGGGCACCGGCTCGAACACCTCGACGCGGCAGCGGTACATGGCGTGGATGTCGCTCGCCCACTGCCCTTCGTAGCCGCCCATGTCGAAGACCAGCGACCCCGGCTCGAGGTCGTACTGCAGGCGCAGGGTGCGGTCGCCGTCGGCCCGCCGCCAGGCGTCGGCGGCGTCCTCGTGCGGCGGGCGCCAGGCCGCCTCGGCGACCCGGCGGCACAGGCCGGCGGCCCGGCAGGCGGCCCGGTGCAGCAGGCGGCGGGCGGCGACGGCGGGGTTCATGGCAACAGGCCGCTGCGCGCCACGGCCGGCGGCCACAGGGCGGTCCGCAGCCGCCCGGCGAGCCCGCGCCACTCGTCGCGTTCGAGCAGGAACAGCGACGCCGGGCGGATTTCCTTGAACCGACGCAGCCAGTAGCCGGCGATCACCAGGAACGAGATCAGATACGCGATGCTGCTGGAGACCGCCGCGGCGGTGAAGCCGTAGCGCGGCAGCCACAGGAGATTGAGACCGACGTTGACCGCGAGCGCCAGCGCCGCGGCCGCCGGCAGCACCGCCGGGTAATCGCGACCGCTGAGATCGTTCGACAGGACGTACTGCAGCGCCATGCACCAGGCACCCGGCAGGAGGATCCACAGCGCCCGCACCGCCGGCAGGTACGCCGGCCCGAACAGCAGCGGCACCGCCCACAGCGCCGCCGCCCCGACCGCGATGCAGGCGGCGGTCACCGCCAGCACGGCGTGGCGGCAGACCGCAGCGGTGAGCCCGGCGCTGCCGGGGTCATCGCCGCGCGCCGCGATGCGCGGCGCCAGGAGCGTGCCGGCGACGCCCGGCAGCAGCAGCAGGAAGTCGGCGATCTGCGCCGCGACGCTGTAGACCCCCGTCTCCGCCGGCCCGCGCAGCGCGTTGAGCAGCACGATGTCGCTGCGCAGAACCAGGAAGGTCAGGAGCGCCGTCAGGTAGGCGCGCGACGAGAAGCCCCCGAGGCTGAGCAGCAGCGGCAGGTCGGGCCGCCAGTGGCGGGACTCGGGCCACAGGGCGACCTGGTAGTTGACGAACTGCAGGAGCGCCAGAAGGAGCGTCGCCACGACCAGCGAGCGCAGGCCCAGGCCGAGGACCACCAGCACCAGCGCGCTGGCCATCAGATTCAGCAGCCGGCCGAGCGCCTCCAACAGGCTGTAGCTCCGGATCCGCTGCCGCCCGAGGAGGATCGCCTGCAGCTGCGCCGAGCCGAAGGTCATCGGCATGGTCAACGCCGCCAGCAGCAGCAGCGACGGCGGCATCGCCCCGAGAAAGCCCGGCGCCAGACGGCACAGTCCGAACAGGGCCGCAAATGCGCCCAACCCCGCGATGGCGCCGGTCAGGCGCGCGTTGGCGACCAGCGCCGGGGTGCGCTCCGGCGAGGCGGCGGCGCAGCGCGTCACCGCGGTCGGCAATCCCAGGTTCCCGATGTGGGAGGCCACGCCCATGAACGCCCCGATCGCGCTGAGGATTCCCAAGTCTTGAGGTCCCAGCCAGCGGGCGTTGATTACCGCGTACAGCAGCCCGACCGGGATCATGACGACCCGCACGGTGTAGGTGAACAGGACCTGCCGGACGAATCCCACGCTCAGCGTCTCCCGTCATTGGCGGCGGGGGCCGACGCTCCGCCGGCGCGCGGAAAGACCGCGCGGCGCAGCAATCGGGGCAGGAGACTCATGCCCCAATAGATATAGTTCTTGGCCAGCAACGGCAACCGGCCGATCGACTGGCGCAGCGCCGCGCGCGCAGCGCCGGCGTCGTCCTCGACCAGACAGGCATACGCCAGCTCGTGCCACAGCCGGCCGAGCCGGCGCCGGCGCTCCGCGGGGGTCGGCAGGTCGGCCGGCTGATTCGCCCCCGTACGGTGACCGCCGCCCGTCGGGCCGCTGGCCTCGTTCATCTCCCTCTCCAGTACGGCGATGGCCGTGGACGCCATGACCCGCAGTCCGCCGCTCAGCGAGCCGCGGCGGCGGCGCACGATGACGGTCGGGCGCGCCACGAAAACGAGCGCGCGGTCGCGCGCCAGCCGCAGCCACAGGTCATAGTCCTCGTGCGCCGGCAGGCTCTCGTCGAAGCGATCCCCGGGGCGCAGGCGGTCGCGCGCCAGGACGACGGCCGGCGTGACGAACGGGTTGCCATCCATCAGATCGTCGCGAGACACCCGGCCGGTGGCGCGCTGCGGCCGGAAGCGCGACA